>DFBF01000203.1:446-7950 GCA_002367285.1 Rhodobacteraceae bacterium UBA3087 | reverse complement strand
GGAATGAGGCCTGTAGCTCTTTGTCTTCACTTTGTGCAGCAAGTGCCTGGGACCAATAGAGAGCTAGGTAGAAGTGGCTGCCTCTGTTATCCAGCTCCCCCACTCTGCGGGAAGGAGACTTACCTTCATCTAATAGTTTCCCGGTCGCCAAATCGAGGGTTTTTGCCAGCATTTTAGCTTTGGGATTGTTGGTCTTATCACCGAGATCTTCTAACGATACCGCGATGGCAAGGAACTCTCCCAGCGAGTCCCAGCGCAGATGATCTTCTTCTACGAACTGCTGAACGTGTTTGGGCGCTGAGCCGCCAGCACCGGTTTCAAACAAGCCACCACCGTTCATCAGCTTGACGATCGACAGCATCTTGGCCGAGGTACCCAGCTCCAGGATCGGGAACAGGTCGGTCAGGTAATCACGCAATACGTTGCCGGTGATGGCGATGCTGTCATTGCCAGCGGTGATCGTTTTCAGCGACTGCGCGGTTGCTTCGCGCGGCGCCATGATCTGGAACTTGTCGGCCACACCTTTGGCCTCCAGAACCGGGGTCACGTATTTGATCAGTTCGGCGTCATGGGCGCGGTTTGCATCCAGCCAAAAAATCGCTTCGGACCCGGTCAGACGCTGACGGTCCAGGGCCAGTTGGATCCAGTTTTCGATCGGCGCCTGCTTGGCGGTGCAAGCCCGCCAGATGTCACCGGCCTCTACGTCGTGGGAATGCAGCGTGTCGCCATTCGCCGTGACAACCCGGATGGCGCCGTCAGCCGCAGCTTCGAATGTGGTCGGGTGCGAGCCGTATTCTTCGGCCTTCTGCGCCATCAGGCCGACGTTGGCAACGGACCCGGCAGTGGTCACATCCAACGCGCCGTTCGCTTTGAAGAAGTTGATCGCCTCGTCATAGATCGTGGCATAGCAACGGTCGGGGATGACGCAGTTGGTGTCACCCTTGTTGCCAGCCGCATCCCAACCCTTGCCGCCCGCGCGGATCACGGCGGGCATCGAGGCGTCAATGATCACATCGGACGGCACGTGCAGGTTGGTGATGCCTTTGTCGCTGTCGACCATATACATGGCGGGGCGCGTCGCGGTCACGGCGTCGATGGCAGCCATGATGTCGGCGTTGCCTGCCACACGGTCCAGCAGATCTCCCATACCCGAATTCGGGTTCACGCCAGCGGCGTCCAATTCGGCACCGAATTTTTCGAACACCGGGGCCAGCCAGGCGCGTACAGCGTGGCCAAAGATGATCGGGTCCGAGACCTTCATCATCGTCGCCTTCATGTGCAGCGAGAACATGGTGCCATCGTCTTTGGTGTCTTCAATCGCAGCGGCCAGGAAGGCATCCAGCGCTTTGGCGGACATGAAGGTCGCGTCGGCAACGGTGCCAGCCTCTAGCGGCCAGCCATCTTTCAACACGGTCACGGTGCCATCTTTGGCGACGAATTCGATCTTCGCGTCACCGGCCTGTGCGGCGGTGATGGTGGCCGATTTCTCATTGGCATAGAAATCGTTGCCCGGCATCGAAGACACTTTGGTCTTGCTGTCCGAGGCCCAGGTGCCCATCGAATGCGGGTTCTTCTGGGCGAAATTCTTGACGGCCTTGGCCGAACGACGGTCCGAGTTGCCTTCGCGCAGAACCGGGTTTACGGCAGATCCTTTCAGCCCGTCATACTTCGCACGCACGGCTTTTTCTTCGTCCGTTGCAGGATCTTCCGGGTAAGCCGGCAGGGCGTAGCCCTGGGCTTGCAGCTCTTCGATGGCCGCAACCAGTTGCGGCACCGAGGCCGAGATGTTGGGCAGCTTGATGACGTTCGCATCGGGGGTTTTCACCAGCTGACCCAGTTCGGCCAAATCATCGTTCTGGCGCTGATCTTCGGTCAGGTAGTCCGGGAAGGTCGAAATGATTCGCCCGGCCAGGGAAATGTCCTTGGTGCCGACGTTCACACCCGCCGCAGCCGCGAACGAGCGGATGATTGGCAGGAAGGATGCCGAGGCCAGTTCAGGCGCTTCGTCTACAATTGTATACAGAATATCCGGTTTCGAAGTGTCAGCCATTTTCCTTACCCTTTTTTCAGCAGTTCTGGAGGCGTTGATATATGTGCGCGTCCGCGCAAGGCCCCGCACAGGAAAGGCGGAACCGTTCCCGGCCCGTGTAAAACACCTGAAAGGAAATTTCAATTCACCGGTTGCGCAAACGATCAGCGAAACCTCAAAACCCTGTCAGATGCGCGTGAAAGGCCTGCCCAAAGATGCGAAGACAGGCGCGTCTCAAACGGGACACATACAGCGGGGGATCATGAGGTGGCCATCAGATCAGCCGGCCAGACCCATACGAAACAGGCGCCCGTATCTACATTGGCCAGCGACAAGTCCCCGCCATGCGCTGTGGAAATGGCTTTAGCCAAGGACAGCCCCAGGCCGTTGCCTTTTCGATAGCGCGACGGATCGCTTCGATAAAACCGATCAAACACGCGTTCGCGTTCGGCCAGGGGAATGCCGGGGCCATTGTCGGCAATGGTCACCCGCAGCCCAGACCCGACCGCAACGGCAGAGACTGTGATCGTGCTGCCGCCGGGACAGTGGGTGATCGCGTTTTCGATCAGGTTCGCAAACATCTGCGCCAACAGGTTGGCGTTGCCCGGGATGGCGGGCAGGCCCGCATCGAGCTGGCCGGTCACCAAGGTCTGTCCAGCCTCGAACGCGGTGTCTTCGTAGATCTCCAGAACCGTCGCCAACACCTTGCCGACATCTGTTTCGCCATGATCCTCCAGCAGACGACCCCGTTCAAGCTCCGCGATGCGCAGCAGCGATTGAAAGGTTTCCACGATCTCGTCAATCGCATCGAGGCTGGCATCCCGTTGCATGTCGAAATCCGTATCAGGGTCAATCTTTTCAAGCCGTTGACGCAGCCTTTGCAAGGGTGAGCGCAGATCATGGGCGATGTCCGTCGTGATCTGCTTCTGGACATCGACCAGTCGCTCGATCCGTTCCAGCGTGTCGTTTATCTTGCGCCCAACCCGTTCAAGGTCATCTTTGGGCCCCTCACCGGCCGGAACCCGTGACGAAAGATCACCCTGACCAGCCATGTCCAATGTGTCGGATATCGCAGCAATACGATCCCCGGTCAGCTTGCCGACACGGGTGCCCAGATACAGGCCCACAGCGATGAACGCCAGAACACCCAGAATCAACGATGTACGCAGCGCCTCGAGCAATTCATAGATCACATGGTCCGATGTGCCCTGTATGATCGTGTAGCCATTGATCGGGATCGACTGCACCCAGTATCCGGTCGTCTCTTCGGGGTCAGCCGGTTCAACGCCGAAGGCTTCGATCGGGTAAAAACTGCGCAAGGGGGTGATGTTGACCACCTTGGCGTTCCCGGCGATGACCACACCGTCCGCGTCCACCAACGCATAGATCCGGTCGTATGTCAGATTGATGCGCCCCAATGCCTCGATTGAGGCAATCAACGCGTCAGACCCATCGCGCTCCGCCATCTGAACGAAACTTTCGGCATCATCCCACATCCATTCATGCGCCCATTCGCGCAGCTCGTGCTGAGACAACAAAAACGCAACGACGAAAATAAGCGTGACAAGGATCGTGTAGAGAAACGAATACTGCAACGACAGCCGAAAGCCGGTGCGATTGTGCGAGATATGCGGTGTGTCAGGCATGAAGGCTGTACCCCGATCCGCGCACCGTGTGGATCAAGGCCGCGTCAAAGGGCTTGTCCACCTTGTTGCGCAATCTGCTGACCAGGGCATCCACCACATTTGTTTGCGGGTTGAAATGAAATTCCCAGACCGCTTCCAACAACATGGTGCGCGTCACCACGCGTTCCGTGTGGCGCATGAAGTAACACAAAAGGCGGAATTCACGTGGTTGCAGCTCTATTGGACGCCCCGCACGCGACACTTTTTGGCGCAACAGGTCCACGACCAGATCCGCCACTCGCAGCTCGGTTTCTTCTTTCTTCAGGGTCGGGCGCCGGGTCAGGGCCTGAAGCCGGGCTGACAATTCGGCAAAGGCAAAAGGTTTGGTCAGATAATCATCGCCGCCAGCGGTCAATCCATCGACACGGTCGCTGACACCGTCCATGGCGCTTAGAAACAGGACTGGTGTCGTGTTGCCCGCCTCGCGGATCGCCCGAACCATGGCCAGCCCATCCAGTTCGGGTATCATCCGGTCGACCACCATGACGTCGAAATCATCGTCCAAGGCCCGCAGGAACCCCTCGCGCCCCGTGCGGGCCCAGTCCACTGACTGCCCCTCTTGGGTCAAGCCACGTATGATGTAGTCGGCGGTATCTTCGTTATCCTCGACGACCAGAACACGCATGTGCTTCTCCTTCCAGACCACCATACAGGCGGGTCAAACCGGGTGAAAACGCAAAAGGCAAACATTGGCAAATTGTAATGTCACCGTCATCCTGCACCGAACGGGCCGACTGTAATGACCTTGTGAGTGAAACACGAGGAAACAAATGACCCAAACCTCAGCCCCCGATTTCTTGCACGACTCTGTGTCCTTGTCCCTGCTGCATCAGGTAAGGTCGCGGATCACGTTTCGCATATTGGTATATGGCGGGTTGGGGATTGCGCTGGTCTTGCGTGTGGTTCTGGCGATCTGGGTGCCGTTCACCGATACCACCGAGGCCCGCTATGGCGAAATCGCGCGGGTAATGGTGGAAACGGGCGATTGGGTAACCCCGTGGTTTGACGATGGCGTACCCTTTTGGGGCAAACCGCCATTGCACACCTGGCTGTCGGCGGCGGGCATGAAGCTGTTCGGCATCAGCGAATTTGGTGCACGTTTCTTCATTCTGGTCGTGTCAGTTTTCTGCCTTGGCGTGATCGGAAAATGGGCCGCGCTGCGTCGGGGAAGCGATGTGGCCCTGGTCGCCGTTTTGATCTGCGCGCTATCCCTGTACTATTTCGGCGCCTCTGCTTTCGTCATGACGGACATGCCGATGGTGCTGGGTCTGGTGATGTCGATGATCGGGTTTTACGAGGCATCGCGCGGTGGTTCTGCCGCGCGCATGTGGGGGTATCTGTTCTTCGCCGGGCTGGCTGTCGGGCTGTTGGCCAAGGGGCCAACGGCGGTTGTCCTGACGGGGCTTGCGCTGACGCCGTGGTTGCTGCTTGGCGGTCGCTGGCGGCGCCTGGCCCATTTGCCCTGGGTCAGCGGGCTGGTGCTGACCATATCACTGGCAGCCCCGTGGTATATTCTTGCCGAGCTCAGCACCCCCGGGTTCCTGCGCTATTTCCTGATCGGCGAACATATTGAACGGTTTTTGGTGCCGGGATGGGCAGGCGACCTTTATGGGGTTGGGCATGAGCGGGCCAAGGGCATGATCTGGGCCTATGCGCCCGGTGTATTTCTGCCCTGGACACCCCTTGCCATTGCGCTGCTGGTGATGCGCCCAAGGGCTGTTCGGGCGGCCTTTGCCGAAGATGACTGGCTGTCCTACCTGGGGTTTTGGGTGTTGGCGCCGCTGATCCTGTTCACTCCCTCGGCCAATATTCTTGCGGCTTATCTATTGCCCGCGCTGCCCGCCGCGTCCTTGTTGCTGGCGGTTCTATGGGTCCAGATATTCGGCCTGTCTTCTCGCCTGTCGCGCCTGAGCTTGCTACTGCCGGCCTGTTTGGCGCTGGGGATATACGCCACCCTTGCCGCCCTGCCGGTGGTCGCGCCGGACCGGATAAGGTTGAAAACCTTAAGGCCAATGGTGTCCGCAATCGCTGAAATCGCGCCGAACGCGGTTTTGACAACCTTCCCTGATCGCCGCTTTTCCGCCGAGTTTTACACAACCGGGCGGGCAGAGAGCCAAAGCGACCTGACCGCCTTGGCGGCGTTGATGTCAAATGACCGTCTTGACGCCGTTGCTGTGCGCCGAGATTACCTACGCCGCGCAACCGCCAGTCTGACCCCGGGATTTCGAAATGCCGGAACGTTTGGCCGTTACGTCCTGTTCCTGGAGCGCCCCAATCTATCGAACAAAGGAATTGGACAATGAACATCCAGCCCAGTGGCCTGATGGCGACCCTGTCGTCGCTGTCTCTGACCCCGGATCTGTCGATTGTGATCCCGGCGCATGACGAAGAAGCGAACATCGCAGAAACGATCCGTCGCGTTGCTAAGGAAGCGGCCCGGCTGGTTGACCGTTTCGAGATCATCATCGTTGATGATGGCAGTCATGATACCACACTGGCCACCGCGCAAGACCTTTGCAAAACCCTTCCGGTGCGCGTGCTGCGCCTGTCGCGCAACTTTGGCAAAGAACAGGCGATCATGGCCGGTCTTCAGGCCACTCGGGGTCAGCGGATCGCCATTCTAGACGCCGACCTTCAGGAACCGCTGCATCATCTGCGCACCATGTTGGGTCACCTCGAGGACGGCTATGAAATGGCCTTTGCAGTGCGTGCGCACCGGCAGGATGAACCACCCCTGAAACGGCTTTTGACACGCATGTTTTATCGTCTTCTCAGCCTTGGCAGCGAAGTCGACATCCCCCCTGACGCCCGCGATTTTCGGGTCATGGATCGGCGGGTTGTCGACGCCTTGCTGGAACTGCCCGAACGAAACCTCTTCATGAAGGGCCTGTTTGGCTGGGTTGGTTTCCGCACCATCGCAGTACCAATCGAACTGGCGCCGCGCGCGGGTGGGCACAGCAAATTTGGCCTGAGCGGGCTCGTGCGTCTCGGACTGACGGGCATGACGGCCTTTACCAACTGGCCTCTTCGGGTTTGGACTGGTGTCGGCATGAGCATCGCCAGCCTGTCGGTCCTTTATGGTCTTTGGATCGCCGCGCGAACCATCATTTTCGGAGTTGACGTGCCAGGCTGGTCAACACTCGCCGTGGGAACCTTGTTTCTGGGCGGTGTGCAACTGATTTCGATCGGAGTGCTTGGCGAATACCTTGCCCGCGTCTTTACCGAAGTCAAAGGCCGCCCCGGCTTTATCATCGCCGAAGAAATCAGTTCCGAGACCTTGAAATGACCTTGAAATCTGCAATGCGATTCGGGCTTGTCGGCGGGTTGGCAACCTGTGTGCACATCCTTGTCGGAGGGGTGTTGATCCTGTCAGGAACAAGCGCCTCCACAGCCAATATCATAGCATTCTGCTTGGCGTTTTTTGTCAGCTTCTCGGGGCATTACGGCTACTCGTTTTCCTCGCCTGACATCCCGATTTCGCGCTCGCTCCGGCGGTTTCTTGTCGTTGCTCTGACCGGATTGGCCGTGAACCAGACCTTGCTGCTCGGCCTTGTGCATACGACGATACTACCGCCCACCATCGCGCTGTCGGTATCGACACTCGTCACGGCCGCTTTGACGTATGTTTTGTCCCAGCATTGGGCATTCCTGGCTGATACATAGCATACAGGGCTTACGTAAGAACGCAGTGGGCACGACTTTTGTGTGGAACATCACTCCAGAAGCGGCCCTCGATGTATGTGAATCGTTTCGGTTTTTCTGGAGTGTAAAACGCGGAGCAATATTGGGC
>DFBF01000203.1:0-363 GCA_002367285.1 Rhodobacteraceae bacterium UBA3087 | reverse complement strand
GTGCGCCGTGCCTGTTTGAAGGACGGAATGTCTGCCCGTGAAGCGGCGCGTGTTTTCAACAAGGATCGCAAAACGATAGCGAGGATGCCACGTCATGAGTTGCCACCGGGCTATCGCCGCTCAGAAGCGCCCCGCCGTCACCGAAGTGCTGGCGCATGGACTGGATGACAGCATCGCCACCCTGACCCTGCTGGAAGTGCCCGTGCGCGCCATCGCCGAGGGCGACAGCTTCATCGCCCGCGCAGGCTGCGACAAACGCATCGCCATCTGCAGCGCGAAGTTCGCCAATACCGTCAATTTCCGGGGCTCACCTGTTCAGCAGCCGCAAGTTATGCAGGATCGGTGGACAAAACCGCTGCGGCG
>DFBF01000078.1:5811-8261 GCA_002367285.1 Rhodobacteraceae bacterium UBA3087 | reverse complement strand
TGGTCACCGCTGTGTTGGGGTAAACCTGCCGGAAAAATGCACGACAACGCCACGGGAAACCGTGGCGTTTTTCGTCTGCGATCACATTCTCCCGCCCGCTTGACAATCATCATGAAGCGGGCCGGAAATTTCTGTTTCATGGGCTCAAACGTTTCTGCGCAAGGGGATCCTCATGAACTATCAGGACTATTTCCGCACCCGTCTGGACAGCTTGCACGACGAAGGAAATTACCGCGTATTTGCCGACCTGCAACGCAAGCGCGGCGCCTTTCCCACCGCAAGCCATACCGACACAGACCGCACGAATGATGTGACAATCTGGTGTTCAAACGACTATCTGGGCATGGGGCAGAACCCGGCTGTTCTGGCCGCCATGCACGATGCATTGGACCGCGTCGGCGCGGGCGCAGGCGGCACGCGCAACATTTCCGGCACCACCCATGATCACGTGCTTCTGGAACGCGAACTGGCCGATCTGCACAGCAAAGAAGCCGCGCTTTTGTTCACATCTGGGTATGTGTCGAACTGGGCCGCGCTTGGCACGCTGGCCAGTGAAATTCCCGGCTGTATCGTCTTTTCCGACGCGCTGAACCATGCCTCGATGATCGAAGGCATCCGCCATTCCCGCGCCGCCAAGGTGATCTGGAAACACAATGACCTGGCGGATCTTGAGGCCAAGCTGGCCGCCGCTGATCCGAACGCGCCCAAGCTGGTGGCCTTTGAGAGCGTCTATTCCATGGACGGTGATATTGCCCCGATCAAAGAGATCTGTGACCTGGCCGACAAATACGGCGCAATGACCTATCTGGACGAGGTGCACGCGGTTGGCCTGTACGGCCCGCGCGGCGGCGGCATTGCCGAACGCGAGGGACTGATGGACCGGTTGACGGTGATCGAAGGCACGCTGGGCAAGGCGTTTGGCGTGGTCGGCGGATACATCGCCGCCAGCGCCGAGCTGTGCGATTTCGTGCGCAGCTTTGCCAGCGGGTTCATCTTTACCACCGCCCTGCCCCCGGCGGTTGCGGCGGGCGCACGCGCCTCGGTGCAATACCTGAAGGCCTCGCAAATCGAACGCGATGGGCAGAAAGCACGGGTTGCGCAGGTGCGTGCCGGGCTGGACGCCATCGGCATTTCACATATCGAAAACCCCAGCCACATCATCCCGGTGATGGTCGGCGATCCGGTAAAATGCAAGTTCATCTCGGACACTCTGATGCGGGAATATGGCATCTATATTCAGCCGATCAATTACCCGACCGTGCCGAAGGGAACCGAGCGTCTGCGCATCACGCCATCCCCCGTGCACACTGCCGCCGACATCAAACATCTGCTGACCGCCCTGGGCGAGCTTTGGACCCAATGTCAAATCGCGCGCACCGACATGGCGGCACAATAGACCCGCTTATACGGTCAGTCCGGCGATCAGGTCGGTAACCGAACTGGCGTTGTCCGCGTGCAGAGTTCCGTCCGCGCGCAGCAGGCTGTTTTCAAACCCAACCCGCGCGTCGCCACCCCGTTGCATCGCGGCAATCAGGCAGGCGTGTTCCTGTGGCCCAAAGGCACAGAGCATCCATTTCGGAGCATCCGGCAGCGCGGTCAGAAACGCGTCCAGTTCGCCGGGCTGTGACACCTGCCCGGCGGCATAGCGGCCGAGCACGAATAACACGCTGGTCTGATCTGGCCGCACGGTGCCATCGGTCTGCCATTGCTGCAACAGCGCCACGTCTTCGGTGTCATACAGAATGTGCTGCACCTCGCAGCCCATGTCGGCACAGGCACCATAAACCCGGTCGGCCAAGCCCGGCGCGCGCGCGATTTCACGTATGGAAATCGAGGCCCACCCCGGACGCACCTGTTGCAAACAGTCCAGCTGCGCGGCGACGTCATAGATGCCGACGGCCTCGGTTGTGATCTGGATGCGCATGTCGGGCACCAGACGCGTGACCTCGTCAATCGCCTCGCGATACCGTCCCGCCTCCAGTGAATGCGCGCCTTGATCGTCACGCACATGCAGGTGCAAGCCATCCGCGCCAGCCACATGACAGCTGTGCGCCGTTTCGGCGATTTCGCCCGCAGTGATCGGCAACGCCGCATGGTCCGTCTTGCCGCGCCGTGCCCCGTTCGGGGCAACCATGATGAAAGGTTTGGTCATGTCATTTCCTTTTCAGACCAAGGCCAAAAACAGGCTGGTTTCACTGTTGGACACCCCGTCGGTCATGCGCACCTCGCGCCGCACGCTGTCGAACGCCTCCAGGCTATCGGTCCGCAGTTCCGCCACCAGATCCCATTTTCCGTTGGTGGTATGCAAGCGGTGAAGTTCGGACAAGCCGCGCAGGCGGCGGATCACCTGACTGGCCAACTTGCCGACCACCTCGATCATCATGACCGCGCGAATGGTGCTGACTGCGTGATCCCCGCGCACCCGCACGGTGAACCCCAGCAACGCGCCA
>DFBF01000078.1:5402-5779 GCA_002367285.1 Rhodobacteraceae bacterium UBA3087 | reverse complement strand
CGACACAGGCGCCCGACCTTCGGCACGCAGCAGCGCGATCTGCTGGCGATCAAGATCATCAAAGACGTGTCTTTCATTTTGCATACCCATGCCGGACAAGTTGCGCGATCTTCCGGCTGTTTTCAACCAAGCCGGGCATTACCGCACAAACTGCGCAGTGAAATACTGCCTCCAACACTGCTGATCAGGAACTCGCAATGACCATCCCCCCTCACCTGGCCTTCGTGCCGTTTGCATTCGTCGATCACATGATGAAACTGGTGCGTCATGTCGGCATCGAAACCATGCTGAAAGGGATCTGCGACTATGCCGAACAGGACTTTCGCCGGTGGGCGCTGTTTGACAAAACCCCGCGCGTGGCCAGCCACTCCAAAGAG
>DFBF01000078.1:0-5316 GCA_002367285.1 Rhodobacteraceae bacterium UBA3087 | reverse complement strand
GTCCGTCGTTTTCGGCGAATACACGCCCCAGGCCCGGATCGAAGGCGAAATCCAACAAGTCGCCGACAACTTTCCGGTGACCAAAATCTGGGAGATCCTGTCAGGCACCAAACCGGGGCGCACATACGCACGCCAGATCACCTTGTTTGACGGCGTCGGCTTTGCGATCGAGGATTTTTCTGCCCTGCGATATGTGCGCGATCCGCTGGACGGCACAGGCCGGTATCAACAGCTGGACATGCTGGCCGACCCCGATGACCCGCGCGACCTGTTTGGCATGGTCCGCCGACACGCGCACCAGCTCGGGCCCGACCATGGCATCGGGGGTCAGGATCGTGACCTCATGCCCATCTTCGGCCAGCTTCCAGGTCGTGCCGATCCCTTTCCAGCCACCGCCTTCGTCCAGAATGGCAACCCGTTTACCCAAACGCGCGGATCGGCCCATGACGTCTTCGACCGATACGGCAGCTCCCGCGCCGGGCATTTCGACCACATGCGGAAGGGCCTTTTGAAACCCGGTTTCCGCTGGAATAGAGCCTGTCGCGACAACAACATCGGCCTCTTCGCCGGAAATGTCATCCGCATCCAGATAGCTATTGTATCGAACCTCGACCCCAAGCTGGCCCAATTGGCGTGTGTACCAGTCGATCAGATCGGTGATCTGAGCACGGCGTGGCTGCTCTCCGGCCAAACGAAATTGCCTGCCCAGTTGCGGCCCTGCCTCGGCCAGAACCACCGCGTGGCCCCGTTCTGCCGCCACCCGCGCGGCTTCAAGCCCCGCAGGCCCGCCGCCGATGACCAGTACGCGTTTGGGTGTTTTGGCGGCGGCAAACCGATCCCCGCCCCATTCATATTCCCGCCCCGCAGACGGGTTGATCAGGCAGGAAATCCAATAATCCCGCCCACGCCGTCCCCAGCATTGCGGATTGCACGACAGACAGCCGCGAATGTCACTTTCGTGCCCAGAACCTTGTTCGCCGTTTCCGGTGTGCGGATCAGGCTTTCCGAGGTCACCAGCGCATGTGTCACGACAGATTTCAGCCGCGCGGACAGGTCCACCGTCTGTTTGTCCGCATAGGGAAAAGTCGGCAGGATCTTTGAGAAATCAAAATGTCTGCCTGACCCGACCGTGACATAGTCCATCAGTTTCTGGGCATCATGCAACGCAACGATTTCGACAGTGGCTTCACACGATAGCGCTGCCTCGACATCGGGGGCATCCAACACCGACAGGCCGATGATGAAATCATCGCCACATGCGACCCTAATTCGGCGCAAAACCGCGCGCGAGAACCTTGTGCGATCTTCCAAACTGCCGCCCCAGTCATCGCGTGGCTGCCGTCATTGTCGTGATAGCTGACCCCACCTAACGGCGACCATCCCGGATGCCAGGCGTTGTCCCAATCGCCATGCGCGCCGACGTGATACAGCTGTTGGATCATCACCGTGCCGTGGTCGTGAAAAGCGTCTGTAATGCGCCGAAAATGCGGAATGACGTCATCCGTCGAATGGGCAAAATTGCCACGCGTCAGCACGGCGGCGGCAGGGACCGGCATGGGTTCCACCACGATCATTGCAGCCCCCCATGGCGCGTTCGCGATAGTAGGCCAAGCGATGGTCACCCGGCATGCCTTGGACGGCCATGTTGGTGGTGTGTGCCCAGAACACGATACGGTTCTTCAGGGTCTTGTGGCGCAATTTCACCGGTTTGAAGATGTGCTTGAAACTCATGTGTCCTCCAGATCATCCAGACCCTGAGCCAGCAGCGCATAGGCCGCATCCATGTGGTTGCGCAGACGCTGATTGTATCCGCCCGGTGTGTCCAGCGCCTCCAGCGACGTCGACAGGGGCGCGGCCTGCATGGAATTGGCAATCAGGGTTGTCAGAAAGGTCTCGGCCTGAGCCGGGTCCCCAGTGCGGTTGGCCAACCAATCGCTGGTTGTGGCAACCAGTTTCAGGGCCGGTGACAGGGTGGCCTGGGCTGCCATGAACGGCGCCATCTGTGCGGGATCGTCAAAATTGATCACCATGTTCCGTGCACCGACCAACGCCGTGACCACCGGGGACGGTGGACAGACGAACACGGGCGAGCCACCTGTCGCAATCACGGGAAAGGGGATCAGGGTCGCCGCAGCCTTCGCAGGCGCAATCAACTGTCGCACGTGGGCCAGCGGCATATCCCCCATCAGAGAGATCACGATATGATCTTCCCGGAAACTCAGCGGCTGTAACACCTGTTCAGCCACGACCCCGGTGGTGCCGATCAGAACAACATCGCTGGCCTCCAGAACGTCCTGATTGCCTGCAATAGAGACGTTTTCGTACATCTCAGCCAAGGCGCAGGCATTGGTGGCTGAGCGGTCTGACACAGTGATCTGGTGACCGTCCCCGGCAATGCCCTGAACCACCGCCGTGGCAATTGTTCCCGTGCCGATAACACCGATTTTCATGACGTGCCCCCCGAAGCGCCCCATGCATCAGTCAACCGATATCCCCCGAGCCAAGGGGCGTCGGGGTCCAACATGTGCTGATGCGTGCCCGTGACCCAGGCGGGGCCTGAAATTTCGGGGATGATCGCTGGCGTGCCGTTCAGATCGACCAGCCGGGCGATGCGCCCAGTGAACTGCCCGTCGATGATGGACTGAGTCGAAATCGTGTCGCCCATCCCCATCAGCCCCTTGGCCGCCAACACCGCCAAACGCGCCGATACGCCGATGCCACAGGGCGACCGGTCGATCTTGCCCGGCTGGATCACCACAGCAGATCGCGTTTCGCCATTCATCACCGGAGTCACGAAATTGCAAAAACTGATGTGGGTCCAATCCGCATTCGTGGGATGGCTGAACCCCAGCTGTTCATTCGCCGCATTTGTGATTTTCACCCCTAGGCGAGCAAGATCGCCAGCCTCGTCCGGTGTGATGGCAAAGCCCAGCGCGGGGGCATCGACAATCACGAAACTGTCACCGCCAAAGGCTGTGTCCACGATCAACGTGCCCAAGCCTTCGACCTCTAACACTGCGCCCAAGTGCTGGGCAAAGGACGGCAGGTTCTGCACGGTAATGCGCTTGGCTTTGCCGCCTTCGCAGTCGGCCCGCACCCGCACCAGACCACCGGGCGCCTCGAGCACCAATTCGGTCACGGGCTCATTCATCGGCAGAATGCCTGTGTCCAACAACACCGTTGCCACGCAGATGGAATTCGACCCGGACATGGGCGGCGTGTCCTCGGGCTCCATGATGATCCAAGCCGGGTCGGCGTCGGGCTGTTTGGGCGGCACCAACAGGTTTACGTGGCGAAACACGCCGCCACGCGGTTCGTTCAGGACAAAGTTGCGCAGGGTTTGGTCCAGCGCAATCCAGGCGCGTTGATCCCAGATCGTGTCACCGGGCGGCGGCGCAACGCCACCTGTGATGACATCGCCAACCTCCCCCTCAGCATGCGCCGATACGACATGAATGATCCTTGATGTGCGCACTAGATATCCTTGACCAATCGCAGCGCATCATAGATCACCGCATGGGTATTGCGCGCCGATACTGCGGCCAATACGGAACAGTTGGAACCTGCCATCAGGGTTGCGCACAAGCGTTTGCGGCTGCCCAGCAATCAGCGCATCGTGATCGACAGCCCCAACATTGGACGACTGATCCTTCAAGTCGAAATACAGCTCATCCAGCGGCAGGGTACCATAGTTCATCACCACTTGATCGTACTGGGCCGTATGCGTGTGATCAGAATAATCCGTGCCAATGGTGGCAATCAGTTTGTTGCCATCCCTGGCCACATCCAACAGGCGGCGGGTGACGGTGAACGTCACATCACGCGCCTGCAATTCGCGCATATAGGGCACCAGGTTCATCGCCATGATATCGGGGGCAAAGACGCGGTCCGGTGTCATAATCTCGACCTTCGCACCGGACTGCGCAGCGATTTCAGCGGCCTGCAAACCGGGGTGGTCGCCGCTTTCGTCGTAGATCAACACATTGTCCGCAAGTTTCACATCGCCTGAGATAATGTCCCACGAGGTGACGACATTCGCCGCCTCATCCGCTTCGAACAGCTCGGTGTTGGGCATGCCGCCGGTGGCGATGATCACCACATCAGGGTTCAACGCCGTGACATCGGATGCCTCGGCCCAGGTATTGAAATGGCATTTAACACCGCGCGCCGCACATTGTGCCATGCGCCAATCAATGATCGAAATCATCTCGCGACGCCGTGGGGATTGTGCGGTCAGGCGAACCTGCCCGCCGGGGTCTGGCTGGGCGTCGAACACGGTCACGTCATGGCCACGTTCGGCCGCCACGCGCGCAGCTTCCAGCCCGCCGGGGCACGCACCGACGATGACGACGTTCTTCTTCTCGCCCGCTGCGGGAATGTCATGCGGCATGGTCAACTCGCGCCCCGTGGCGGCGTTGTGCATACACAGCGCGTCACCCGCCTGATAGATCCGGTCCAGACAATAAGTGGCACCGACACAGGGGCGAATGTCTTCCTCACGCCCTTCGATAATCTTGCGCACGATATGCGGGTCGGCCATGTGGGCGCGCGTCATGCCAACCATGTCCAACAGCCCCTCGGCCACCGCATGACGGGCGGTCGCCACGTCAGGGATTTTCGCGGCGTGAAAGGTCGGCATGCCAGTGGCTTTCTTTACCTCGCCCGCGAAATCCAGATGCGGCGCATTCGCCATGCCCTGCACGGGAATGACATCGGTCATCGCCGGGTCGGTATGAATGCGGCCCTTGATCACGTTCAGGAAATCAACCTTGCCGGTGTCCGCCAGACGCTTCGATATCTCGATACCTTCCTCAGCAGAGATGCCGCCCTTCTGCGCCTCATCCGCCGTATACCGCAAGCCGACGATGAATTCGTCCCCCACGCGTTTGCGGATCGCATCCAGCACATCCATCGGAAACCGCAGCCGATTTTCCAGCGTATCCGCCCCATAAGGGCCCACCAGATCATTGGTCAACGGCGACCAGAACTGGTCCAGCAGGTAACCATAGACCTGCAATTCGATCCCATCCATGCCGCGCGCCTGCATCCGCGCGGCGGCATCGGCGAAATCGGTGATAATGCGCTCGATGTCCCAATCTTCGATCAACTTCGGAAAGGCCCGGTGCGCCGGCTCACGATGCTTCGAGGAACTGACCGATGGCAACCAATTGCCCTTGTTCCACCCCGTGCGCCGCCCCAAATGGGTCAGCTGGATCATCACGGCACAATCATGCTCGTGCACCCCATCGGTCAGCTGCTGGATCCACGGCATCACCTCGTCCCGATATGCCGGAATATTGTTGAAAACCGGAGGGC
>DFBF01000038.1:1448-8386 GCA_002367285.1 Rhodobacteraceae bacterium UBA3087 | reverse complement strand
GCTCCGCGCCGGTTTGGACAAGGCGATATGGTGAATGCGGTATTTCACCAAATCGGCGTTGACAGCAAGGCTGACCATGGCTAAATGCTTGCTTCACGACACCTGCCCAGGTGACGGAATGGTAGACGCGCTAGCTTCAGGTGCTAGTATTGGCAACGATGTGGAGGTTCGAGTCCTCTCCTGGGCACCAAATCCCCGAAATGTTAAAACGTAACCCCACCAAGGGGATGCCGCCCCTAACCGGTGCGTTGGGCAGGCGATTCCTGGGGCTTCGTGCGCAGGAAATGTGCAATATCGCTGGCGGTCATCGGGCGGGCCAGCAAAAACCCCTGCATTGTTGAACAGCCGACGGCGCGGGCGGTTTGGAATTGCTCCGGCGTTTCGATCCCTTCGGCGCAGACGTCGACCCGCAGGGCGTGCCCCATCTCGACGATAGTTGCCAACAGGCGGCGGTTCTCGGGGGTGGTCGCGGCGGCCTGCACCAGGCTACAGTCGATCTTGAAACGATGCGGGCGCAGCTTCAGCAGGCTCGTGATTGATGAAAACCCGGTGCCGAAATCATCAATCTCGATTCGAAAACCGCGGTCGCGGAGGGCCTGAAGGTTTTGCATCATCTGGTCGTTCTCGTCGTCCAGAAAAACGGATTCCAGGATCTCCAGTGAGACCCGTTTCGGGTCGACCCCGATCTTGTCCACCATGCGCAACAGCTGTGGATCATTCAGCCGCCGAAACGAGGTATTGACCGAGATCTGCGGCAAAGTCAGGCCCTGGCTGTCCCATTGCGCCAGGTCGCGGGTCGCCTGTTCCAGGATCGTCTGATCAATGTCGCCTTCGACCTTCACGTCGCGCGCGATTGACATAAAGGCACAGGGCCTGGTTATGCTGCCATCAAGATGTATCCAGCGGGCCAGGGCTTCGACCCCGACGACCGTGGTTCCATCGGCGGCGAACTGGGGCTGATAGAACGGCACGATCTGGCCATGTGCAAGGGCCTCCAACAGGTCGTCCGCGCTGTGGTCGGGGTGGTCGCTGTCCGGCAGGGGGGTTGCGAATTCATAGCGATTTCGGCCCGACTGTTTCGCCCGATACATGGCCCGATCCGCCTGCGCCATCCATTCGTTGGGAGAGGTCGCATCGGCCGCGTCATGCAGGTGGATACCAGCCGAAAGACCAATGCGCCGTTTGCGTTGTGCTGCGGTAAAAGGCGGCTGCATGCAGTCGATCAACCGCTTGGCGGTGGCCTCCAGCCGGTCGCGGTCCGTCAGATGCGACGCCGGACCGGCGCCGGCAGGGCCCGGGCAGACAACGACAAATTCGTCCCCGCCAACGCGGGCGATGAAATCATCGCGCCCCAGCACCGACCGGAACCGATTCGCCACCTGCGTCAAAAGAAGGTCACCGATGGCGTGGCCGTGGACATCGTTGACCTCTTTGAAGCCATCCAGGTCAACCTGGATCAATCCCGAGAAACTGCCGCCGACAAGATGTGTCAGCTTGCGATCCAGATACCGGCGATTTGGCAATCCGGTCAGGTGGTCGTGCAGGGCCAGGGATTCGACCTCGCGCCGGGCGTCTTCCAGCTGGGTTTCGCGGCGTTGCAAGGTCACGATCGTCGTTTTCCGTTGCACGGCCATGAGATTTGCCACCGCAGCTGTTGCAACCACTGTCAGAGCCGCGATCAAAAGCAACAAGCGAAAGGGCCAGACCAACGTGGTGCTGCCCCAGCCGTCGGCAGGACGGGCATGCAGCACCCAGGATCCGTTCGTGAACAGGATGTCGACCGAAATCGGGTTGTCTTCCAGGATGTCACGGGGCCCCAGAAACCGCCCTCCGGCGGCCCCGCGCCCGTCGGTCCCAACCAATGCCAGATCCAGCCCCAGGCCGGGCGTGGTCAACCCGGCGTTGGAGTAGAGCGTCGGCAGGTCGATCACCACCGAAAGGATGCCCCAAAAGGCGTGCGTTCCGTCCTGTGTGGAAAAGACCGGGAACCTGCCGATAAAGGCCTGGCCGCCCTGCACCAGATCGACGGGCCCCGCCATCAGGAATTCCCCGGTGTCGCGCACCTGAAGGGCGGCCGTGCGTTGCGCGTCATTCAGGTTGTAATCCAACCCCAACGCCGAGGCATTTTCGGCCATCGGGTGCACAAGCGTAACCACCAGATCACGCGCCGCGGCGACGTTGCGGATACCGCGTGTCGGGTCGACCACACGACTGGCCAGCCATTCGAACCGGTCTTGGGACATGTCGGGTTCCGACGACAGAGTGGCGACCAAGCCGCGCGCGGCCTGGATTGGCGCGTTCAGGCTGCCCTCTAGCTGTGCGCGCAGCGTGCTGACCCGGTCACGGACTCGTTCCCGTTCGATCTGCATTTCAATGGTGGTGTGTTGGCGGTCCGCAAACAGGCTCATCAGCACCACGGCGACCATGGCATAGGCTGTCGGCAAGAAAGAGCGCATAAACTGCGCCTTCTCAGCCAGACGGCCATATTGCCGATTATGCCCTGTGTGGCTGTCTTCCAAAATGCCTCCCCGACCTTCATTCTGTTGTTCGACAAAAAGGTTAACAAATTGCTAACCGTCAGGGGCGCGCAGGAGCAGAGTTTCTTGCGACAAGGGGCCATGCCTTATCTTGTGACCACCGCCCCCGAACTGGGCTGGAACCAGACCGGAGGGCAGGCAAGACATGAAAAAGGGCCGCGTGGGATGCGCGGCCCTTTCCAACTTTCGTTCGGTCGCTTACTTCAGCGCCGCGTCGGTGATCGCGGTGGTATAGGCCCCCACCGGTTCTGCCGTGATGACCGGGTCAGACCCGCCACCCATCAGCGTTGCAACCGTGCGTTCGTAATCGGCCACATCCAGCGCGCCGTTCGACCCGGCGGTCAGCTTGGCGATCTCGCCCATCATGCGAACCTGATGTTTTTCGGTCTGCGCACCGGTTTCGTCGTATTCCAGCACGATCATCGCGGCCTCGGTCGGGTTGACCTCGGCCCATTTCCAGCCCTTCATGGACGCGCGCACAAAACGCTCCATCTGGCCGGTGAACTCGGCATCTGCCAGTTTCTCTTCCAGCACATACAGCCCGTCTTCCAGCGTCGCGACGCCCTGATCTTCGTATTTGAAGGTCACCAGATCGTCAGCGGTCAGACCGGCATCAATGATCTGCCAGTATTCGTTATAGGTCATGGTCGACACACAGGCGGCCTGACCCTGAAGGATCGGGTCGACGTTGAAACCCTGCTTCAACACCGTGACGCCATCGCCGCCCTCGGTGGAAATGCCCAGCGACGACATCCAGCTGAGGAACGGGTATTCGTTGCCATAGAACCAGACGCCCAGCGTGTTGCCGACAAAATCTGCGGGGCTTTCGATGCCCGTGTCCTTGCGACAGGTCAGCATCATGCCCGAGCTTTTGAACGGCTGGGCGATGTTCACCACCGGCGCGCCCTGTTCACGGGCTGCCAAAGCGGAGGGCATCCAGTCGACCATCACGTCGGCACCGCCGCCCATCAACACCTGCACGGGTGCCACATCGGGGCCACCAGGCTTGATGGTGACGTTCAGGTCTTCCTCGGCATAAAAGCCGTTTTCCAGCGCCACGTAATAGCCTGCGAACTGCGCCTGCGTGACCCATTTCAGCTGAAGCGTCACATCATCGGCGGCCATTGCGGACGTCGACATCAGAGCCATCGCCCCGAACGCTGCTTTCATCGTTTTCATCATCTTAGTTGCTCCCGTTGGTTATTCAGTTGGTGTGTTGGTTGTGCTTTTTTGCTCAACCTCGTTGCGAGGGGTGCCAGAACGTGACCCCCTTCTCGATTGTTGCGACGATCCCATAGAACGCCGATCCGGCCAAGGCGGCCACAGTGATTTCCGCCCAGACCATATCAAGCCCCAGCCGTCCGACCTCGGTCGAAATGCGAAAGCCCATGCCTTTGATCGGGCTGCCAAAGAATTCTGCAACAATAGCACCGATCAGCGCCAGCGTTGTCGCAATTTTAAGCCCGTTGAAAATTGCGGGCATGGCGGCGGGCAGGCGCAGTTTCAGCAAGCTCTGCCAATAGCTGGCCGAATAGGTGTTCATCAGATCGCGCTGCATGCTGTCTGTTGCGGCCAGACCCTGCACCGTGTTGACCAGCATCGGAAAGAACACCATGACTACGACGACCGCCGATTTTGACTGCCAGTCAAAGCCGAACCACATGACCAGAATGGGGGCTGTGCCAATGATCGGCAGGGCGGCGATGAAATTGCCAACTGGCAACAGACCGCGTTGCAAGAACGGGCTGCGGTCGATCAGAACGGCGGTGATGAAGGCCGCACCACAGCCGATCAAATATCCGCTCAGCGCGCCTTTCACGAAGGTCTGAAAGAAATCCTGCCACAGGATCGGGATCGAGGTCGCAAATTTTGCCGCGATCGCCGTGGGCGGAGGCAGGATGACGCTGGGCACTTGCAAGCCGCGCACCAAGGCCTCCCAGACCACGATGATGGTGATGCCGAAAATCACCGGCACGGCCAGCTTTGCAGCGCGCGTTTTGGCGTGAGGCCCATTGGCGATCCAGCTGTTCAGATACCAGGTTGCGGCCCAGAACAGGGCGGCGAAAATCAACCAGGTCATGGCTTTACCCCCATGCGTTTCAACATGCGTCGTTCAATCATGCCGATGATCCCGACCAGGCTGGCGGCCAGAATGGCGGCGGCGAACAGCGCGCTCCAGATCTGGATCGTCTGGCCATAGTAACTGCCGGTCAACATGCGTGCGCCAAGGCCGCGAATGGCCCCCGTAGGCAGTTCCCCGACGATGGCCCCAACCAGCGCGGCGGCCATGCCGATTTTCAGGCTGGTGAAAAGATAGGGCATGGATGACGGCAGCCGCAGTTTCCAAAAGGTTTCGTTCCCGGACGCACTGTAAGTCCGCAGCAGGTCCAACTGCATCCCGTCCGGGCTGCGCAGGCCTTTGACCATGCCGACAACCACCGGGAAAAAGCTCAGATAGGCGCTGATGAACGCCTTGGGCAGCAGCCCCTGGATGCCGACCGAATTCAGCACCACGATGATCATCGGTGCAATCGCCAGAATGGGAATGGTCTGTGACGCAATCGCCCAGGGCATGACGGACATGTCCATGGCCCTGTTATGCACGATGCCGACGGCCAACAGAATACCCGCGCCGGTGCCGATGACAAAGCCCAGCAGGGTCGCGCTCAGGGTGATCCAGCCGTGAAAGATCAGGCTGCGTTTGCTCATCGCGCGGCCCTTCAGCACCATTGCGCCGGTGGTTTTCCACAGCTCTTGTGCGACCTGATGGGGCACGGGCAGAACCGGGCGGTCCTGGCTCCAGGTGTCGGCGATCAGGTCGTTGGTCGACAGCTCGATGCCAGCGCGCCCGGCCTGATCCAGCGCCCATTTCTTATTCATGCCAATTGCGGCGGCGTACCACAGCACGAAAATGGCGGCGACAACGGTCAGGATCGGAAGGATCTTGTTCATTCGCCTGCTCCCATCCGCAGCCCGAACCGGTTCACCGATCTGGGGTGTTTGTTCAGCCAACGCCAATCCATCGGCGCCACCAACGCCATGACGATCGGTAGGGTGAAAACCAGCACCGTGACGGTTGAATTGAACTTGGACCAGTCCGGCCCCCAGGTTTTCAGGATCAGAATACAGACCAGCCACGCCACCGCGATATATCCCATGCGGAACAGAAATGCGGTGCGGATGCGTTTCACGTCATCGGGGGTCAGATCGCTCATTTTACCCCCTTTAACAATGTTAACACCTGCCCCGATTTGGGGTTTAACAATGTTAAACAGGGGCCCGTTTCCGGGTTTAAAAATGTTAACATCTCAGTCATAGGCATGCCCCGCGCGCAGTCCTTCGCGGACCCGATGGGCGACCTCCAAAAATTCGGGTGTGTCGCGAATGTCCAGCGGGCGTTCTTTCGGCAGCGGGCTTTCGATCACATCCGTAATCCGACCGGGGCGCGGCGACATGACGACGATTTTGGTCGACAGATACACCGCCTCGGGGATCGAGTGGGTGACGAACCCGATGGTCTTTTGCGTGCGCCCCCACAGTTCCAACAGCTGTTCGTTCAGGTGGTCGCGCACAATCTCGTCCAACGCGCCAAAGGGTTCATCCATAAGCAAAATTTCGGCATCAAAGGCCAGCGCACGGGCGATGCTGGCGCGTTGCTGCATGCCGCCGGACAGCTGCCAGGGGAACTTCTTGGCGAACCCGGCCAGGTCGACCAGCTCCAGCACGCGGTCGACCTGTTCTTTCTGCTTTTCTTTGCTGTAGCCCATGATCTCTAGCGGCAGTTTGATATTGCCGCCGATCGTGCGCCACGGATACAGCCCGGCAGCCTGGAAAACATAGCCATAAGCACGCTGTCGCCGCGCCTCATCCGGGCTCATCCCATTGACGGTTATTTCGCCCCCCGTCGGGTGCTCCAATGCTGCAACTACCCGTAAAAACGTGGTTTTTCCGCATCCGGACGGGCCGATAAAGCTGACAAAATCGCCCTTGTTGATGGTCAGATCCACGCCCTTCAGCGCATGGATCGGACCGTCGTTGGTTTCGAAAGTCAGGTCGAGGTTTCGGGCCTCGATCACAGGTGTTTCAGTCACATCAAACTCCGCTTGCGGGGATGCCCGTACGCGACACAGGGCGCGGGGCGGTCAGGTCTTTCCATTGGCTCAGGGCGCGGTTCACGGTCGCATTCGGGCTGCGCTCCACGAACTTGCCATGGCCTTCTTCTGTGCGAATTTCTCCATCATGAACAGCCACTTGGCCGCGCGACAGGGTGAACCGCGGCAGGCCTTTCACGTGTTTGCCTTCGAACACGTTGTAATCAATCGACGACTGTTGATCCGCCGCGCCGATGGTCTTTTCCTTTTCAGGATCCCAGACCACAAGGTCTGCATCGGCCCCAACCAG
>DFBF01000038.1:0-1302 GCA_002367285.1 Rhodobacteraceae bacterium UBA3087 | reverse complement strand
TCACCCACGCCATAGCGTTTCTGTTCGGTGGTAAAGGCACAGTGGTCGGTGGCCACGACGCTCAGGCTGCCCGACTGCAACCCGGCCCACAGGCTGTCCTGGTGTTGCTTGTTGCGGAAGGGCGGGGACATGACGCGCCGCGCGGCGTGGTCCCAATCCTTGTCAAAATATTCGCTGTCATCCAGCGTCAGGTGCTGGATCAAGGGCTCACCCCAAACGCGTTTGCCCTGCATCCGCGCCCGGCGGATGGCCTCGTGTGACTCCTCGCAAGACGTGTGCACCACGTACAGCGGCGCGCCGGCCATGTCGGCGATCATGATCGCGCGGTTTGTGGCCTCGCCTTCGACCTGCGGCGGGCGGGAATAGGCGTGTGCCTCGGGGCCATTGTTGCCCGCGGCCAACAGGCGGGCGGACAGTTCGGCAACCACGTCGCCGTTTTCCGCATGAACCATCGGGGTCGCGCCCAGATCGGCGCAGCGGGTAAAGCTGTTGAACAGCTCGTCATCGTTCACCATCAACGCGCCTTTATAGGCAAGGAAATGCTTGAACGTGTTGATTCCACGCTGTTTTACAACGGTTTCCATGTCGTCCCAGACCTGTTCCCCCCACCATGTAATCGCCATGTGGAAGGAATAGTCACAGTTCGCGCGGGCTGATTTGTTGTCCCATCGCTTCAACGCATCCAGCAGGCTTTCACCTTGGTTGGGCAGGGCAAAATCAACCACCATCGTGGTGCCGCCCGCCAGACCCGCGCGCGTGCCGCTTTCGAAATCATCCGAGCTGTAGGTGCCCATGAACGGCATTTCCAGGTGCGTATGCGGGTCAATGCCGCCGGGCATGACGTAACAGCCGGTCGCGTCCAATTCCTTGTCGCCTTTCAACCCCTCGCCGATCTCGATGATCTTGCCGCCATCGACAAGGACATCGGCCTTGTAGGTCAGGTCAGCGGTGACGATGGTGCCGTTCTTGATGACTGTGGTCATTGGTTTTCTCCCTATTCAGTTTAGTCGAGCGCAATCACGACGTTTTCGCTGATAATTGTCGAGCCTGGGTTCATTCGAATACCTGAACCTGGGTGATCTAGTAGGAACCGTGCAGCGTCTCGAATGTCCTCAAAAGAATGTGCATGTCTTTTTTCATTGTTGGGACGATCGGGCAGATAACAGTCAAACCTGAAGACGTCGCGATCTCGTGCATGAACAGCATATGCTTCTTGTTGAGTCGCAGAAGAAGAAATTCTCATTCAAAGGTCTCCAAGGTTCTCATCCATTGACACGCGCAGCAGCAAAAACGGGTCAGACA
>DFBF01000315.1:10370-15459 GCA_002367285.1 Rhodobacteraceae bacterium UBA3087 | reverse complement strand
CACAAGGGTGACAAGAAGAATGATTGGCGTGATCTTCGACAGGATTTCACCAGAGGTTAACAGATCAGGCAGTTCAGGTACCTGGGAGAGCTTACCGATATAACCTGGCGCAAACCGCATCATCATCACGATTCCAATGCAATATGCCGCCGCCAAAAGCAGCCCGGGAATGACCCCGGCGATGAACAGTGTCCCGACCGATAGTTCCGTCAGGATTCCGTAGACAATGAACAGCAGGCTGGGCGGGATCAACATGCCAAGCACCGAGGACCCGGCAACGACTCCGACCGAGAATTTCGGGGCGTCCCCGTGCTTGATCATTTCCGGCACGGCGACCTTGGTAAACACAGCGGCAGACGCAATGGATATGCCAGTTATCGCGGCGAAAACCGCGTTCACCGCCACGGTGGCGATCCCCAGACCACCGGCAATCTTGCGAAACATCTGCGCGACAACCTGAAACATGTCGCGCCTGATCCCGGCAACGCTCACCAACAGCCCCATCAGGACGAACAGCGGCACCACGCCGAACAGGTAATCGGATATGGAATCCTCAAAAGCCAGAACCAGCATATTGCCGACCACGTCGAAATTGTCGCGCAACAAACCAACACCAACATAGGACAGCAACGTCAGGGCAACGGCGATATGCATTCCCGAATAGACCAGGACAAGCATCAAAAGGATCGATCCAAGGGCGATTTCAATTCCAGTCATCGGTCACCAAGTTGGGATCTTCCGGGCCAAACGGCATCGCATAGGTCACATTCATCAGGCCCAGCTGCGCGGGCTTGAACACCCCGGACATGTGGCCGACGTCCATGATCCCCTGTTGAAACGATTCAACTTCCGATCCGACTTTGACCAGCGTCCCGCCATACGCCTGTGTCCACTCGATTTCGACTTCGCCGGTTTTCGCAAGCGCTTCTGTCAGCACGGGAACGAATGTCTCGCGAACATGCTTTTCCCAGTGAAAGATTTCCGAGTGCCCGGCGGCGAATGTCAACTTCAGCGTCTCTTGGCCCACCGCTGCGGTCGACAATGCGCCAAGCGACGAAAGAGCTGCGCCCGCTAGTGCGGTTTTTTTCAAAACTTTCATGGTCTCCTCCCTCGACCCCTCAGATTTTCATTTGGCTTGATTATGTGCCCCTTCGGATGGATGTTTGGGCTTCGTGGTTTTCGTCAGGAAACCCAAATGATGCTTGTTACCTATTTGAACTCCCACGGCGCGGCGCGGGCCGGAGCCATGATTGACAACGGCGCGCGAATTGCGGACCTCGCGGCATTGGGCGCCGCTGTACACGGGCCAGGATCGCGTGATTTCGAAAGTGTTCTCAGCATAATAGAGGGTAGGCCAACGACCCTGGGGGGTACCTATCGCCTGTTGGAAAGCACCGACAACAGTACGTCCGCTCCTTATGACGGCGCGGTTCTGCTGGCGCCGGTCCACCAGTTCCGCAGATGCGCGACTGCCTGTGTTTTGAAAAGCACTTTATACAAGCCTTCGCCTCGGCGCGGGATGTCATCTCTGGCTATACGATTTTCAACGATTTCTTGGCGCGCGGTTCCCAAACTACCGAATTGGGCGGGCAACTGGGCCCGATCAAAGGCAAGGATTTCGACGGATAGAATGCCATGGGGCCGTGCCTGCTCACAGCGGACGAACTGCCGGACCCCTATGACCTGACGATGATCGCACGGGTGAACGGCGAGGAATGGGGCCGCGGCCATTCGGGAACGATGCATTGGTCGTTTGAGAACCTGATCGCCCATATTTCGCGCTCGGAAACCCTGTATCCGGGCGAATTTCTTGGCTCGGGAACCGTCGGTAATGGCTGTGGTCTGGAACACATGCGGTTTCTTGAGCACGGCGATATCGTCGAGCTTGAGGGCAAAGGAATTGGCATATTGCGCAACCGGGCACTTGCGCCACACTTGGCTGGCTGACCCGGCGCGAAATATCAGGCGATCTCTCGGTTCAGCACTTCGGACGCGCGGATAAGCTCGGCAGACGTGCGACGAAGATGTGCGGCCATCAATTTTCACCCCTGCGGCGCATCACGATCCAGACAGGCCTGCATGATCTCACTGTGTTCCGCGCCCACGTCGCGATCATGAAGCGGGCGTGCGGACAGCGAAACGCTCCAATGCCGATAGCGTTCACTGCGCGCGAAAAGCAAGCTGCGCAGTTCGAGCAGTCAGGCGTTCTCAAACGCCCCAACCAACGCATTGTGAAACAGGGTATGCGCCAATGACCAATCGGGATTAAGCCGTGGCTTGGGGGCTTTGACGCGCGCCTTGATGAACGCGCGCGTTGCCTCGTTTTCAACAGTCCCTTCGGGATCAATCAGGGTTGGCGAAGAAAACCCAACATAGGCCTCGCCCGGCAGGGCGTTTGCACCCAGAACGGACAGAACTTGCCGCAAGTGTTGCTGGCCGGCGGCTGTTCCAATTGCACCGGGTGACGTCCCCGTCATCGCGCCAGGCATATCGCGCCAGAAGTTGTCGGCCATGGAGCGGGACCCAATATCGATGGCATTCTTGAGCATTGCCGGAATGGAGCGATTAAACTCTGGCATCACAAATAAAGCCGCCGCATTTCTTGCCACGTCGGCCTTGATGCGGACCACTTCCGGCGGCGGCGCTTTTTCCAAGTCTGAATCGGAAAAGGACAAATCGTCGATCCGAATTCGCTCAGAGATCAGGTTCGTCAGAGCAAGTTTTTCGATGGCGCGCGCCAGTCGTTCGTTCAAAGACGTCGGGCGGCTGCTGCCAACGATCATCGCTACCTTGATAGTCGACACGACATATTCCTTCCTGCTTGCGTCACCAGATTGATCAGAAAAATTCATTTACGTCGAAAATATATATTTGTTGGCATCATGCGATGCCAGCTGATCAATTGTTGCAGGCAAGTTCAGGCAGGGCGGCAGACATGAAGCT
Source organism: Rhodobacteraceae bacterium UBA3087 (assembly GCA_002367285.1). Classification (GTDB taxonomy): domain Bacteria; phylum Pseudomonadota; class Alphaproteobacteria; order Rhodobacterales; family Rhodobacteraceae; genus Aliiroseovarius_A. The sequence goes on along the minus strand of DFBF01000315.1, from coordinate 12,516 downwards.
GGCAACCATTTTGATTGATGAAAAAGTTGCCCTGGCAGCAATAGACAGCGACGGGAATGCCCGCGCTGTTCTGGAAGGCCAGCCGGGATATCCCGGCGACGTCGGCACGGTCGTTGCGCGTGGCGGTGATGCGCTTGCCGCTGCTGGGAAAACCGCCGCTGGGGGGGGCGTTCTTCGAGGCCGGTCGCTTTCAGTATCTGCCCGTCGTTCGCCACCCCGCAAAAACCATCTGGGTGGGCCTGAACTATTCGGACCATGCCGCGGAAGGCGGGTTTGACATCCCCGAATTTCCCACGATTTTCTCGCGGTTTTCCAGCAGCCTTATCGGGCATGGTGCCGCATTGTTGGTGCCACCGGAATCCGACAAATTCGACTATGAAGTCGAGCTGGCTGTCATTGTCGGCAAGGGCGGGCGACGCATTCCGAAATCGACGGAATTGGACCATGTGGCCGGTTATTCGATCTTCAATGACGCCTCGGTCCGAGATTTCCATTTGCGCACACCGCAATGGACGGTGGGCAATAAATTCGATCACACCGGCGCCTTTGGGCCCTATCTGGTCAGGCCTGACGAGGTCCCGGCCGGTGCCTCAAACCTGAAGATAGAAACCCGCATACCCCAAACGCGCAGTCGCCCTTGAGGAGGAACAATCAATGGACCCAAACGTTGGAAAAAAGATCCCGGCTCTGCATCACGTAACTCTTAAGACACCCCGCCTTCAAGAGATGATGGATTAGTATCATACGGTTACCGGCTCCCAACCGCTCCATCAATTCGAAGGCGGTGCGTGGACGTCCAATGACGCTGCCAACCACCGCGTTGCACTGATCACCTCGCCCGAAGTCATTGATGATCCGGACAAGCTCATGCGGGCCGGGATGCACCATGTCGCGTTCGAATATGAAACGCTTGATGACCTTCTGGTCAATTTCGAACGTCTGGCCGGGTTGGGTATCAAACCACACCTGACGCTTGATCACGGTATGACCACATCGTTTTACTATGTCGATCCCGACGGCAACAGCGTCCAACTGGACACTGACAATTTCGAAGACTGGAGCAAGTCGAGCAACTTTGTCCGCACTTCTGAATCGTTCAAGGCGAACCCGATCGGAATGCCTGTCGATCCTGCCAAGATGCTTGCAGCACGACGCGCGGGGGTCGATGCGCACGAGTTGCAACAAGAAGCCTATGCCGGCGGCTATCGTCCATCCGTGCCGATGGATCCACGCCCGCCGTTTCCGTTGCCGATTGAATAACGATCCCTGATCACATTCCTCCCGCCAGACCACCCTCGGAAGGGCACGCAAATCGTCCTGGTTTCATCCGGGCACAAGGCGTTGGGCCAATAGGCCCGTGTTCGGGTACACGTCTGATATATCGAGCCCAGACAACAGCGCCTTTCCAATCGCCCCTACCGCGCAGGCGATCATCATTTCCAGAGAAATCAGAGACTGAAAGAGAGCAACAAGGTCATCATCAGCTGTGCCATCACAGGCTCGATCCACACCCAGCATGACACCCTATTTGCCGATCACACCGCAGCAGATCGCAGACCAGGCGGTCGAGGCGGCGGCCGCAGGCGCAGCGATCCTGCATTTGCACGCTCGAATTCCCGAAACCGGTGCGCCGCCGCAGGATCCGAAGCTGTATGAACAGTTCGTGCCAGAAATCCGCGATCAGTGTGATGCGATCCTGAACATCACGACCGGGGGCGGTTTGGGAATGCCGCTTGACGAACGTCTGGCAGCCGCACGATGGGCCGAGCCCGAACTGGCCTCGATGAACATGGGGTCAGTCAACTTTAATATTTCCAGTGCAGCGGCCCGGATTTCTGAATTCAAGAACGACTGGAAAAAACGTATCTGGAAGGGACCAAGGATTTCATCTTGTCCAACACCTTCGCCCAAATCGAATATGCGATGCGCGCGTTGACAGAAACCGGGACACGGTTCGAGTATGAATGTTATGACACCGGGCATCTTTATAACCTTGCCCATTTCGCTGACATGGGGCTGGTGAAGCCACCGTTTTTCATTCAGTCGATTTTTGGCATCCTAGGTGGAATGGGGGCAGAATTCGAAAACCCCATGACGGCCAAAGCCACGGCCGAACGGCTTTTTGGTGCTGAATTCACCATGTCTG
>DFBF01000315.1:8186-10312 GCA_002367285.1 Rhodobacteraceae bacterium UBA3087 | reverse complement strand
CAAGGGTGAGCTTGCGCCATCAAACGCGGCGCAAGTCACAAAAATTCGCACCATTCTCGAAGCACTGTCCCCAGAGATTGCGTCACCAGACGAGGCACGGGAAATCCTGCAAACCAAAGGGGCTGACGCGGTCGGGTTCTGAGCCCTCCGAGGGTGCGCCATACCAGGAACAGGCCGAAGCCGAACAGAGAATGCCCGACCGCTTATTCCACGTCTTCGAGAAAGATCCTGTCCCGATGCGCGACAAGAAAGGCTGACGTAATGGCCCCGAAGAACACCAGAACAATACGTGTAAACGCGGCATAACCTGGTTCCTGAGTTGTCAGCATACTCATCGTCAGGGCCAATGTCGTGGTCAGCGCAAATTGTTACACCATGGCTTCGTGATGGCCGTGGATCATCCTGTCGGCCAACAGCATGGCGACCAGAAAGATCAGCAGAACCAGCGCCTCGAAATGGGTGCTGAAAGGCAAGAACATAACGATCAACAACGCGGCATCCGCACCATAGAGCGTGGCGGTCACCCGTTCACGCGTCGGAAACACCAGCACGAAAATTGCCGCGACAGCGATCAATATATCTGACGCGGGCAGGACGACGTGCAGCCTGACACGGGCCATTGGCTCTTTCATGCCCATGATAGACATCAGCGCGGCAGCGACAAGGATCAGCATGCCAAAAGCGCTGCCCGTCCGGCGGGTAACGTAGACTGCGATGAAATAGATACAGAACACGACGGCAAGCATCAGGACAGGCCAATCGCGCGGCAGCGCGACAATGGCCGTTATGGCCCAGAGCGCCGCAAGAAAGGCCACCGGAGCGCCAATGGCCCATGTCACGCTGAACGCCTTGCGCCCACCCGCCATTAGCCCGACTGGAAGCGCCGCGACCAATGCCAGGATGGCCGGGGTGATATTCTGGATGGCAAGAATACCCACCACCGCTATCAAGGCCAGACGGATTGCACACAGCGGATCATCTTCACGTACAGGGCGCAGAGCGACATACATATCGGCGGCTCAGTACAATGCTGTGAGGTGGCTAAGGCCCGGAACATAAAACCAGAGACTACTGACATCGGGTTGCCACGGCTGTCTGCTTGGATCAGGACGCTGACCTTGGCACCAACGTGCACTTTCTGTGGCCAGCCGTACCCGCTCTCGCCCAGCATGATGCGCACCGGAATTGGAAAGGTTGGCGCGCGGGGCCTCGACCTGCGATCGCGGCACCAGGCCGCGTTGCTGAAGCGCCTCTGTGCGCTCATGCGCCGTGCGTGCGTTTTCCCGCACGGCTCGGCCTGGCTGGCCAACAGCTGTGCCGACGATGCTTCAAGCGATTGATGCGCCTGTTGCAGCTGAGTTTTGGCCTGTGCCACAGCCAGCTCAAAGGGGTGCTTGCCCACCTCAAACAGCTGTGCGTCCGTCTTGACGAACGCGTTGTCAACGACATTGACCTGATGCACCTGGCCAGACACGCGTTGCGCAATCCGAACCACATTGGCCATGACATACCCACGCGTGGTTCCCGGGAACAATCGGTCTGCCATCGAATAGCAGGCCACGATCACAATCCGAACGACCAGTACGACCAGCCCGATCTTCTTGGCCGGATTCGGCGCGGCCACAGTTTCTTCGTCCGGGGTCGTTTCGTCTTGAGCTTCGTCATCAGTCATCGTTCGTACCATTCGCGCCCTAAGTAGAGGAATCCGAAGGGCTGGTCGGGGCGATACGAGTGCTCCGGGTTGTGTCTTGGTCGCCGGTCAACAAACCGTGCATGACAATGCGCAAAGCCCTACGGCCGGCGATTGTGCGCTGTTCGACATCGCGGCCTTGCAATGTGCCGGTGATCATCCGAAAGGCCAGGAACAGATCTTCAGCTTCCAGGTCGGCGGCAATCATCTTTGGGCCCCGCGCCCGGTCAAGCGGCCCTGCGAGGAGCGCGTTAAGCAACGCATGACTTTCCCCGACCGCCGGATCTTCGGGGTCCGCAGTCTGCCAGTATTCGACCACAGAGACATTCCCGACCAACCGCTCGACGACATTCGCCAACAGGGTGAAGATGCCGTCATCCTTGTCGCCAATTTCATCCGCCAGAGTAGTGAATTCCTGAAGCACTTTGTCGATCAA
>DFBF01000315.1:0-8022 GCA_002367285.1 Rhodobacteraceae bacterium UBA3087 | reverse complement strand
GTCCCAGTATCTAAAGCGTCCTTTTCGGCTGACCGGACACTTCTATCGGCCCTTTCCGCATGCGTGTTATTGTCATGATTTACCATCAATGTTCATCCAACATCCGGCGCAGACTTGGACAGTCGGCCAAGCTGCTGCGACAAAGGCCAAAGGCCGACAAGAGAAACAACTGCCAGCCCTGACCCGGCCAGAAACGTCAGCGAGGGGCCGCCAACATCCCAAAGAACACCGGCAATGACGCTTGCCAAAAGGATCGCCACCCCAGTCATCAGGTTGAGCATGCCAAAAGCGGTGCCGCGCAACGCGGGCGGCGCGGTGTCGGCAACCAGACTGGAAAACGCGCCTTGCGTGAACCCCATATGCAGCCCCCAGACAACCACTCCGGCAGCCATTCCCCAGAACCCCGGCGCATAGGCCAAAATCAGGTCAGCACCGATCAGCAAGAACATCCCGATGCCAAGCACTCGAATCCGCCCGCCATTGTCCGACAGGGCGCCCGCCGGATAAGCCGCCAACGCATAGGCGATATTCATGATCACCACCACGACCGGCACAACCCCCAGGCCGAGCCCGACGTCATGGGCCTTTAGGATCAGGAACGCTTCGCTGAACCGGGCGAGGGTAAACACCGTGGCAACGCCGACGACCCACCAGAATGCGCTCCCAAGCCGCCTCAGTTCGCTCATCCTTAAGGGAAACCGCGTGGGTTTGGCCGTGGCGGGCCGGGCTGGCTCTTGGACAAAACGGACCAGCAGGTAAACCGCAACCATTGCCGGGGCGACGGCGAACCAGAAAACCAGCGGGATATTGTCCGATGTCAGCCACATGAACAATATCGCCAACAGCGGCCCAAGAAAGGCACCGACAGTGTCCAGCGACTGACGCAGGCCAAAGCTGGCTCCACGCAGATCAGGCGGGCAGATATCCGCAATCAGTGCGTCGCGCGGCGCGCCTCGAATACCCTTTCCGATCCGATCGACAAAACGCGCCCCGACCAACCAGCCGACACTGGGCGCCAATGGAAAGACCAGCTTGGTGATCGCCGCCAGTCCGTATCCTAGCACTGCCAGAAACTTGCGCTTGCCCAGCCAATCGCTGAGCGCGCCGGAAAACACTTTTGTGATCGCCGCGGTCGCCTCGGCAATGCCCTCGATGAGGCCTACAGCCATCATCGAAGTGCCCATCGTCGTCACCAGGTAGAGCGGCAGAAGGGCGTGAATCATTTCGGATGAGATATCCATCCAGAGCGACACCAGGCCAATTGCCCAGATTCCCCGTGGCAGCCGCTTGAGCGCGGCAGGGTCGAATTTGGGAGACTGTGGTTTTGCCATTTTTTTCTCTCTGACTCTCTATTTGCGAACGGCTTTCCACAGATCAACCCGCCAGAGACGCCATGAGTTCCCGCTCAATTGGCAGCTTACGAAAAGATTCGTCACTATAATCGGGTATTTTTGTCCACTTATGTCAAATAGCGGTTTCCAGGAGCCGCGATTGCCTACGGCGGGGAATTTTGACCGTGATTTTCTACAGCCTATCGTTCTCTCGCTGAATTTTCACCAACTATTCAAACGCCTAGGCCACTGAGGCCCAGGCCACCAATCGAGGATGCAGTGCGAATGAGCGGACCTCAGAATATCTCGGACTATGGAAGCCTATATCCCCTTCAGACCGATCAGCTTGTCGATCCTGCCGCCGCGACGGCCAGATCGCAATCACGTCTTTGATATTTGGGGCATCATCCTCTACGCGATATATCGGAATATCAAGTTCAAGGAATCCGTTTCGCTGTGGATGCTGGGGGCAGGGATCTTGGCCTTCTTCAACGAAGGAAACCTGGAAGGTTGGTCCATGTGACACAGCCGGCAAACGGGGTTCATCCTTTGTTTTGGAATCACGGCCTGGCAATCAGATGCTGCGTATTTTGGGCTATCCTGTATATAATCTATGGATCAACGCCACGGGTTGGCTGTTCAGTGGTTTGCTTATCATGGTGTTTGAGCCAGTTTTGGCGGGTTGGAAACGCGCCGCCCTTTCCATTTTGCCCGGCGCAGCCTTCGCAATACGCTGGGGCGTCATCGACATTCCGACCGTGAACGCCTTGAATATTCAAGGCATGACCGTTTGGGGAATGTCGATCTTGTGGGGCGGTTCATTCGTACTCAGCATTTTGTTCACCGCGACCCTTGTTGAGATATTCGCGGTCGATTCCAAAAACCGCTGGTCGATCCCATGGCTGAATACGGACTAAGAGGTCGGGTTCTGGGTGACGGCTCAGATCCCGAAACAGGTGCAATTGACGAACACAGGGATGCCGGGGCACCCCCCCCGGGGTATTCGTTGTGTTACCCTGTCGTGTTACCCTGTTTTGTTACCCTGTGGGGGCGGTCTGTTCACGTGTCGCTGCGTCATAAACGGCGGACATGGTCATCCGCAGGCGCGCGACCTCGTCGTCCACGTTGGCAGACGGGTCAACCGTGAAAGGGTCAAGAACTTCGATCCGGATCGTCCCGGTGCGCGGCAGGAACCGCCCCCGTGGCAACAGCTTGTCAGACCCAATGATAACAATGGGGCGGATCGTGCGTTCTGTTGCCCCGGCAACCAGAACCCCCCCTGCCTTGAAAGGCCCCAGCCCTTCGCATTTGGCCCGCGTTCCTTCGACAAACAGGATCGGAGACCGGCGCCGGGGCATGTCGCGCACTGCGTCGGTCAGCGATTCAAGCGCGTGTTTACCTTTGCTTCGGTCGATCTCAAGCAACCCAGCCCCGGTAAACCCCCGGCGCAGCAGGGCCGCCTGGCACAGTTCCTTCTTGGCTCCGAAGGTCACCCATTTGCGATCAGGAATGACATGCAACAGGGAAAAACCATCCAGATGGCTGCGATGATTCACGGCGATCACGCTGTTTTCGTCCTCGGCCAGAGCCGCCCGGGCGGCATCGCTGATTTCGACGCGAATGCTCAGCAGCCACAACAGGTTTGAACAGGACTGCGAGACCGTGCGCCAAAACCACCCCCGAAACCCGGGTCTAGCGCCGCAAACTGCTGGCACAAAGGCAACAAACAGGAAATTCAGCGGGCCAACAAGCAGCAGAATCACCCGCTTTGCGAAGGTCGAAATCATGTCGGGGACTCTGTGTTAGGGGGGCATGTTTGACGCTACGGCACGATAGGTCCTGTGCAGATCAATGACAACACGAAGTCTGGACCACCCCTGCGGCAAGGACCCAAACGATGCCCTTTCAGACGGATCTCTACTATATAGGCCTTAAGTTTATTTCAATCCCAATGGTTTTGGCTGGGTTCCTAGCGTGATACACCTAGAATTGAAGTGGGAATCCCCCAGAGGTGGATGGTTCAGTAGTACGGGTGTGGTATGCGCGAAACGCCGGTCGATGACATGATCGAGTATGCGCTGGAAGAGTTGCTGTCGGGGCATGAGGACCGGCGCAAAGCTTTGGTGCGCAAGATGTGCCAGAAATAGCCATCCGACCCAGCGCTGTCGGTGGTGTTTGCCATTACCTCTGCCGCCTCGATGATTGATGACAATATGGACAGACGATCGGACGTGGACGGAATTGGCCCCTTTGCCTATCGCCTGGTCGCGTTGCTGGCGGCAGATGTCTATGCGATCGAAAGCATGGGACACGCCCCGGCCCGCGCGCGCGATCTGTTGCATTTCTGGCGGCGGGTGGATGGGTATTTTCTAGAGCTGTGAGGCTCAGACCATCCGGATCACATCCTTGTCGATCGACAACATATAGCCGCGCCGCGCGATGGTTTTGACCAACAGCTCGCTCATCATCTGATTGCCCAGCGCGTCGCGCAGACGTTTGATGCGCGTGGCACCGGCGGCCTCCTCGCAGTCCGACGCGTGACGACCTGAAATCACGGCTTCCAGTTCGGCGCCGGACAACACGTCGTCATCCATCCGGGCCTCGGCCAGAACCGACAGGGTTTCGATGGCGGCTTCGGTCAGGCTGAATTCCATGTTGTTCAGATACACCGCGCGTTCCTCGCGGCTGATCAACAGCGAATTGATCTGGATCCCGGCGCGTTCGATTTCACCCATGCGTCGGTTCAGGGCGATGATGGTCACAAGAAACACCAGCGCAGAAATCAGCAACGCGGTTGCGAAGACCAGCAGCACAAAGATCACCATGCGATAGCTGGCCAGCGTGTCGGCGAATGACGTGCCGCTTTGGGCCAGGATCTCCAACAGCTTGATTTCAGCGCCAGAGTTCAGCCCATCGTTTTCCATGAAGATGCGTTCAACCCGCGCATTGAAGGCATTCGCATCCGGCAGGTTCAGAAACAGCAGCACAGCAGCCACCAGAAGGATCAGGACAATTGCCCCGATCCCGAACATGACAACACGACCGCCAGAACGGCGCGCGTCAGTAGCGAAGATAGTAGGCTCCGGCACTGTCTTTCCTTTGGTTCAATCCACTTTCGTCAAATATACCCAGCACGTTCAGCAGGGTCCAACCGTCCCCGGCAATCCGCCCAGCAATCTGATCGGCGGCGGCCAGGATCGAGCCGCAGGCGGTGTCAGGAAGCTCAACCACACCATAGTGCAGCTTAAGCGGGTTGTCGCGCTTGGCCTTGTAATCGGCATAACAACCAGCCTGCGCAGGCAGGGCCAGGGTCGCCGTCAGGGCAAGGGATATAAGGATACGTGTCATCATGCGAAAAGAATGCGCCTGACCGTCCGGTTATTCAATAACAAAGCCCCCCAAGGTCGCCTGATAGGTCATAACAATCGGCCGATATTGTTTGGCCGACCGGGTCCGACCCATCGTTGTCTCATCCCGAATGCAAGATCCCTTGCCCGAACAGGAGACAACAATGTTCAAGACGCCCTATGCCCGCTTCGCCGTCACCATGGCCCTGGTCCTTGGTATCGCGCTCAGCCCGATCACCGCCGCCCCCGCCCGGGCAGATGCCCAATCCGACAGAGCCCTGGCGATCATTCTGGGTCTGGTTGCCACAGGACTCATTCTCGACAAACATAATGATCGGCGCACAACCCGCCGCACCCCGCCGCAGCCAGTGCGCAAGGAACTGCCGGCGCGATGCTTCAAACGGTATGAAACCCGCGATGGTGCGAAAAAGTTCTTCGGGGCACGCTGCCTTGAAAAGCACTATCGCCAGGCCCGCCACCTGCCGCAGCGCTGCGAGGTGACGATCAAGTCGCGCAATCGTCGCGGTGAACGCGTTCGCCGTGACGTTTTCAGCCCCAAGTGCCTGCGCCGCGAAGGCTATACCATCGCCGGTCGCCGGTAACCGCATACGAGCAGGGCGCGGGTCACATCCCCAAATATCCTGCCCGCGCCTTGAACTGGGTGGAGCCTCGCGCTTCACCCCTTTTTTCTTGCACCACGCGGCAGGGTGCGCGACCACGGGCATATGACAAAACAGATTCCTGATTTCAGCTTCGAACAGGCCGCGCTTGATCGCGGCTTTCTGCGTATCGCCGGTGTGGATGAGGTGGGGCGCGGCCCCCTGTGCGGCCCCGTCACTGCCGCCGCCGTGGTTTTGGACCCGACCAATATTCCGCCTGGCCTGAATGACAGCAAGGCGCTGACCGCAAAACGGCGCGAGGCGCTTTGGGATGTGATCCACGAAACGGCCGATGTGTCGATCGCCCACGCCAGCGTGGAAGAGATCGACGACCTGAACATCCTGCGCGCCAGTCACCTGGCGATGGAACGCGCGGTTGCCGGCCTGTCCACACCGGTCGACCACCTGTTGATCGACGGCAACATGACGCCACGCGGTCTGACCGTGTCATCCGAGACAATCGTCAAAGGTGACGCCAGATCCGTGTCGATTTCGGCGGCCTCAATTGTGGCCAAAATATGTCGAGATCATGTCATGGTGGATTTGGCGCAACAGCACCCCGGTTATGGGTGGGAGCGCAACGCCGGATATGGGACAAAAGAGCATCTGTTGGCGCTCCGAAATCTTGGGGTTACCCCACACCATAGACGTTCGTTCAAACCCATCCACAATATCTTGTATCAAGACTAATTTCTAACCTACTGATTCAAAAAAGAAATTGACGGCGAATCAGTCATGACTCATTCTAACCTCAACAAACGAGTGCAAACGCACCGACCCCCTGAGCGTAAAAATACGCCGGTACATGAGGCAGAAAATGACGACGAAAACCAAAGTGAAAGCGGCTGCGAAGCTGCCCCTGAACCAGATTCTGGATGGCGACTGCATCGAGGTGATGAACAGTCTTCCAGAGAACTCGGTCGACCTGATTTTCGCCGACCCGCCGTATAACCTACAGCTCAAGGGTGACCTGCACCGCCCCGACAATTCCAAGGTCGACGCAGTTGATGATCACTGGGACCAATTTGACAGTTTCAAGGTCTATGACCAGTTCACCCGTGCCTGGCTGAAGGCCGCACGGCGCATCCTGAAACCGAATGGCGCGATCTGGGTCATCGGCAGCTATCACAACGTGTTTCGCATGGGCGCCGAGCTTCAGAACCAAGGCTATTGGATCCTGAACGACGTGGTCTGGCGCAAGTCGAACCCGATGCCGAACTTCCGTGGCAAACGCTTTACCAACGCGCATGAAACGATGATCTGGGCGTCGAAAGCCGAAGGCGGCAAATACACGTTCAACTATGAAGCCCTGAAGGCCCTGAACGAAGGCATTCAGATGCGGTCCGATTGGGTTCTGCCGATCTGCACCGGGCATGAACGTCTGAAAGACGAAAACGGCGACAAGGCGCATCCGACGCAAAAGCCCGAAAGCCTGCTGCATCGCGTTTTGGTCGGCTCGACCAACCCCGGTGACGTTGTGCTGGACCCGTTCTTTGGCACCGGCACCACTGGCGCCGTCGCCAAGATGCTGGGCCGCGAATTCATCGGTATCGAGCGCGAAGAAGCCTATCGCAAGGTCGCCGAGAAACGCATTTCCAAGGTGCGCAAGTTTGACAAGGAAGCGTTGCAGACGACGCCGTCCAAACGCGCCGAGCCCCGCGTGCCCTTTGGCCAGCTGGTTGAACGCGGCATGCTGCGCCCCGGTGAAATCCTGACCAGCCCGCGTGGCAAGGTCGCCAAGGTGCGCGCCGATGGCACGCTGATTTCCGACGACGTGCGCGGATCGATCCACCAGGTCGGCGCCGCGCTGGAAAGCGCACCCAGCTGCAATGGCTGGACCTACTGGCACTACAAGCGCGAGGGCAAGAAAGTGCCCATCGACCTGCTGCGTCAGCAGATCCGCTCGGAAATGGTCTGAGCCACATTCACAAAGTTTCGTGAGGGGCGGCAACACGCCCCCACACCCGAGGTACCGCCGGTGCCTGTGGCCTGTCCACGGCACTCTCAACTTGCCCCGCCTCTTGTAGGCGGGGCTTTTTTTTCGTCTATACAGGGGCATGACCCCGATCCTGTATTCCTTTCGCCGCTGCCCCTATGCCATCCGCGCCCGTTTGGCCCTGGCCAGCAGCGGGGTGCGCGTCGAGCTGCGCGAAGTGGTGCTGCGCGACAAACCACAGGCGTTTCTGGACGTGTCACCGTCCGCCACTGTGCCCTGTCTGGTGCTCGGCGACAGCGTGCTGGACGAAAGTTTTGACATCATGGAATGGGCATTGGAACAGACAGACCCTGAGCAATTGATGGCCCAACCCGACAGCGATCTGATTGCCCGTTTCGATGGCCCCTTCAAACAGGCTCTGGACCTGACAAAATACGCTGTGCGCCATCCGGACAGCGACCCCGAAGCCACGCGCGCGCAGGCGATGCACATGCTGGCAGAGCTTGAGGATCAGCTGGGCGATGGTTGGCTGTTTGGCGACCAGCCGAGGTTGGCTGATCTGGCGATCCTACCGTTCGTGCGGCAGTTCGCGATGATCGACAAGGCACGTTTTGACAGCGAGGCCACGCCGCGCGTGTCCGCCTGGCTGAATGACTTTCTGACCAGCGACCGCCTGGCCAATGTCATGCAGAAACGCGCGGCTTGGGTTGTGGGCGACGCCCCCACCCTGTTCCCTTAGCGGATTTTTG
>DFBF01000271.1:5597-8049 GCA_002367285.1 Rhodobacteraceae bacterium UBA3087 | reverse complement strand
CGGGATGAGCTTTGGCGACCGGTTGATGGCCGTTCTGTTGCCCGCGCTGACCCTGACCATGGTGGTTCTGGCGCATATGATGCGCATGACGCGTGCGGCGATCCTGAACGTGATGCAATCGGCCTATATCGAAACGGCCGAGCTGAAGGGCCTGTCGGCCTTTCAGGTCATTGCCCGCCACGCGTTTCCAAACGCGATTGCGCCGATCGTCAACGTCGTGATGTTGAACCTGGCCTATCTGGTTGTTGGCGTCGTGGTGGTTGAAGTGGTCTTTGTTTATCCTGGCATGGGCCAATATTTGGTCGACCATGTGTCCAAACGTGACGTGCCCGTCGTGCAGGCCTGCGGCCTGATTTTCGCTGCGGTCTATATCGGCCTGAATATGGTGGCCGATATCGTTTCCATCCTGGCCAACCCGCGACTGAGGCACCCGAAATGATGCGTATTCCTCCGGCCGCAATGATCGGCCTGTTTTTCACTGCGGCCTATTTCCTGGCGGCCATTTTCGCCCCGTTGATCGCGCCCTATTCGATGACCGAAATCGTCGGGGGCGTTTGGGAACCGGTAAGCGGCAAGCACTGGCTTGGCACCGATAATATCGGTCGCGACCTGCTCAGCCGCATGATCTATGGCGGACGCACGACGATCTTTATCGCCACCGCTGGCACGATCCTGTCGTTCACTACTGGGTCAATCCTGGGCTTTACGGCCGCCGTTGTTGGCGGTTGGGTCGATCAGGTCATGAGCCGCTTTGTCGACCTTGTCATGTCGATCCCGACGCTGATCTTCGCGTTGGTCGTTCTGTCGGTCATGCCGGTGACGATCCCGATGCTGATCGTTGTCATGGGGCTGCTGGACAGCACCCGCGTGTATCGTCTGGCGCGTGCCGTTGCGGTCGACATCAACGTGATGGATTTCGTCGAGGCGGCAAAGCTGCGCGGCGAAGGGCGGATCTGGATCATCTTCCGTGAAATCCTGCCCAACGCGCTGTCGCCTCTGGTGGCGGAAATGGGTCTGCGGTTCATCTTTATGGTGTTGTTTGTATCGACCCTGTCCTTCCTTGGTCTGGGCGTGCAACCCCCTGAGGCCGACTGGGGCGGGATCGTGAAGGAAAACAAGGACGGCATTGTTTATGGTATCAACGCGGCCCTTGTGCCCGCGATTGCCATCGCCACGCTGGCGATTTCTGTGAACCTGGTCGCGGACTGGGTGCTGAACCGAACCACCAGCCTGAAAGGGGGTCGGGGATGAGCGACAATAGCCTTCTGAAAGTCCGCGATCTGAAGATCGGCGCGACGGTCTATCCGCCCGGCGAAAAGCCGCATCCGATTGAAATCGTGCATGGTGTCAGCTTTGATCTGGCCAAAGGCAAGGTGCTGGGTCTGATCGGCGAAAGCGGTGCCGGCAAGTCCACTATTGGTCTGGCTGCCATGGCCTATGGCCGCGGTGGGGTCGAAATCACCGGCGGCGAAGTTTGGGTCAATGGCCGTGACATCATGCAGGAATCGGTGAAGGGTCTGCGCCAGTTGCGTGGGACCGAGGTGACCTATGTGTCGCAATCAGCCGCGGCCAGCTTTAATCCGGCCAAGAGGATCCTGGATCAGGTGATTGAGGCGGCCGTCAGCCAGGGCAAGTTCTCCAAGGCGGATGCAGAAGCCCGCGCGATCGACCTGTTTGACAAGCTGGGTCTGCCGGACCCGGCCAACATTGGATCGCGGTATCCGCACCAGGTGTCGGGCGGTCAACTGCAACGCTGCATGACCGCGCTTGCGCTGTGCCCTGAGCCCGATCTGGTGGTGTTCGACGAACCCACCACCGCGCTGGATGTGACGACGCAGATCGACGTGCTGATGGCGATCAAGGCTGCGATCCGCGACACCGGGGTTGGGGCGCTGTATATCACCCACGATCTGGCCGTTGTTGCGCAGGTGTCCGACGACATCATGGTGCTGAAGATGGGCGATATGGTTGAATACGGCAGCGTTGATCAGATCATCAACAACCCGCAAGAAGCCTATACTCAGGCGTTGGTGTCGGTCCGTTCGAACGAACATGTGGAAAAGCCACCCTCGCCCGAACCGGTGTTGAAGGTCGAAGGCATCACCGCGCGCTATAAGGGCACGAATTTCGATGTCCTGAAGAACGTGAATGTCGAATTGCACCCGGGCCAGACGCTGGCCGTTGTGGGTGAAAGCGGGTCGGGAAAATCCACGCTTGCCCGCGTGATCACCGGCCTTCTGCCGCCGCGCGATGGGCGGATTGAATTTGCCGGGCGCACCTTGTCGGACAACCTTGCGGGACGCTCCAAGGATGATCTGCGCGAGTTGCAGATGATTTATCAGATGGCCGATGTGGCGATGAACCCGCGCCAGACCGTTGGGACGATCATCGGTCGCCCGCTTGAATTCTACTTCGGCCTGAAAGGGGCCGAAAAGCGCAAGCGTGTGGTGGA
>DFBF01000271.1:0-5473 GCA_002367285.1 Rhodobacteraceae bacterium UBA3087 | reverse complement strand
CTGGCCCTGCTGGCCAAGCTGCAAGAGGCCGAGGATGTCGCGTATCTGTTCATCACCCATGACCTGGCTACGGTGAAGGCGATCGCAGACAGTATCGCGGTGATGTATCAGGGCAATCTGGTGCGCTATGGCACCAAAACCGAGGTGCTGAGCCCGCCGTTTGACGACTATACCGACCTGCTGCTGTCTTCGGTGCCGGAAATGCGCCTGGGCTGGCTGGAGGAGGTTATCGCCAACCGCAAAATGGAAAGCGCTGGGAACTAGGCGGGGGCCTGGACCCGTGTGACTGGGAGAGCAAGCCATGGACCGCAAGCTGTTGCTGATCATTCTGGATGGTGTGCCTTGGCGCAATTGGCGCCGGTTGTTTGGCAATCTCGAAGGCTGGGTTGATTCAGGCCACGCGCAGCGCTGGAAAATGCGCAGCGTGTTGCCGTCCACTTCGGCCAGTTGTTATGCCTCGATCCATACCGGGGTGACGCCGCAGGAGCACGGCTGCACGGGCAATGGCAATGTGTTTCGCATCCGCCAGCCGGACATCTTTTCCGAAGTGCGCAAGGCGGGTGGTGTGACCGGCGCGGTAACGCATTCCTTTTGGTCCGAGTTCTTCAATCGCCACCCGTTCGATTATGTCCGCGACATCGAATATGATGAACCTGACAGCGCCAGCATCAACCATGGGCGGTTCCATTCCATGACCGGATATGGGCATGCCAATCAGATGACGCCCAGCGATGTGGATCTGTTCGCCACGCTGACCATGTTGGCCACGCGCAAGGGGCTGAACTATGGCATTCTTCATACCTGTACCCTTGACAGCATGGGCCATCGGTTCGGCCATGATTGCGGTGAAATGGATCATGCCTGTTTCGTGGCAGATGAAATGCTGGCCCCTTTCATCACCAGGTGGCGCAATGATGGGTATGAGGTGATCGTCACCGCCGATCATGGTCAGACTGATCGTGGCCACCATGGCGGGCGCGAGGATCTGCAACAGGATTTCGCGCTGTATTATTTCGGCGATGCCGAGGGGCCGGATTTCGATGAGCGGCTGGATCAACTCCAGCTGGCCCCCACCATTTTGAACCGTCTGGGCGTTCCCATTCCGGTGACGATGAAGGCCAAGCCGTTTCTTTAACCCGCCCTGTTCTGGGCCCGGTTTTCTTTAAACCATTTGCGTTCGCCCAGCATCAGCATGGCGGGTGTGACGACCAAGGTCAGCAGGGTGGCAAAGACCAGACCACCGGCGATGGCGGAACTCAGCTCGGTCCACCATTGCGATGACGGGGCGCCGATTTGGATGGTGCGCTCGCCAAAATCTATGGTCAGCGCCAGCACCATCGGCATGAGCCCCAGCGCGGTGGTGACCGAGGTCAGGAGCACCGGGCGCAGACGTTGCGCACCGGTTCGCAAAGCGGCCTCGAGCGGCGGCATGTCGCCCCGGCGCAGGTCGTTATACGTGTCGATCAGAACGATGTTATTGTTCACCACGATGCCTGCCAGCGCAATCACACCAATGCCGCCCATGACCACGCCAAAGGGCTGGCCGGTCAGCAACAGGCCAAACAGCACCCCGGCGATGGAAAAGATGATCGCGCTCATCACCACAAAGGCCTGATAAAAGCTGTTGAACTGCAACAGCAGGGTCGCGAACATCAGCACGATGGCGGTGATGAATGCACTGACCAGGAAGGTCACGGCATCGGCCTGTTCTTCGGCCTCGCCTGCGAAACTGGGGGTCACGTCGCCGGGCAGGCCAGCGTCGGCAATGGCCGCCGTCAACGCGACGATCTGGTTGTTGACCAACAGATCAGGGGCGACGTTTGCCTCGATTGTCACGACACGGCGTTGGTCGGTGTGCGTGATCTGGCCCGAACGCGGAATTGGCTGAAATCGCACGAAATTCGAAATCGGCACCAGGCCGGCAGCGGTCGGCACGCGCAGGGTTTGCAGCTCATCCAAGGTGCGATCCTGTTCCGGGAACCGCACACGGATATCAACCGAGCCGTCCACGTCATCGGGCCGGTATGTGGCCACGCCAACGCCCTGGGTCAGCAGCTGAACCGCCTGACCCAACAGGGCGACATCGGCGCCAAACCGGGCCGCTTCCTGGCGGTCGAGGATCAGGGCCCATTCGACGCCGGGCAGCGGGCGGGTGTCGGTCACGTCGGTAAAGCCGCCGATGGCGTCCATCTGGCTGCGCACCTGTTCCACCGCCAAGGCCAGTGCCGCGCGGTCATCCGAGGCCAGTTTCAGGTTCACAGGTTTGCCCTGGGTCGGTCCCTGGCTTTGGGTTTGGACCTGCACGACGATGCCCGCAATATCGGCCATCTGGGCGCGGATTTCGGGGATGATTTCCGCGACCTTGCGCCGGGTGTCCCAGTCGTTCATGCGCAGTTGAAGGGTGCCGATAACCTCGGCGTCATTGCGGTTGTCCAGCACCGTGCGGGCATAGACGCTTTCGATTTCGCCATGCCCGATCAGGCGCTGTTCGACCTGGCGCACCAGCGCGTCGCGTTCCCTGATCGAATAGTTATCGCGCGCCCGGATTTCGACCACCATGGCGCTGGGTTCGGGTTCGGGAAAGAAGGTCAGGCCACGCCCGAACTGGCCATAGATCATGAACCCCGCCAACAGGGCGGCAATGGCCAGCATCACGGTCGCACCGGGGCGCAGGATTGCCCATTGCAACAGCTGCACATAGGCCCCCGTCGGGCCGGGGATGTCGCGCGGATCGCCGTGTTCCGCGGCCTGTAGTATCGCCTTGGACTGGGCTGTTTGTGCCTGCCGCTTGCCGATCAACCCACCCAGAACGGGGATGAAGATCAGCGCCATGAACAGGCTGGCGCCCAGGGTCAGCATCACGGTGATTGGCAGGTATTTCATGAATTCGCCAATGATGCCGGACCAGAACAACAGCGGAAAGAACACCGACAGCGTGGTCGCAGTCGAGGCGATGATCGGCCAGGCCATGCGTTTGGCGGCAAGCGCATAGGCGGTGCGCACCGGCACGCCCTCCTGCAATTTGCGGTCGGCCAGTTCCGTGGTGACAATCGCGCCATCGACCAACATGCCGACCACCAGGATCAGCGCAAACAGCACGATGATATTCATCGTGTATCCCATCAACCAGACCGCTGTGACACCGGCCAGAAATGCCCCTGGAATGGCCAGACCCACCAGCACGGCAGACCGCAGACCCAACGCCCAGACGATCACGATCATCACCAGAACCACAGCGGTGATCACGTTGTTTTGAAGGTCATTCAGCATGGTGCGCACGTCATCGCTCTGGTCATAGGTCACGTCCAGTTGCACCGTGTCGGGCAGGGTCGCGCGCCGTGTGTCCAGCAGCGCCTGAATCTCGGCCACCGTGTCGATGACATTGGCGCCAACGCGTTTCTTGACCTCGAGAACCAGCGCGGGTTGGCCGTTGATGCGGGCCAGGCTGGTGGGGTCCTTGAAGGTGCGCCGCACCGTGGCGACATCGGCAAAAGTCACGACCGTGCCACCTGACACCTTGATCGGCAGTTCCATCACATTCTGGACGTTTTCGATCAGACCGGGCACCTTCAGCAGGATCCGCCCCGCGCCGGTTTCGATCGACCCGGCGGCGACCAGCAGGTTGTTCTGTGTGACCTGTGTGATCAATTCACCAAAGGTGATGTTATAGGTTTCGAATACGGTCGGATCGACCAGGACTTCCAACAGGTCCTCGCGGGTGCCGCCGATGTCGACCTCCAGCACGCCGGACAGGCCTTCGATGTCGTCTTGCAGGTCGGTTGCCATGTCGTTCAGGGTGCGTTCGGGCACGGGGCCGGACAGCACGATGTTCATGATCGGAAACAGGGCGGTGTTGATTTCATGCACCGTCGGGTCCGTTGCATCCGAGGGCAATTCGCCCTTGGCCCGGTCCACCGCTTCGCGGACCTTATCCAGGGCGTCGTCGACCGGCAGGTCCGGGCTGAATTCCATCTGGACGCTGGCGTATCCTTCGCCCGCCTTGCTGATGATTTCATCCAGGCCTGAAATTGATCCCAGCTCGGTCTCTAACGGGGCGACCAGCAGGCGTTCGGCGTCTTCGGGGGACACGCCATCCAGCGTGGTTATGACATAGACGACAGGGATCGGCACCTCGGGGTTGGCTTCTTTGGGGATCACGATATAGGCCCAAGCGCCGAGGGTCAGGATCGCGGCAAGCGCCAGCAGGACCACCCGGCTGCGGGCAAAGGCAAAATCGATCAGCGCGTTCATTGCGCGGCGTCCTGGGGTGTCGCCAGGTCGCCTGCCTTCACATAGCCCTGGCCGACGGTGATCAGCCGGGCCTGATCGGGCAGGCCGGTAACCCAGATGCCGTCGGTGCCGGCGCTGGCGATGTTGACCACGTGAAACTCAACCCGATTGTCGGCGGTGACGGTCTTCACGCCCAAGGTGCCGCTGTCATCCAGCGACAGGATCGCGGGGGACATGAAATGGGCTGTGACGTCGCCGGTGGCGATGATCACATCGGCGCTGACCCCGGCGGGAATGGTGCCATCGTCATTGGCGACTTCGATTTCGGCCAGAAAGGTGCGGGTGTCCGCGTCGGCAGAAGACCCCAGGAACCGGATCACACCTTTGGCAGCTTCGCCGGTCAGGAACTGAACCTGGGCGGGCGCGCCTTGTGTGATGCGCGCGCGCAGGTGTTGCGGCACCTGGATGGCGACCGTCAACGGCACATTGTCGACAATGCGCGCAGCCGGTTCACCCGCGCCGATGTATTCGCCCTGCTCGATGGGCAGGTCTTCGATCCGGCCCGCAAAGGGCGCGGTGATCGTTGCGTCCGCCAATGCGGTTTGCGCCTGCAACAGCGTGCTGGCGGCGGCGGCCAGAGCGGCCTCGGCCTCAAGAACACGATCGTTCGTGGCAGCCCCCCGATCGCGCAGCGTGACGGCGTTGTCGCGTTCACGTAATGCGCGCGTGTGGTCTTCGGCGGCGCGGGTCAGGTTGGCCTGATATTGAGCGGTGTCAATCAGTGCAATCGCGTCGCCTGTCTTCACCATGTCGCCGTTTTGCACCATCAGCTTTGTAATGTTGCCCGAGGCCTCGGCGCGCACCTGGGTGTCGCGATGGGGCAGGGCCTGGCCCTTGGCAACAAAGTGACGCGTGACGCTTTCGGCGTGCGAGGTGCGGACCTGCACGGCGATGGCCACCGGCTTCGGTGCGGTGCCATCGCGGGGCGTAGGGTCTTGTGACGATAGAACAAGACCGCTGCCCATCCACAGAACCACAACGCCCAACAGCCCGGCGGCCACCCATTTCGATCGCCCGGCCCCAGGGTCCGAGGCGAAGGACAACGGGGGCGTCTTCGAGGTTTTGGGTGTCATGGCATTGGTCCAAATGTTTGGCGTATACAGGGTCGAACATGGAGATTTCAGGCGTAATGTAAAGGTGTGTCGCCTGCTTGGAACACCCAAAACGTGCGTTTGGCCGGAAA
>DFBF01000156.1 GCA_002367285.1 Rhodobacteraceae bacterium UBA3087 | reverse complement strand
GCGGCCGTGTTCAACGCCGAGGAAATGCCGCTCTATGATACGATTGACCGGCTGAAACTGGTCTTTGTTGACGGTGTTTTTGACGCTGCGGCGTCCGATGATCTGTCCCTGGCCGGGGTCGAAATCGACCGTCTGGCGGACGCGGCGCAGATGGACATCCACTGGGCCAAGGACCTGTACGGCACCTTGGAAACCAACGGGCAGACCCCAGTAGAGCGCCCGCTTGCGGCGCTGAATTCGGCCTATGCCAGCGATGGTGTGCTGATCCGTGCGACCGGCAAGGCGGCCAAGCCAGTGTCGCTGATCTATCGCCACGCCGACGCCAATTCAGATGCGATCCTGCACCATGTGATCCGCGTCGAAGAGGGCGCTGATCTGACCGTTCTGGAAAACGGCCCGGCGGCAGCGCGCTTCAACAAGGTGATGGAGGTCGACGTGGCCGATGGCGGCGCCTTTCACCATGTGCGCGCGCAAGGGCGTGACCATGAGCGGCGCGCGGTGACGCATATTTTCGCTCGTCTGGGCCGGGAAAGCACCTTTAAAAGTTTCACCATGACGGTGAACGGCGTGCTGACGCGCAACGAATGCATCATCGAATTCACAGGTGATGACGCGGTGGCCCATGTGGCTGGCGCGGCCATGGGCGACGGCGATTTTCTGCATGACGACACGGTGTTCATCACCCATGACGCGGTGAATTGCGAAAGCCGCCAGGTGTTCAAAAAGGTGCTGCGCAACGGCGCGACCGGTGTGTTCCAGGGCAAGATCCTGGTCAAGGCAGGGGCGCAAAAAACCGACGGTTATCAGAAATCGCAATCCTTGCTGTTGGATGATGATGCGCAGTTCTATGCCAAGCCGGAACTGGAAATCTATGCCGATGACGTGGCCTGTTCGCATGGCTCGACCACCGGCGCGATTGACGAAGAGGCGCTGTTCTATCTGCGCTCGCGCGGGGTGCCGCCGGTGCTGGCCACCGACCTGCTGGTGCTGGCCTTCCTGGCCGAAGCAATTGAGGAAATCGAAAACGAAGAGATCGCCGAAGACATCGTGGCGCGACTGGATGCCTGGTTGCAACGGCGTCGCGATTAAGCCACAGAGCAGATATGTCGATCACTCAAGATATCCTGCGCGCCTATCGCGCGCCGCGCGCTGTGTTTCAGGCGCGTGTCGGCGGCGGGCCGCGTGAAGAACGCGCGCTGGCCGTCCTGATGGGGGGCTGCCTGGTGGTCTTCGTCGCCCAATGGCCGCGCCTGGCGCGTTTGGCGTTTGAAACCGACCAGGACCTGAACCCGCTTTTGGGCGGCGCGCTGTTTGCCTGGTTGTTCATCATGCCGCTGGTGTTTTACACCGTTGGCACGCTCAGCCATCTGATCGCCAAGCTGGCAAAGGGCAGGGGCGACGCCTATCGCGCCCGATTTGCGCTGTTCTGGGCGCTGCTCTGTGCCTCGCCCCTGTGGCTTCTCTGGGGCCTTGTGGCGGGGTTTATCGGACCCAGCCCGGCGTTGTCGCTGACCGGCCTGATCGCGCTGGCCGCGTTCCTGTTCCACTGGTCCGTGAACTTTCGCGAGGCCGAGTGGGGATGAGGTTTGAGCCAGGATATCTGTTGGGCATGGTCCTTCAATCGGTACCCGAGCCGCGCGTTGTGGCCCGTGACCTGTTCGCACAGGGCTGGTCCCGCGCCGCGTTGTGGCAGACCTTGGCCCTGTTGCTGGTGCTGACAACCATGGTCCGCGTTCTGGTCGTTGCGCTGTTCCCGGATCCTCCAGAGGGCATGGAGGTTGGCCCGCTACTGTCCAACCCGATCCTGACCAGCATGGTCGCAGCCCTTTTGGTCGTTTCGATCGTCTATGGGCTGTTCTTTCTGGGCCGCGCCTTTGGCGGGACCGGCACCTTGAACCAGGCGTTGATTACGATCGTCTGGCTGGTTTTCGTGAACCTTGTGATCAACATCGCGCTTTTGCTGCTCAGCCTGTTTGCCCCGCTCATGGGCCTGTTGCTCTTGCTTTTTGCTGTGTTCGTGAACTTCTGGATCCTGACCTTTTTTGCGACCGAAATGCACGGGTTTCAATCACCGGGTATGGTGCTGGCGGTGATCGTGGTTGGTCTGATTTCGCTTCTTTTCGCTTTTTCGCTGGTGCTGGCAATTCTGGGCTTCGGCACGGACCCGGCCATGATGGGACCCCTGTGATGTATGATATCGACAAGATTCGCGCCGATTTTCCGATCCTTGCGCGGCAGGTGAACAATCACCCGCTGACCTATTTGGACAACGGGGCTTCGGCGCAGAAACCACAGGTCGTGATTGATGCGGTCACGCGTGGGTACGCCGAAGAATATGCGAATGTTCACAGGGGCTTGCATTACCTTTCCAACCTTTCAACCGAAAAATACGAGGCCGTGCGCGGTACCATTGCGCGGTTCTTAAACGCGGCGTCCGAGAATGAAATCGTGCTGAATTCCGGCACGACCGAAGGGATCAATATGATCTCCTATGCCTGGGCCGCACCGCGTTTTCAGGCGGGCGACGAAATCCTGCTGTCTACCATGGAACACCACGCCAATATCGTGCCCTGGCATTTCCTGCGCGAACGCCAGGGTGTGGTCCTCAAATGGGTCGACCC
>DFBF01000060.1:4488-7895 GCA_002367285.1 Rhodobacteraceae bacterium UBA3087 | reverse complement strand
TAGATATCGACGGTCAAATCGTCGATGGCGGTGAAATTGCCAAACCGTTTGGTCACGTTCTTGAACTGGATGATCGGCTTGGCCGTGGGATCGGTCCACGGGGCAAAGATCTTCTGTGTGGCGGCTTCGGCCATCAGCATTCACCTCTTGCGCATTTCTGGGACTGGGTGGCCCCCCGCGCGGTGGCAGGGGGCCACAAGGGGGGCCGATGACGGGCTTAGGTGCCCGATTTGATCTTGGTCCACATACGCGTCACGACCCGCTGCACCTTGGGCGCATAGGGCGAGGTGGTGTAGAGGTTTTGCAGTGTGGCTTCGTTGGGATAGATCGCCGGGTCACCGATCACGTCTTCCTCAAGCATCGGCTGCGAGGCCAGATTGCCGTTGGCGTAATAGACATAGTTCGACGCCGCCGCCATGTTGCCCGCATCCATGATGAAGTTCAGGAACTTGTGGGCGGCTTCGGGGTTGGGCGCATCCGCCGGGATGGCCATTTGGTCAAACCACATCAGCGCGCCTTCGCTGGGGGCATTATAGGCGATTTCTACGCCATTGTCGGCCTCGTCCGCCCGGTCGCGGGCTTGCAGGATGTCGCCGGACCAGCCGATGGCAACGCAGATGTCACCGTTTGCCAGCGCGTTGATGTATTCCGAGCTGTGGAACTTTTGCACATAGGGGGCGATGGCGGCCAGGACCGGTTCGGTCTTGGCGATCACGTCCGGGTCCTGGCTGTCGGGGTCTTCGCCGATATAGGCCAGCGCAGCGGGGATGATTTCGGCCGGGGCGTCCAGGAAATGCACGCCACAGGTGGCCAGTTTTTCCATGTTGGCGGGATCAAACACCAGGGCAAGCGATCCGATGGGCGCGTCATCGCCCAGCACTTCGGCCACTTTGCCGACGTTCACGCCGATACCGGTGGTGCCCCACATATAGTTGATCGAGTGGGTGTTGCCGGGGTCATATTTGTTGGTGCGTGCCTCGATCACGTCCCACATGTTACCATGGTTGGGCAGCTGCGCCATGTCCAGCGGCTGGAACACACCCGCGACGATCTGGCGTTGCAGGAAGGTGCCTGAGGGGACGACCACGTCATAGCCCGAACCACCGGCCAACAGCTTGGTTTCCAGCACTTCGTTCGAATCGAACACGTCATAGATCAGATCAATGCCGGTCTCGGCCTCGAATTTCGCCAGCAGGTCTTCGTCGATATAGTCTGACCAGTTGTAAACACGCACTTCTTCGGCGGTGGCGGCGGATGCGCCCATCGCCAAGGCCACGCCCAGAGTGATCCAAGTCTTGTTCATGAGTATTGCTCCCTGTGTCTGGGCTTTTTTGCCCGATCGCCTATATTTGATCAAAAAAACGCCCGCGACGCAATATGGTAATATTCGTCAGGGCGGGTTAGGCTGCGGTCCAAGAGTATCCATGAGGCCGGAATTGGCAAAGAAATTGTGACGGGGGAACGGGGCGTGCAGGAAAAATCAGCGAAACTGCCGGATCATGAGAAAGTGTATCGGCGGCTGCGGGAGATGATTCTGTTTGGGGAACTGACGCCGGGCCAGGCCGTGACCATTCAGGGGCTGGTGGACACGCTGGGGGTCGGCATGACGCCGGTGCGTGAAGCAATCCGGCGGCTGACCTCTGAAGGGGCGTTGGTCTTTCAGGGCAACCGACGTGTGACCGTGCCCGTTCTGGACGCTGACGAATGGGAGGAAATCGCCTTTGCCCGCTTGGTGGTTGAACCCGAGCTGTCCCGTTTGGCCGTGGAAAACATGGGGCCCGAGGATATTACCCGCCTTGTGTCCATTGATGATCAGTTGAACGCGGCGATCGACCGGGGCGATGTGCGCGGCTATCTTGAACACAACTATCGGTTCCACGCGGCACTGTATGAACTGGCCGGTGCGCAGGTGTTGTTGTCGATTGCCAATATGTTGTGGTTGCGTGGCGGGCCGTCCTTGCGTGTGGTGCTGGGGCGGTTTGGCACCGCGAACTTGCCCGACAAGCACGCCGAAGCAATGGCGGGCATGCGCAACGGCGACGGTCTTGCGGTGGCCGAGGCAATCCGGGGTGACATCGAACAGGGAATCGTCACGGTGCGGGCCCATCTGGTTGGTGAAAAGATTTGATCATAATGCACGGTGCCCGTTGACAGTGTGATTTTTGATCATATTCTGGGCGACAATTCCATATTTCACCCGTTTTGGGAGCGCCGACCATGAACAAGATCACGAATCACCTGCCGACAGAAGAGCTTCAGGCCATTGACGCGGCGCATCACATGCACCCGTTTTCCACCAATGATGAGCTGGCCGAGAAAGGCGCACGCATCATCACCAGCGCCAAGGGCGTGACCCTGACGGACAGCGAAGGCAATCAGATCCTGGACGCCATGGCCGGTCTGTGGTGCGTCAATATCGGCTATGGCCGTGATGAACTGGCCGACGTCGCCGCGCGCCAGATGCGCGAGCTGCCCTATTACAACACCTTCTTCATGACCTCGCATGTGCCGGTCATCGCGCTGAGCCAAAAGCTGGCGGAACTGGCGCCGGGCGACCTGAACCACGTGTTCTTTGCCACGGGTGGGTCGGACGCGAATGACACCAACATTCGCATGGTGCGCACCTATTGGGCGCAAAAGGGCAAGCCGACGAAACAGACGATCATCTCGCGCGAAAACGCCTATCATGGCTCAACCGTCGGGGCGACCAGCCTGGGCGGGATGAAGGGCATGCACGCGCAGGGCGGTCTGCCGATCCCCGGCATGGCCTATATCGACCAGCCGCATTGGTATGCCGAAGGCGGGGATACGGATCCCGAGGACTACGGTCTGGCCGTGGCCCGTCAGCTCGAGGCAAAGATTGCCGAGCTGGGCGAGGACAACGTCGCCGCCTTTATCGCGGAACCCGTGCAGGGGGCAGGCGGGGTGATTGTGCCGCCCGCGTCTTACTGGCCTGAAATTCAGCGCATTTGTGACGCGCACGAAATCCTGCTGATCGCGGACGAAGTGATTTGTGGTTTTGGTCGCACGGGCAACTGGTTCGGTTGCGAAACCTATAACATTCGCCCCGATATCATGACCATCGCCAAGGGCTTGTCCTCGGGCTATGCGCCCATCGGTGGCTCGCTGGTCTCGGACGAGGTCGCATCGGTCATGAACGCCTGCGAATTCAACCACGGGTATACCTATTCCGGCCACCCGGTGGCCGCTGCCGTGGCGTTGGAAAACCTGCGCATCATGGAAGAGGAAAACATCGTCGGCCACGTGCGCGATGTCGCCGCGCCGTATCTGAAGCAAAAGTGGGAGGCCCTGGCCGATCACCCCTTTGTGGGCGAAGCCAAGATCGTCGGCATGATGGCCTCGATCGCGCTGACCCCGGACAAAGCCAGCCGCGCCAAGTTCGCGGC
>DFBF01000060.1:0-4458 GCA_002367285.1 Rhodobacteraceae bacterium UBA3087 | reverse complement strand
ATGCGCCACGTGGGTGACCGGATGATCATCGCGCCGCCCCTGGTGATGACCACCAGCGACATCGACACAATGATGGACCGCGCGGTGCAGTCGCTGGACGAGGCCTATGCTGCGGTCAAAGAAGCAGGTCTGATGGTCGCCGGTTGATGGACATCCTGACCGCCAATGACCGGATCGGGGAATATCCCGACAGCTGGTACACCGACACCGCGACGCCGCCGGGGCCGTATCCGGCGGCGCAGGGTGATCTGCGCTGTGATGTCTGCATCATCGGTGCGGGCTTTGCCGGCCTGTCTGCGGCACTGCATATGGCGCAGGCCGGGTTGGACGTGGTGTTGCTCGAGGCGCATCGCGTCGGCTTTGGCGCCTCAGGGCGCAACGGCGGGCAGGTGGGCACCGGGCAGCGTCTGGAACAGGACGACCTGGAGCAGATGGTCGGGCATGACACCGCCCGCGCCCTGTGGGATCTGTCGCTGGAAAGCGTGCAATTGGTGCGCGATTTGGTGGCTGAACATGCGCCCGAGGCGGATTTCGTCGACGGTATCCTGCATGCTGATCACCGGGAGCGGTTCGTGCCGCACAGCCATGACTACGCCAGGAAATTGCGCGATGAGTATGGCTATGACCTGATCCGCCCTGTCGACAAGGACGAGTTCCGCCATCTGTGCGGATCGCCCGCCTATCACGGCGGCACATTGGACATGGGCGGCGGCCACGTACACCCGCTGCGCTATGCGTTCGGGTTGGCGCGAGGTGCGGTGGCGGCCGGTGCACGCATTCACGAGGTCAGCCGCGTGACCAAGGTGACGCCGGGCGCAACTGTAACGGTGAAAACCGACAGTGCGACGATCAAAGCGGATAACGTGTTGTGGGCCTGCAATGGATATCTGGGCCATGCCGAAGGGCAGATTGCCGCCCGGGTCATGCCGATCAACAACTATATTCTGGCGACCGAACCGTTGGATGCGGATTTTGCCAAAAGCCTGATCCGCGAAAACCATGCGGTGGCCGACAGCAAGTTCGTGATCAATTATTTCCGCCTGTCGGAGGACAATCGCATGCTGTTTGGCGGGGCGGAAAGCTATGGCTATCGCTTTCCGAAAGACATTACGAAACTGGTGTCCAAACCAATGCTGGAGATATATCCCCAGCTGAAAGACACGCGCATTGATTACGCCTGGGGCGGCACGCTGGGCATCACCATGAACCGCATGCCACATTTTGCCCGCCTGTCAGGCAATATCCTGACCGCGTCCGGCTACTCCGGCCATGGCGTTGCAATGGCGACCTTGGGCGGCAAGCTGGCCGCCGAGGCGCTGGCGGGCCAGGCGGGGCGGTTTGACCTGATGGCGGATGTGCCCACCCAACGCTTTCCGGGCGGGGCGGCGTTGCGCTGGCCGTTGCTGGTGGCGGCGATGCTTTGGTTCTCGCTGCGCGACAGGCTTTGATCTGCTTGTGACTGCGCCGATGTATCGTTATCTGTGCCCGGAACACGAGGAGCGGCGGACATGGCTGATCGGGACGGGCAACAGGCCCAGGAACGCGAAAAATCCAAGCGTATTGGCGCGCTGAGGGGGCTTTGGCCCTTCATGCGGCCCCATCGCCTGATGATCCTGGCCGCGGGTATTGCGCTGGCCTTTACGGCGGCGATTTCGCTGATTATGCCCCTTGCGGTGCGTCGGGTGATCGATGGGTTCGGCGAAAGCACCGACCAGTTGTTGGACAAGTATTTCCTGGCTGCGCTGGGCGTTGCGGGCGCGTTGGCCGTGGGCACCGGGCTGCGATACTACTTGGTGACGCGCCTGGGCGAACGGGTCGTTGCCGACATCCGCAAGGCGGTGTTTGACCGTGTGATCGGCATGTCGCCGACGTTTTACGAACGCGTTATGACCGGCGAAGTTCTAAGTCGCATCACCACTGACACCACGTTGATCCTGTCCGTGATCGGGTCGTCCGTGTCGGTCGCGCTGCGTAATGTGCTGATCTTCCTGGGGGGGATGGTGCTGATGATGCTGACCTCGGCCAAGCTGACCAGCCTTGTGTTGCTGATTGTGCCTGCCGTGATCATCCCCATCATCGTTCTGGGCCGCCGTTTGCGGGTGCTGAGCCGCGAGAACCAGGACTGGATCGCCGAAAGCTCGGGCAATGCATCCGAGGCGCTTTTGTCGGTGCAGACCGTGCAGGCCTTTACCCACGAGGACGCCAGCCGCGCCACCTTTGGCGAGGTGACGGAAAAGAGCTTTGTCTCGGCCAAGAACCGCATCACCACGCGCGCAATCATGACGATAATCGTCATTTCGCTGATCTTTTCGGGCGTCGTGGGCGTGTTGTGGATCGGTATGCGCGACGTGCGTGCGGGCGATGTGTCGATTGGCGCGCTTGTGCAATTTGTCATCTATGCGGTGATGGTCGCGGGCGCTGTCGGGGCGCTGTCGGAAATCTGGTCGGAACTGCAACGCGCGGCGGGCGCCACCGAACGCCTGGTCGAACTTTTGAACGCCGAAGATGCGGTGCAGGACCCGGCTCAGCCGGTGGCCCTTCCGGCGCGTCTGGCGGGGGGGGTGCAGTTTGACAATGTCACCTTCCACTATCCGGCCCGGCCCCAGGCGGCTGCGCTGCACGAGGCCAATCTGAACATCGCACCCGGTGAAACCGTGGCGCTGGTCGGCCCGTCCGGGGCAGGCAAGTCGACAATTATTCAATTGATGCAACGGTTTTACGACCCTGATCAGGGCGCGATCAAACTGGATGGGATCGACCTGCGCGATATGCGGCGTGACGAATACCGTCACCACATCGCGATGGTGCCGCAGGACGCGGTGATCTTCGCCGCCTCGGCGCGCGAAAACATTCGGTTCGGCCGCCCCGAAGCCACCGACGCCGAAGTCGAAGAGGCCGCCCGCGCCGCCGCCGCGCATGGGTTCCTGGCAAAACTGCCCGAAGGCTATGACACCTATGTTGGGGAACGCGGCGTGATGCTGTCGGGCGGGCAGAAACAGCGCATCGCCATTGCGCGGGCCATCCTGCGTGACGCCCCGATCCTGTTGCTGGACGAGGCCACGTCGGCATTGGACGCCGAAAGCGAACGCGCGGTGCAACAGGCCGTGGATGCCATGGCCGTGGGGCGCACCACCGTGATCGTCGCCCACCGTCTGGCCACGGTGAAAAAAGCCGACCGGATCGTTGTGTTCGACGAAGGCCGCATTGTCGCCCAGGGCACCCATAACGAACTGGTGGCACAGGACGGTTTGTATGCTCGTCTGGCGAAACTGCAATTCACCGATGGACTTGCCGCCGAGTAAGGCCCGCCTTCCACGTTACGTCAGACTTGCGCGACCGGGTCGAAAGCCCCATGCTCACCCCCAACAACAGCCCGTTCAAGGGTCAGGGGAGGAGTATTCAATGTTTCCATTCAACTCGGTTGCCGACCGTGATGTCGTCGTCAATGAAATGCCGTGGGAAAACCGCGACAAGCCGGTCACACTGTATGGGCGACTGAAACGGACCACGGATGAACGTGGGGCCAATCCGGCGGTGTCTTATCAGATCACGTCGGGCCCGACCGATCCGGTTGAAACCATCTCCTGGCAACAACTGCACGATCGCTCTGTGCAGGCGGCGAACTTGTTCCGTTCGCTGGGGGTTGGCGAAAAGGATGTGGTCGCCTTTCTGTTGCCCAACGCAAATGAAACGCTTTATGCGCTGATGGGCGGGGCGATTGCGGGCATTGTGAACCCGATCAACCCGTTGCTGGACGCCGAACAGGTCGCTGGCATTTTGCGTGAAACCAACGCCAAGGTGTTGGTCACGCTGCGCAGTTTCCCGAAAACCGATGTGGCGCAGCTGGCCGCCGAGGCGGTCAAGATGGCGCCGAATGTGGAAACGGTTCTGGAAGTCGACCTGAACCGGTATCTGACGTTCCCGAAAAGCTGGATCGTGCCGCTGATCCGCCCGAAGAACCCGGTCAGCCACCACGCCAAGGTGATGAATTTCAACACCGCCATCGCGTCGCAGAACACGACACTGGATTTCGAAGACATACAGGTCGACCGTGTCGCGGCCTATTTCCACACGGGCGGTACCACCGGCACGCCCAAGGTGGCGCAGCACACCTACGAAGGCATCATGTATAACGGCTGGCTGGGTGCGAACCTGCTGTTTGGCAAGGATGACGTGATCATCTGTCCGCTGCCCCTGTTCCACGTTTTCGCGGTGCATGTGATCTTCATGGCGGTGCTGACCTCGGGCTGTCACATGGTTTGTCCGACGCCTGCGGGTTATCGCGGCGACGGTGTTTTCGACAACTTCTGGAAGCTGGTCGAGCGCTATAAGGTGACTTTCGTTATCACCGTGCCGACCGCCATTGCCGCGCTGATGCAGCGCCCGGTTGATGCGGATGTGTCCTCGCTCAAGGTGGCATTTTCGGGCTCGGCGCCTCTGCCGGTCGAACTCTACAAC
>DFBF01000238.1:33832-44263 GCA_002367285.1 Rhodobacteraceae bacterium UBA3087 | reverse complement strand
CCCCTCGCACTGCCGCGTCAAACATCCTAAAAGACAGGCACGAAAAGACACTGGCAGGAGAAGGCCACATGAAAGCCTATCAGATTATCGACTTCGACTCACCCGCCAAACTGGTTGATGTGCCCGCGCCCACGCCCGGGGTGGGCGAGGTTTTGCTGGACGTGGCCGCCTGCGGGCTGAACTTTGCCGACCTCTTAATGCAAAAGGGTCAGTACCAGGAACGCCCCGACCTGCCCATCACCCTGGGGATGGAGCCCGCCGGCACCATTGCCGAACTTGGCGAAGGTGTAAACGGGTTTGATATCGGCACGCGCGTGGCCTGTTTCGCAAGCACGGGCGGCTTGGCCCAACAGGGCGTATTCCCCGCCGACCGCTGCGTGCCCTTGCCTGCCAACATGAGCTTTGCCCACGCCGCCGCCTTCCAGGTCGCCTATGGCACCAGCCATGTTGCGCTGGACCACAAGGCCCGCCTGCAACCCGGCGAAACCCTGTTGGTGCTGGGCGCGGCGGGGGGCGTCGGCCTGACCGCCGTGGAAATTGGCAAGCTGATGGGTGCCACGGTCATTGCCTGCGCCCGCGGCAAAGACAAGCTGGCGGTCTGCAAGGCCGCCGGGGCCGACCATCTGGTCGACAGCGAGGTTGATGACATCCGCGAGGTCGTGAAGGCCCTGGGCGGAGCCGACGTGGTCTATGACGCCGTCGGTGGTGATCAGTTCAATTCCGCCATGCGCGCCTGCAACCCCGAGGCCCGGATGATCGTCGTCGGTTTTGCCAGCGGTGAGGTGCCGCAGATCCCGGCCAACCACCTGCTGGTCAAGAATATCAGCGTCATGGGTTATTATTGGGGTGGCTATCTGACCTTCCGCCCCGACATCCTAACCGACAGCCTGCGCACCCTGCTGCACTGGTACGAGGACGGGCGCCTGCACCCGCATGTCAGCCACCGGATCCCGCTCGCGGATGCCGAGCAGGCCTATGACCTGCTGCGGTCGCGCAAATCGACCGGCAAGGTCGTGGTCACCATGTAAGGCCTATGCGGCCTGCGCATTCGCTGTGCGCATGTCGTGATAGCCCTGCCGGATCAGGGTTAACAGATCCTGTCCGGCTTCACTGTTCAACGTGTCCGCCGCATAGAGGTTGACCCGCTTCTGCGCCAAGGGCGGCAGGGCCCCGCCGTGGTCGATGGTCTCCATATAGCGCGGCTCCATCCCTTCGATCAGGGCATGCACAGCCAGATCCGCGCTGACCGAGGCTTCGATCGTACGACTTGATTCGCTTTCCACCGCCATCTCCCAAGCGATCCCGGCTTCGTCCAAAGCGCCCTGCACGCCCTGGCGGAAAATGCATTTATGTTCGAACGCCAAGCGCAGGGGGCGCGCCTTCCAGGCCTGACCCTCTGGCGCCCCAACCCAGACCAGTGGCAGCTTGCACAGGGTTTCGCCGCCCCCCTCCAACGTGTCTTCGGTGGTCAGGATCGCGTCACATTCCCCCTTGCGAAACATGTCCCGCAGACGGCTGGTGAAAGATGACACCAGCTGGACCTTCATGCGCGGATATTCCGCGTGGAACCGTTTCAACACCTGCGGAATCGCCGGGTAAACGATGTCATGCGGGACGCCCAACACGATTTCGCCCTCGTAAACATGGTCGGTCAGGCGGCTGAACACCTCGTCATTCAGACGCAACATGCGTTTGGCATAGCCCAACAGCTGTTCGCCATCCGCCGTCAGCGACACCCCCCGCCCGGACCGGTCCAGCAATGTGCGCCCCAGGCTTTCCTCAAGCCGCTTCAACTGCATGGACACCGCTGACTGGGTCAGGTGCAGCAGACCCGCCGCCCGGGTCACGCCGCCAGATTCGGCCACAGCCGCAAAACTGCGCAGCGCGGTCATGTCGAGATTACGGGGCATATCACAACTCCTGATGCTTCACGTCAAAATCATTCATTTTTCTAATTGATCCGATTTCGGCATAAGGATCAAGATAATTGATGAGAGACGGACAAATGATCCGAATCGCGAAAGGAGAGACGAGATGACCGCAATTCACTGCACCAACATAGCCCCCACCAGGAAAACCCGCGCGCTGTCGCCGCTCACCTGGCTGGCCGACGCCATTGCCACACGCCGTCAGCGCCAGCATCTGCGCGATCTGGACCCCGCTGCGCTGGACGATATTGGCCTGACCTATGCCCAGGCGCGTCGCGAGGCGACCAAGCCGATCTGGGACGTACCCGCAAATTGGCGCTGCTGAACACTTTGTTCACCCGATAAAGCCTTGAAAATTACGCCGCCCTTGCCAATATACAGGCCAAGGGCGGTTTCCGATTGGGCCGCCGACGATATTTCTTTGTCAGGAGGCAAATAATGGCTGAATACGAAACCATCCGTTCAGGCGTCGGCGCACGCGCCGAGGTCGATGCGGGGCTGCGCGCCCATATGAACAAGGTCTATGGCACTATGTCCATCGGCCTGTTGATCACCGCGCTGGCCAGCTGGGCCATTGCGGGCCTTGCCGTCACGAGCGATCCCGCCGGGGCAACCGTCATGTTCCGTGACGGTCAGTATCTGACCGGTCTGGGTCAGGCGCTGTATATGTCGCCGCTGAAATGGGTCGTCATGTTTGCGCCCCTGGGCATGGTTTTCGCCTTTGGCGCCATGATCAACCGCCTGTCCGCCGCTGGCGCACAGCTGTTCTTCTATGCATTCGCCGTTCTGATGGGCGTGTCGATCAGCTCGATCTTCCTGATCTATACCGGCTTTTCGATCGTTCAGACCTTCCTGATCACCTCGATCTCTTTCGCGGGCCTCAGCCTGTGGGGGTACACCACCAAGAAAGACATCTCGGCTTGGGGCAGCTTCCTGATCATGGGCGTCATTGGCCTGATCCTCGCCTCGGTCGTGAACATCTTCCTGGGCTCGCCGATGATCCACTTTGCGATCTCGCTGCTGGGGGTTTTGATCTTTGCTGGTCTGACCGCCTATGACACGCAGAAGATCAAGACGGACTATATCGCCCATGCCAACGCGATGGACAGCGAATGGCTGGCGAAATCCGCGATCATGGGGGCTTTGAACCTGTATCTGGACTTCATCAACCTGTTCATGTTCCTGCTGTCATTCTTGGGCAACCGCGAATAATCGGCGGACACATTGAACCACCAAGGGCCGGTCATCGCGACCGGCCCTTTTCATGTCCGGCTCAGCACACTCCGGACAGTTCCTTCCAGTTGGCTCAACCCAACATCCGGGTCCGACATGTCAACAAACGGCAGGCCGTGACCCTCACAGGCTTTCAACGTCCTATGGCTGTCCTTTTGCTGCTGCTCCAGAAATACCAACTGGTCCTCTGAGGACATGGCACGATACCAAGCGCCGTCCGTTTTATCGGCCAGGAACGCCTGTTGGCGGGATGGCGTGGTGCTGACACAGCCTCAAAATATCGGACAGAACCCACCCGCTGCACGCATCTTGGCGGCCCGTTCGGGAAAGACCCACCACCCTTCGACCAGACACCGCGCTTGTGCCACCAAAAGGTGACACAGCATCTGATCACAGGCAATACGGGCCGCCTTGTGAAGGTCTGCGCCCTGAACACCGCTCCCGTCCCGCAATCGTTTGGCATAGGTGTCCAGATGCAAAACGGGCACGTCCAGCTTTTGACCCAACCACCGCGCGCCAAAAGTCTTGCCCACCCGGCTTGCGCCGCCAATAAAAATAACTGTCATGTCCCACTCCGCTGAACGGGAAATAGCCATCATTTCGCAACGTAAAGCAAGCGCGCGCCGCGGCGGTGCTGCAAAACTGGACTGATCATAGCAAAGGCGCGCCCCATGACACGCGATAATGCCGCCAAGCTTCTGTTGGCACCGATTCTGATCGCCCAGGCCCTGCGGGTCCGCAAGAGTGCCCAGATCTTGCCTGAGCCCCCCGGCGCCCGTCAGGGCATGTCCGGCCAAGGCGCGCCCCTGCGCCTGCTGATCGTCGGTGACAGCTCAGGTGCAGGTGTGGGGGCGGATCACCAGTCCGAAGCCCTCAGCGGCCGCCTGGTCGACGCCCTGGCACGCGACCATCACGTCACCTGGCGACTGGAGGCCAAAACCGGCGCGACCACGGCCACGACGCTGGACACCATCGCGACGGTGCCGCGTGCGGCCTATGA
Organism: Rhodobacteraceae bacterium UBA3087; assembly: GCA_002367285.1. GTDB lineage: Bacteria > Pseudomonadota > Alphaproteobacteria > Rhodobacterales > Rhodobacteraceae > Aliiroseovarius_A. The sequence goes on along the minus strand of DFBF01000238.1, from coordinate 40,102 downwards.
CGTGGCGGTGGTGGCGCTGGGGGTGAATGATGTGACCTCGATGGTGACGGGGCGGCGTCTGCTTGCGCAACGCGACCGGCTCTATCGTATCCTGCGCAAAGATTTTGGTGCCCGGCGCATCATCGTCTCAGGCGTGCCGCCGTTGAAGCATTTTCCGCTGCTGCCCCAGCCCCTGCGCTGGGTGCTGGGACGCACGGCAGACCGATTCGACGCGGCCCTAGCGGCGCAGGGCGGGATCGAATACCTGCGCTTTGATATCCCGTTTGATGCGGACATGATGGCCCGCGACGGGTTCCACCCCGGCGCGGCGGCCTATCGCATCTGGGGCCAGACTCTTGCGGATCACATCACCCAGACATGAAAAAAGCCGCACCAACTGGCACGGCCTTGCTCATCGCAAGTCAGGCGATCAAGTTTACTTGATCTTGCCTTCCTTGTACTCGACGTGCTTGCGCACAACCGGGTCATATTTTTTCACGACCATTTTTTCGGTCATGGTGCGTGCGTTTTTCTTGGTCACGTAAAAGTGGCCCGTATCCGCGGTCGAGTTCAGGCGGATTTTGATAGTGGTCGGCTTCGCCATGGTGTCAGCTCCTCATCGGGGGCTTGGGGCCGCCCGGGTATATCCTTGAAGCCAGCCTTTTAGCGGTCTGGTGTGCCGAGTCAACAGCCAATCGGGCGGAATATGTCCCGCAAGCCTCTGGATCAGCATATGACGCTAAAGAATTGGCAAATCAATGCAGGATATCACTCTGGGCTGATCGGGCGCGTGGTTCAGATGCATGGGCGGTACTATGTCGGCAGCGGCACGGTCGGACCCGAATTCGAGGCCGACAGAGGGCGGGCTGGACCTCGATGCAGGTGGCCATGACGCATTGTGATCGCATGGGGTTTCACGCAGTCCGGCCTTGAGCCTTCGCCGGTCTAGACGCCTCACATGCGCGGTAGGAACACCACGGATTTTCGCAGAAAATCCACCCCCGCCCCGCAGGTGCACATCATTTTAAATGATGTGGCTTGGGGTGATATGCGCGGACGGCCTGTAAGCCGGATTTTGTCCAGGTGTTGCCACCCTGGATGACCATTCCTCTAGGCGTACCGTTACCGATACGCTCAAGCTGCCAACCCGGACCTCTGGGCCAAAGCCACCCTGGGGTCACGCCCCACGAGGTCCCTATTTGGCATTGCTCCCGGTGGGGCTTGCCGTGCCGCCCCCGTTACCGGGCGCGCGGTGGGCTCTTACCCCACCGTTTCACCATCGCCCGGATGAACCGGGCAGTCTCTTCTCTGTGGCGCTTTCCCTGGGGTTGCCCCCGCCGGGCGTTACCCGGCACCGTTGCCTTGTGGAGTCCGGACTTTCCTCGCGTCACGAAGGGGCACGCCCCAACAGTCACCCGCGGTCATCCAGCCATCCGCGCAATCGCTGACTTAAAGCGTTTCCAGATCAAATGGAACCTCCGTTTGGCCTGGAAACGCGCACGACCTCTAAAGCGCTTCAGGCGCTGTGGGATGCGCAGTCAACGCCGAAGCGGTGCGCAAGGTCAAGGATTGCGCCCATGTCCTGGGCATCCAAGGGCCCGTGCGCATGCGGGCGGAACCGCTGACGAAAGGCGTCCAACACGGGGGCGGCCCCGAAATCGGCCCCATAGCCAAATTTCACGGCCGCTTGCAGGAATGCGGCCTGATCCGGGGCGGCCATGCCCCCCTCGGGCCAGATCGCCAGCCCATGACGCGCCAGGCGGCGCCAGTCAAACCGCCGTCCGGGATCGGATTTGCGCGTCGGAGCCATGTCGCTGTGGCCAATCACGCCCTCGGGACCAATGGCCCAGCGCTGCATGATCCCACGCAGCAAATCCTCCAGCGCATCCATCTGAAGCGCCGAAAAGGGGGTCGCACCGCTATTGTCCAGTTCAATCCCGATCGAGCGGGAATTCACATCCCCCTGCCCGGCCCATTCGCCAGCGCCCGCATGCCAGGCCCGGGCGGCTTCATCGACCATCTGGAACACCTCACCTTCGCGCGAAATCAGGTAATGCGCCGACACCTCGTGTTCAGGCGCGCACAGGCGTTCCAGCGCGGACGGCGTGTCGGCCATGGCCGTGAAATGCAAAACAATCAGCTTGGGCGTCAGCCCATCGCGCCGGTCGCCGCAATTGGGCGAAGGGTGCGCGATGACCTGCACTTATTCGGTCGCGCCATCCGTTGCGCCGTCCGACACCGGCAACACAGCCGGAGCCACAGCCGCCGCGGCACGGGCCTGACGGAACGGCGTCGGATCCCAATAGCAGGCAAAGCCGTCGCCATCCGGGTCCAGCCCCTTGGTGTCCCGTTTCGGGCCGCCACGCGACAGGAAATCCTGCTGGGCCTGATCCGCCGAGGTGTATTTGCCACAGTTGCGCATGAACCGGCTGTCCGAAGCGATCCCACCACGACGATACAACCCATCGCCCACCTGGTTCGAGGTCGACAGCGCATAGCTGATGATCGACGGGCCCGAACGCTCACCACTGCGCGAGGGCAGGTCTTCGGGTTCGATCTGGACATATTGCGCCCGTTGCGCCGCAATCCGCGCCGCGTCGCTTTCGATGCTTTCGCGTCCGGCAACCGCGCCGAAGTCCTGTTCGTCCGAGATGCCGACAGGGCGCGCAGCAGGGGCTGCTTGCGGCGCCTCGGCCGCGTCCAGACTTTCCGAGCTAACCGCGTCAGGGGCCGGAAGGGTCGCCTGAGTATTGCCGCTCAGCTCAGCGTCACGCTGGGCTTGATAGCCGTCATAGTTGTCAAATCCCACACCTGCGGCCGAATCCGGCACCTGCGGCGCGCACGCTGCCATGGCAAAAAGACTGACTGTGATCAGAAGCACCCGCATACTCGGCCCTCATCCTTGTAAACTACCCCGTTGCGGGGAATTACCACCATTTGGTCGGTTTAGCCACAAAGCCCAGCCGATCTTCCAGAACATGGGCGAAATTCAGCAGATCGCCTTCCTCCCAGGGACGGCCGATCAACTGCAAACCCAGCGGCAGACCCTGCGCGTCCAGACCTGCGGGCACCGAAATGCCCGGCAGACCCGCCAGGTTCACCGTCACGGTGAACACGTCGTTCAAATACATCTGAACCGGATCTGCATCCGTCATTTCGCCCAGCCCAAAGGCCGAGGACGGCGTGGCGGGCGTCAGGATCGCATCAATGCCATCGGCAAACACGGTTTCGAAATCGCGTTTGATCAGGTTCCGCACACGGCGCGCACGGTTGTAATAGGCGTCATAAAAGCCCGCTGACAACACATAGGTGCCGATCATCACGCGACGCTGTACTTCGTCGCCGAACCCTTCGGCGCGGGTCTTTTCGTACATGTCGTTGATGCCATCACCGGCGGCCAGCGTGGCGCGGTGGCCATAGCGCACACCGTCATAGCGCGCCAGGTTGCTTGAGGCTTCGGCAGGCGCAATCACGTAATAGGCCGGCAGGGCGTATTTCGTATGCGGCAGGGAAATGTCACGGATTTCCGCGCCCGCGTCTTTCAGCATCGCGGTGCCATCGGCCCACAGCTTTTCGATCTCATCAGGCATGCCATCCATGTGGTATTCTTTCGGAATACCAATGGTTTTGCCTTTGATGTCACCTGTCAGCATGGCCTCAAAATTCGGCACGGCCAGATCAATCGAGGTCGAATCCTTGGCGTCGTGGCCACACATGGCCTCCAACATGATCGCCGCATCGCGCACGGATTTGGTCATCGGCCCGGCCTGATCCAGGCTCGAGGCAAACGCGACCACGCCCCAGCGCGAACAGCGACCATAGGTCGGCTTGATGCCCGTGATGCCCGTGAACGCCGCCGGCTGGCGGATTGATCCGCCGGTATCGGTGCCAGTTGCAGCCAGGCACAGATCGGCGGCCACGGCCGAGGCCGACCCGCCCGAGCTGCCGCCCGGTGTCAGGTTCCGATCATCGATCTTCCAGGGGTTCACCACATCGCCATAGGTCGAGGTTTCGTTCGACGACCCCATGGCGAATTCGTCCATGTTGAGTTTCCCCAACATGACCGCACCCGCGTCCCACAGGTTCTGCGACACGGTTGATTCGTACTCTGGCTTGAACCCATCCAGGATCGCGCTGCCCGCCTGGCTGGCCACGCCTTTGGTGCAAAACAGGTCCTTGATGCCCAGCGGAATGCCGCACATGTCCGGCGCGTCACCGGCCTGAATGCGCGCATCTGCCGCCTTGGCCATATCCAATGCGATTTCTGGTGTCTTGTGCACAAACGCGTTCAACACGCCCGCACCGTCGATTTCGCTCAGACAGGCTTGGGTCAGCTCCACGCTGGTCACGTCGCCCTTGCGCAGCCTGTCACGGGCCGCAGCGATGCTCAGTTTGTTCAGATCAGCCATTATTCCACCACCTTGGGAACCGCAAAGAACCCCTCGCGCGCATCGGGCGCATTTTTCAGGATCTTCTCCTGTTGGTTGCCATCCGTGACCTCATCGGCACGGCGTTTCAGCCGCATCGGCGTGACCGAGGTCATGGGTTCAACCCCCTCGACGTCCACTTCGTTCAGCTGTTCGATAAAGCCGAGGATATCGTTGAATTCCTGAGCCAGGGCGGGAAGACGATCTTCTTCCACCCGGATACGGGCCAAATGGGCCACTTTGCGTGCGGTTTCGATGTCAATCGACATGGGGCGCTCCGAGATGAGTTTCGCCACGTCGTTTAGCGCCCACAGGGGCGACCCGCAAGCATAAGGCCACCCATCGCGCGTGACAGGGCGTGATTTTCTGCTAAGCTGGGCGAAACGACACAGAGTATGGCACGAGGAATGGCATCATGAAAATCACTTGGCTGGGGCATGCGAGCTTTCGGATCGACATTGGCGATCAGGTGCTGTTGCTGGACCCCTGGTTCACCGGCAACCCGATGATCGCCCCTGATCAAAGGGGCGCGGCCATCGCTGGGGCCACCCATGTGCTGATCACCCATGGCCACAGCGACCACGCCACCGACGCGCCCGACATCTGTCGCGACATGGGTATCCCGGCGGTCGGGATCTATGACCTGATGCAATGGTGGGAGGGCAAGCATGGCATCGCCACGCTGGGCTTTAACAAAGGCGGCACAGTCCAGCTGGGCAATGTCAGCGTAACCATGGTGAACGCAGTGCATTCCTCATCGACACAGGGTGACAATGGTCCCATCTACACAGGGGGCGAGGCCGGGTTCATGATCACGGGCGAAGGCCACACGATCTATGCCACCGGGGATACCGATATCATGGCGGACATGGAGTGGATGGGCGACATCCATAGGCCCGACATCGGCATCCTGTGCGCGGGCGGCCATTTCACCATGGATATGAAACGTGCGGCCTATGCGGCGAAACGGTATTTTGATTTCAAAACCGTGATCCCCTGCCATTACCGCACCTTCCCGCTGCTTGAACAATCGGCGCAGGTGTTGGTTGATGGCCTGCCCGGTGTGGATGTGATCGAACCCGAAGTGATGCAGGCGATTGTGATCTAGCGTGGCGGGCTTTCAAGTCGTTCATGCGGACAAGCTGATCGGCACCACAGGATTGGAACATGGCGATGCCCCATGGGCTGCGCGCATGGTGAGTTTCCCCCGGCGATGGGTTTCCCGACTTCCGACACTCGGTTGCGGCAGAGCCTGACAAAGGCCCCATGGTCAAGCGTTGGATCGGCCTGGATGCACAGCTTGCGGATGGCACGCCAATTGGCTGTGTGGATGTGGTTCTGTTCGAATATGATTTTGGTGAGCAGGGTTTCGAATACGAGGTCGATGTTCAGGGCATCTTCAACCCGCGCTATGCCGTGCTGTTTCCCCAGCATATAAAGGCCTACGAGGAGTCGCTTCGCGCGCGCCGGACCTAACGAACCGACTTGCTGTGCCTTTTCCTCCGTCAAGGCACGGCTGGGCACCCAGGCATAACCTTCACCATCCAGAATCACACATTCACGCAGCCCATGCGGCTTGTTTTCCGGCACTTGCAGGATCGTCGTGCCAAACGCCGCGGCCCGCGCGGTGGCCCTGTCCGGGTCAGTGTCATACAAGCGCAGCTCGATCCTAGCCCCACGCGCGCCCGCTTCGGGCAACAGCGCCGGCAACGGGTGGCCGTGATAGGTGTGATCGGCATGGATTTGAAACTCCTGCCCGCCATAGGTCATGATCGCCAAATCCGGCGTGACCCGGTGGGCATTCATGTCAACGACCTGGGTCAGAAAGCCCACCAGCGCCTACACATTTCGGGTCAGGATGTTC
>DFBF01000238.1:28101-33698 GCA_002367285.1 Rhodobacteraceae bacterium UBA3087 | reverse complement strand
CATTGTGAATGGGTAAAGATACGCGGGCCTTGCGCCACGCCCCCTGATTTCGGATCGGCCGCGCCATAATACAGCCGCCGGATACGCGCCGCTGAAATCGCGGTGGCGCACATTGGGCAGGGCTCCAACGTGACATACAGGTCATGACCCGGCAGGCGTTCGCTGCCCGCAGCGGCGCAGGCCGCGCGGATCACCAGAACCTCGGCGTGGGCCGTTGGGTCGTTCAGCTCTCGCGTCCGGTTGCCTGCGCGCGCGACAACTTCACCAGATGGGGCGACCAGAACCGCACCGACGGGCACCTCGCCCCGCTGCGCAGCTTTGCGTGCTTCGTCCAGGGCGGCGTCCATATGGCTGGTAAAGGGGCTCATGGCCCATTCCTGCCCTGCCCGCCCCGGTTTGCCAAGGCTTTCCCTTTGCGCGGGCGCGGGGTATGCGGGGGCATGACACAGGAAAACCCCAAGACACCCGAAGGTGATCGCATCGCCAAGGTTCTGGCCCGCGCTGGCGTGGCCAGCCGCCGTGAAGCCGAACGCATGATCCAGGCGGGCCGCGTGTCCGTGAACGGTTCCGTGATCGACAGTCCGGCGCTGAATGTCACCGCCAAGGACCAGATCATGGTGGACGAAGAACCGCTGGCCGAGGCCGAACCGCCGCGCCTGTGGCTGTATCACAAGCCCTCGGGCCTGGTGACCACGGCCAAGGACGAAAAGGGCCGCAAGACGGTGTTTGATTCTCTGCCCGAAGACCTGCCGCGCGTGATGTCTGTTGGCCGTCTGGATCTGAACTCCGAAGGTCTGCTGCTGCTGACCAATGACGGCGAGATCAAGCGCAAGCTGGAACTGCCGTCGACCGGATGGGTGCGCAAATACCGCGTGCGCGTCAAAGGCGAGCCCTCCGAAGACATGCTGAAACCCCTGCGCAAAGGCATCACCGTCGAAGGCGAACGGTTCCAGCCAATGACGATTTCGCTGGACCGGCAACAGGGGTCGAACGCCTGGATGACCCTGTCCCTGCGCGAAGGCAAAAACCGCGAAATCCGCCGCGCAATGGAGGCCATCGGCCTGACCGTGAACCGCCTGTTGCGCGTCAGCTATGGCCCTTTCCGGTTGGGTGAACTCAAGGCGGGCGAGGTCGAAGAGATCAAAGCCCGCGTCATGCGCGACCAGTTGGGCATGGAACACGAAGCGGCCCCGGCGCAGAAACGTGCCGCGCCGCAACGGACCCGCCCAGGATCGGCGGGCAAACCTGATGGTAAGCCGGGTGGAAAACCGACAGGCAAGCCGGTGGGCAAGGCCGGGGGAAAACCGGCACGCAAATTTGCGGGTAAAACCGGAGGCAAAGATAACAGCAGGTTCGCGGGCATGGCAGGCGAGAAACCCGTTGAAAGGGGCGCCGGAAAACCCGCTGGCAGGCATGGTGGCAAACCCGCTGGAAAACCAATGGGGAAACCGGGTGCGCGTCCCATGGGCAAGCCATCAGGCAAGCCGGGTGGCCGCCCAACCGGCAAACGCTCCCCACGCGGATAGCGAACGCTCGCCCTGCGGCCATCGCGGCCTCGCATGGGGGGGTCTTCCGCCCCCATTGGCGGCTGGTTGGCGGCTGGGCCGCGCTTTTTCGCTTGCGAAAAAGCGCCACGCCCAACGCGAGACAAGCCTCTTTGAGGCGCGGGTGAGCGGCGGGAGCCCGCCTTTTGCGGATGACACCCTTAGAACAGCGAACCCTGGTCCGGTGTTTCCGGTTTCGGTTTTTGCGTCTTCGCCGGCTTCGCCTTTGCTGGGGCGCCTTCCCCCATGCTCAGCCGTCCATCGCTGAACTCAATCTCCAACGCCCCTGCCTTGGCCGCCGCTTTCTTCGTCGTCACAACCCCATCCGCACCGCGCACCACCGCATAACCGCGCTTTAACGTCTCGGTATAGCCCAAGGTCTGGCGCATCCTGTTCAACGCATTCAGGCGATCACGATGCTTGCCCGTGTTGGTCGCAAAAGCACGATCCAGACGTGCGCCCAGATCGGCCAGACCATCGTGCCGCTTCCCGTTCGCTTCAACCAAACGCGCGGCATCCAGACGCGGTGTCAGCCGATCCAGCTCGCGCCGCTTTTCGCCCGCAGCCCGGCCCAGCGCCGGACCCAACCGCGCCCCGGTGGTCAACAGCCGATCCCGCATCGGTTCCAGCCGCGCCGTCAACACACGAGGGCGCAGGCCGGCGGAAATTTCGCTCAGCTTCACACGTCGTGTCTGGGTCATGGCGCGCAAGGCCGTGGGCAGGCGCAAAGACGCCTGATCCAGCCGTTGGCGCGGACCATCCAACAAAGTGTCCGCCCGCGGCAAAGCCCGCGCCACATCGCGCAGACGTTGGCCGCGCATCATCACCGCCTGGCTGACGCTCCGCGACAGGCGGGCGCCCTGTTCGTCGGTCCAGGCCATCAGCTCCAGACGCACAGGCACCGCATGTTCCGCCGCCGCCGTCGGGGTTGGCGCGCGCAAATCCGACACGAAATCAATCAGCGTCGTATCCGTTTCGTGCCCCACCGCCGAAATCAACGGGATGTCGGACGCCGCCGTGGCCCGGGCAACGATTTCCTCGTTAAAGCCCCACAGGTCTTCGATCGAACCACCCCCGCGCGCGACGATCAACAGGTCCGGCCGGGGCATCGACCCACCGGACGTCAGCGCGTTAAAGCCTTCAATCGCACGGGCAACTTCGGGCGCACAGGCCGCGCCCTGTACGGCCACTGGCCAGATCAGAACCTTGCGCGGAAACCTGTCGCGCAACCGGTGCAGGATATCGCGAATGACCGCCCCTGAGGGCGAGGTGATGACACCGATCACGTCCGGCAAATACGGCAGACGGCGCTTGCGCTCGTCAGAAAACAGCCCTTCGGCTGCCAGCATCTTCTTGCGTTTCTCCAGCATCGCCATCAACGCGCCTTCGCCCGCGACTTCGACCTCTTCGACGTTCAGATTGTATTTCGACTGCGCCCCAAAGGCGGTCAACTTGCCGGTGACGATGACCTCCAGCCCTTCTTCGGGCTGCACCGAAAGACGCGCCGCCTGCCCCTTCCAGGTCGTGCAGGACAGCACGTTCTTGTCGTCCTTGATGTCGTAATACAGGTGGCCCGACCGCGCCTTGAACACACGCCCCACTTCGCCGCGCACCCGCACCCGGCCAAACGCGCCTTCGATGGTTTTCTTAACCGCGCCCGAAATTTCCGAGACGCTGAATTCGGGGGCATTGTCGCCGGGGGGGCTGTCTTCGAGAAGGTCTGACATAAGGGCCTGCTTGCTGCTTTCCGCCTATCCTATGGCGGAGCCACGCCGAGGGGAAGGCCGCACGGTTGGCAGTCCGGCGCGGACCTGCCACCCTGCCCGCATGAAACGCCTTTTGCTTCTCCTGCCCCTTGTGGGTTGCACCGATCAGCCCAGCCACATCCCGAACCCTCTGTTCCTGCCCGCCCAGGCGGTTGGCAGCGCCGTGCAGAACGCCAGCTATGACGCGCGGCGGGGGCGGGTGGCAAACCACGTGATCACAAACCACAGCGATATTGTGAGCGAGATCGAAGCGGGCGGCGGCCCGATGTTGTCCCTGGCCATGGAGCTGGCCTGGATCACCGCCCCCAAACGCCCTGCCCTGACCGCCCTGTTGGCGCGCGACATCGCGCTGTACCGCGATGACCCAGAGGCACTGATCGTGGCCCTGATGGTTCACGGCGCCTGATCACACAGGCGATCCCTCGCCACCTTGAGAATCGCGGCCCCGCGCCCTAGAAGGCAGACAACACAACAGTTGGGCGGGAGCATCACACCATGAACATCCTTATTCTGGGCAGCGGCGGGCGTGAACATGCCCTGGCCTGGGCCGTGATGCAGAACCCGAAATGTGACCGTCTGATTTGTGCACCCGGCAATGCGGGCATGGACGATATCGCCGAATGCGCAACGCTGGACATCATGAATGGCGACGCGGTCGTTACCTTTGCCCAGGAAAACACGATTGATTTCGTGATTGTCGGCCCCGAAGCACCGCTGGCCGTCGGCGTGGCCGACCGGTTGGAAGAAGCGGGCATTCTGGTCTTTGGCCCCTCGGCCAAAGCGGCGCAGCTTGAGGCCTCGAAGGCCTTTACCAAGGAAATCTGTGACGCCTCCGGCGCGCCCACCGCAGGCTATGGCCACTTTACCGACGCGGACGCCGCCAAGGCATACATCCGCGAACAAGGCGCGCCGATTGTGGTCAAGGCCGACGGTCTGGCCGCTGGCAAGGGCGTGATCGTCGCCATGGAGCTGGACGAGGCCCTGGCCGCCATCGACGACATGTTCGACGGCGAATTCGGCGATGCGGGCGCAGAAGTCGTGATCGAAGAATTCATGGAGGGCGAAGAGGCCTCGTATTTCATCCTGTGCGACGGCAAAACCGCCTTGCCCATCGGCACCGCACAAGACCACAAACGTGTCGGGGATGGTGACACGGGGCCGAACACCGGCGGCATGGGCGCCTATTCGCCCGCACCGGTTCTGACGGACGCGATTGCGCAAAAGGCGATGGACGAAATCGTCAACCCCACCGTGGCCGAAATGGCCCGGCGCGGCACGCCCTACAAGGGCATCTTGTATGCCGGTCTGATGATCAAGGACGGCCACCCCCGTCTGGTCGAATATAACGTGCGTTTTGGCGATCCGGAATGCCAGGTTCTGATGATGCGTTTGGGCGCACAGGCGCTGGATCTGCTTCTGGCCTGCGCCGAAGGTCGGCTGGACCAAGCCCAGGTGAACTGGGCCGACGACCACGCGATCACCGTGGTGATGGCAGCAAACGGATACCCAGGGCCTTACGAAAAAGGCAGCGTGATCAATGGACTGAATGAGCTGCCCGAAGACAGCGCGAACATGGTGTTCCACGCGGGCACCACATCTGTGGGCGGCAAGATCACCGCCACAGGGGGCCGCGTGTTGAACGTGACGGCGCGCGGCGACAGTCTGAGCGAAGCACGCGCGCGGGCCTATGCCATGATCGACGGCATCGACTGGCCCGAAGGCTTTAACCGCACCGATATCGGCTGGCGCGCCCTGTAAGCGCGGGTCTGCAACGACGCCGGCTCCCGCCCGTCGATCAGGCATCCAAGATGCCTTTAGCCGGTTGGGCGTGGCAGCTTTTCGCATACGAAAAGCTGCGCTCGTCCCCCATTGCCTGTCCCCCATTGGATGACCAACCCTGCGCCGCAAGCGCCACTTGGACCGCAGGTCCCGCGCGAACGCCGCGCCCTGCCTGCAAGGGTTTGCGCAGTACTCCCGCCACCAGGTCGGCGCAAATCCTTGGTCATATTCCTGGTGCAAACTTGCTGCATGCCCCCCCCAACGCTAGGGTCCCCGCATGGAATACCGCTTCAAACCTGCCCCGCTTCGTGCTCTGGAAACCTTCCGGATCACTGACGATCTGTTGCAGCAGGACGGCGGCTGGTCCCTGCCGTTCACCCAGATCACCCACGCCGCGTTCCTCCAGCACCGCATGAAGGGCACCGTGATGCGCCGGTTCGACCTGTGGCAGGGCGACAAACGCCACAGCCTGTCCTGGAGCGGCCCCGCCGGGGGTTGGATCACCGAC
>DFBF01000238.1:18908-27949 GCA_002367285.1 Rhodobacteraceae bacterium UBA3087 | reverse complement strand
GCCCGGCTGATCAGCGCCGCCATACCGATGGCTCTTCTGGCGCTGATCGGTGGCACCATGACGCTGGGCTATGGCCCCTGGCGCAAGCCGCCACAGCTGAACGCCAGCGGCCTGCCCCCTGTTCTGGAGAGCATCGCGACCAAAGCCCGCGACGCTGCGAAAGCCCGGGGCTAAGCCCAGGCCGCCGTCAGATCACATGCGTTCGATGGCGATGGCGATGCCCTGACCGCCCCCGATGCACATGGTGATCAGGGCTTTCGAGCCACCGATGCGCTCCAGCTCATACAGTGCTTTCACGGTGATGATTGCGCCCGTGGCCCCCACCGGGTGGCCCAGCGCAATCGCGCCGCCATTCGGGTTCACACGGGCCGGGTCCAGACCCAGCCCCTTGTTCACCGCCAACGCCTGTGACGCGAAAGCCTCGTTTGACTCGATGACATCAAAGTCGCTGATCGACAGGCCAGTGCGGGCCAACAGGTTTTCGACTGCCGGCACCGGACCGATCCCCATCACCTCAGGGCGAACACCTGCGTGGGCATACCCAAGGATGCGCGCGCGCGGCTTAAGACCGGCGGCCTCCGCCGCCTCGGCGCGCGCCAACACCAGAGCCGCCGCACCGTCGTTGATGCCGGACGCATTGCCCGCCGTAACCGTGCCGTCCTTTTTGAAAACAGTGCGCAAGCCGCCCAACGCGTCCATCGTGGTCGCCTTGGGGTGCTCATCGGTGTCAAACATCACCGTATCACGGCGGACTTTCACCTCGACCGGCACGATTTGGTCCTTGAAGTACCCGGCTTCGATCGCGGCGCCCGCACGCCGTTGGCTTTCCAATGCAAACGCATCCTGTGCGTCGCGGCTGACATCGTGTTCGGCGGCGACGTTTTCCGCTGTCACGCCCATATGGCCGGTGCCAAACGGACAGTTCAGCGCGCCCAGCATCATGTCCTGTGCGCCCGTGTCGCCCATTTTCTGGCCCCAGCGCGCCTGCGGCAAGATATAGGGTGCCCGGCTCATGCTTTCCGCCCCCCCGGCCAGCGCGAAATCCGCGTCGCCCAGCATCAGGCTTTGGGCCGCCGACACAATGGCTTGCGCCCCAGAGCCACACAGGCGGTTCACGTTCATTGCCGGGGTCGTGTCGGGAATACCGGCCTCGATCGCCGCGACGCGCGACAGGTACATATCGCGCGGTTCGGTGTTGATCACGTGGCCATAGACGACGTTGCCGATCTGGCCGGGTTCAACGCCTGCGCGCGTCATGGCCTCGCGCGCGACGGTCGCGCCCAGGCTGATGGGGGCAACAGCGGCAAGGCTGCCGCCAAAGGTGCCAATGGCGGTGCGCGCGCCGCCGAGAATGACGATGTCGGTCATGGAAAGTCCTCTGGATGTCAGTTTTGCGAACAGGTTTCGCGCAGAGACTGGCACAGCCTGCGCGACCTGTCGCCCGTGACGCTCCGTCAGTCTTTGCTGCGGGGCTTTGCGGCGGCGATCAAACCGTTCAGCTGGGCGCGAAATGCGTCGTCCGCGCCGTCCAGGGCCTCGACCAGCTTCTTCTCATAGGCCTTGGCGATGGGCGCCAGGGCTTCGATCATCGCCCGACCCTTGTCGGTCAGGGACAGTTCAACCAGACGCCGGTCGGATTTGTTTTCCACCTTGGTGATATATCCGGCATCCTCAAGGCGCGAGGCCGCACGGCTGACCTTGGGTTTGTCCATGTTCACCCGGTCGTGGATTTCGCGCACGCTGACCGCATTGCCGTTGGACAGATGCGCAACCACGCGCCATTCGGCAACCGAAATGCCATAGGCCTCGCGGTAGTGTTTCGAGAACCCGGCGCTGACGCGCGCCGAGAGAACGGACAATTGATAGGGCAGGAAGGAATCCAGGTCGAAATCGGTCACGGCAGCCTCGCAGGTTGGGCGGTAACAGGCCATGAAACGGCCCATTTGGCAAGAGCGTTGCAAGCGCAACGGATTTTGCGGGCCCGCCCCCTTGTCGCGCTGCCCAAAGCAGTGTCATGTGGCGCGATTGGATTTCGGGGAGGGGACCCAATGCGGATCGGCATATTCTTTCTGGTGATCGCCTATGTGCTGAGCCAGTTCTATCGCGCATTTCTGGCGGTGATGACGCCTGTGTTGTCCACCGACCTGGGCGCGACGACACAAGACCTGTCGCGTGCCTCGGGCCTGTGGTTCATCATCTTTGCGCTGATGCAACTGCCGGTCGGCTGGGCGCTGGACCACTTGGGACCGCGCCGCCTGGCCGCCACCTTGCTGGCGGTCGGAGGCGGCGGAGGGGCAGCCATGTTCGCCATGGCCACCACGCCGGGCCACATCCAGATTGCCATGATGCTGATCGGGGTGGGCTGTTCGCCGGTGCTGATGGCCAGCTATTACATCTTTGCGCGCATGTATGCGCCCGCTGTCTTTGCCACGCTGGCCGGGGCCGTGATCGGCATTGGCGCACTGGGCAATATTGCGGGATCGCTGCCCATGGCCTGGGCGGTCGAAGTGCTAGGCTGGCGTGAAACCATGTGGGGGTTGGCGGGCGTGACCGTGATCGTGGCCCTGGCCGTCTTGGCGACGGTAAAGGACCCGCCCTCGGCCCATGGAGGTGACACGCCGAAGGGATCCGTGCTGGACCTTCTGAAAATGCCCGCACTGTGGGCCATCTTGCCGCTGATGTTCGTGAACTATACCGCGCCGGCTGGTCTGCGCGGGCTGTGGGCCGGGCCGTTCCTTAAGGATGTCTATGGCCTGGATGCCTCGGGCATCGGGGCGGTAACGCTGGTCATGGGTCTGTCGATGGTGATCGGCAATTTTGCCTATGGCCCGTTGGACCGTGTGTTCAAGACCCGCAAATGGGTGATCTTTACCGGCAATATCCTGGCCGTTGCCTGTGTCTTTGCCCTGTGGGCCGCGCCCCAAGGCGGCCTGGTCGCAACCACCGCCCTGCTGGCCGCCATCGGTCTGTTCGGGTCAAGTTTCCCGATGATCGTCGCCCATTCGCGCAGCTTCTTTCCACCCCACCTGGTTGGGCGCGGTGTGACGCTGATCAACATGTTCGGGATCGGCGGCGTCGGGATTTTCCAGTTCGCATCGGCCAGTGTATTTGCCGGAGCGCAGGCAGGCGCAAGCGGCCCGGCGGCACCCTATCAAACGGTGTTCCTGTTCTTTGCTGTGCCAACGCTGATCGGCTGCCTGCTGTACCTGTTCAGCACAGACCGTTTGGATTGATCAGCCACCGGCCCCCTCCCGCCAACTGTTGATCCTATCGGATCGCCATTTGTTGGGCATGGCGCATTTTTGCCCGCAAAAATGCGCCACCGCGACCATAAAACAGATCGCGCAAGCGACTGGTTCGCGGGCGCAAGACCCAGCGTTTCACTGACAGGATCAGGCCGAGTGGCGGTCTTCGATGTCGGCGGAGAAATCGGCGACCCGACGGTGGAACCGTTTGGTCATGTTCGTCTTGGCCAGTTTCAGAGACTGGATCATCAGACGGGCCGGGATCGATTTGGGTTTCAAGTCGATCGACATATTCATGCGCGTGCGCACGCGCGACAGAGCAACCAGTTCGACAACCACGGTTGTCTCGACCCCCGAAATCCTGGAAAACAACGTCAGCCCGTTGGGAACATCATGATCCAAAAGTTCGAGGTCGGCCTGACGTTCGCGGTTGCGAAACGGGAACTGCGCGCGCCAAGTCATGCCAACGCCCGCCGCCGTCAGGCTGTCAGTGCGCACCACCTCGGCCCCACGCCGCAGCGCGGCCCGTTCGAACCCGTCAAAATCCGATATCTCGCGGAAAACGGCCTCGATTGGCGCTGCTATATCTTCGCGTGTGGACAGTTTCATGGCTGTTCATCTTTCTGTTCGCTATGAGCCCCGAATTTGGCGCAAATTTTGGGCTTAATCAAGGCGATCCGCAAGCCAATTTCTGAGAAGGAAATGTGCAATCGCGCCATTTCGCGCAGGCTGGATGACCGGGTGGCGTCCGGCGAAGGCCTCGAGCATCTCTTCGCGCGTCACCCACATGGCCTGTTCCAGCTCATTGGGGTCCAGCGTGATGTCGCGGCTCAGCGCCGCGCCGCGACAACCGATCATCAGCGAGGATGGATAAGGCCAGGGTTGCGAGGCCAGATAGTCCACCGCGCCCACGCGCACGCCGGCCTCTTCGACCACCTCGCGACGCACCGCGGCCTCGACCGTTTCGCCGGGTTCCAGAAAGCCCGCCAGCAGGGAATACATGCCCTCGGGCCAGCCCGGCGACCGCCCCACCAACACGCTGTTGCCCAGCGTGATCAGCATGATCACCACCGGGTCCGTGCGTGGGAAATGATGGGTGCCACAGGCCGGGCACGTACGTTGCCAGCCTGCCTGGGTCACCTCGCTGGCGACACCGCAGGCGGAACAGAACCCGTGCGAGCGGTGCCACCCCATAATCGCCTTGGCCGTGGCGACCAGTTCCGCGTCCAACATCGACAGGCCCGCCATGACACCGCGCAATTCGGCAAAACGGGCGCCCTCCAGCGCCGGGTGAACCTGTTGGGTTGCATCAAAGAACTGCCCCGGCGCGGCCTCGGGTTGATCGGGCTGCCAGGTGGAAATGTCCTGTGCGAACCACGCCCGGTCCCGGGCCAGACCCAGAAAAACCGGTGCGCCAGCTGCATCGGCCAGCAGGCCGTCACCAGGTGCGACGGACACCAGATCGACGGTCCCCTCGCCACGAAATGCGGGTTTGCCCCGCCAGACCGGGACGATCCGTGTCTCTGGGGCGGCCAGATGGGCCACCAGCCCTTGCGCGTCGCCGCGCAGATGCGCCGCGCGGTCCAGGCCTCCGCCCCCGAATGTTACGGTTTCTGCATGTCTCATCGCGTGTCCTTTTCTGCCCGCTCCGGGGTTTGCCTGCCCAGGCGGGACCCTAGCAGCAGGACTGGGCAGGGCCAGCAAAATCCACAAATGCCCGCATTGGTTGTGCTGATGCGTTTTTTACACCCAAGTCTGGTGCTTGTGAAATGATGCGGCTAGAGTGTTCGAAAAAGAAGAGTCAGGGTCACGCAAAGTGGCACAAATGGGATAGGATGCGCAGTGGGAAAACCTGAAGCGTTTGCGCAAAAGCCAGGGGCAAAATTGGCGGCGAAATCGGGGGCCTGGCAGGTCAACCTGCGTATTCTGGCCACGACAGATATGCATTTGCACCTGCTGCCGTATGACTATTTCACGGATCAACCCTCGGATACCCGTGGATTGGCGCGCACCGCAACCCTGATCCAACAGGCCCGCGCCGAGGTGCACAACAGCATTCTGTTGGACAATGGCGATTTTATGAATGGGACCCCGATGGGCGACGACATTCTACGTCGCGCCATGCAGTCCGGCCAGCCGCATCTGTCAGAAATCCACCCGATGATCGCCGCCATGAACGCCTTGCACTATGACGCCGCCACGCTGGGAAATCACGATTTCGACCATGGCGCTGATTTTCTACGGGATGTGCTCCGGGATGCTGCGTTTCCCCATGTGTTGGCCAATCTTCACCTAGAAAAAGAAGGCGACGCCCCGGTCACCCAGACGGCTTTGTCCTTCACACAGCCACATGTGATCCTGAAGCGGACGCTGGTCGATGAACAGGGCGTGACGCACCCTGTGCGGATCGGTGTCATCGGCTTCCTGCCGCCCAACTCTCTGCGCCCTCGCGGCCCTGGAATTGGGCCTTTGGTTGTGCCAGACATTGTCGAAACGGCACGCCGCGAGGTCCCCCGCATGCGGGCCGAAGGGGTTGATGTGATCATCGCCCTGGCCCATTCCGGCATTGGTGAACAGCCACACACAACCGGCATGGAAAACGCCATTGTCCCGCTTAGTAATGTGCCCGGCATCGACGTTATTGTCGGCGGGCACGGCCATCAGGTTTTTCCGGGCGACATGGTCGACAGCACCCCGAATATCAATGCGCAAAAGGGCACAATCAACGGGGTCCCGGTCGTGATCCCCGGGTTCTGGGGCTCGCACCTGGGATTGGTCGATGTCACCCTGTCCGGCGACGACACAGCCCGCGACCCTGCCCCCGTCCAGGTACGCTGCACCCGTGTCGAAGCCCGCCCGATCTATGACCGCGACAACGCGGGAGCGGTCAACGCCAAGGTCTCCTCGGCCCCGGAAATCGCCCAACTGGTCACCCCCCAGCACGACCGCACCTTGCACGTGGTCCGTCAGCCTGTCGGTGAAACGACGCGCCCCCTGCATAGCTATTTTTCGGTTCTGACCCCCAGCCCGGCCGTGCAGTTGGTGCAATTGGCCCAACGGGATTTCGTGTCCGCCGCCATACAGGGCGGAGCCTATGCGGACCTGCCGGTTCTGTCATCGACCTCGGCCTTCAAATGTGGCGGCCTCAGCGGACCGGACCACTATACCAACATCTCTGTTGGCGAGATTTCGATGCGGGGCCTGGCCGATCTGTACCTGTATCCCAACGACTTGGTCGCGTTTCGCATTACCGGGCGCAGCTTGCGCTCGTGGCTTGAACGGGCGGCCTCGGTGTTTCAACAGATCCTGCCGGGACAGGACGAACATCTGCTGATCGACCAGGTCACGCCCTGCTATCTGTTCGAAACGGTTTTCGGGGTCAATTATCGCATCGACCTGGGCCAGCCCGCCCTGTTCACCCCGCGCGGCCTGCCTGTGCCGCCGGCCCACACGCCCAGCCCCGGCCGCATTCGCGACCTGTGTCATGACGGCAGCCCCGTTCAGGACACCGATGCATTCATTCTGGCGACCAACGGGTTTCGGGCCTCGGGTGGCGGGCGCTATCCCGATGTGCATGACAGCGTGCCGGTGATCCGATCGGGGGATTGCATTCGCGACATTCTGCACGACCATGTGCAGGCCCGGTCGGTCATTGATTTGGACCCCCAACGGCATTGGCATCTGTCCGGGCCACGGGGGGTCACTGCCCTGTTCGATTGCGCCCCGTCAGCGGCATCCGCCCTGCCCGACCTGCCAAATCTGGACATCGCGCCCCTGGACATCCTGCCCAGCGGATTTCGCCGCTATCGCCTGACGTTCTGATCCTTGCATCCCCGCACAATCCCGCCTATATGCAGCCGTGAGAGGTTGGCGCGGGCAAGCGCCTCGCCAACCTGGTCAGATCCGGAAGGAAGCAGCCACAACGAGCCCCGCTTGGGTCGATGTCCAGCCTCTCACCTACATCGAAAACCCTGTTTTCGATGGGCGACAGTTGCTATGTTCCAAAGCAACGAAAGCCAAATGCAAGAAACCTCGGGCCCTTTGGCCCCAACGCTCAAAGCAGCAGCCGGGAGGGATTTTTATGACTGTCATCACCGCCCTTCGGGCAGGCCGTTTCTGAACGGGGTATTCCCATTTTCTGCCTGAAATCTCTCCTCCGGTGCCGCGTCCGCGCAGCGGTTGATATTGCGATCGCAAAACAGGCAGCCCAATGACAGATATTCTGAAGGACCTTGGATGGTCCAACCACTTCGCCACGCAAATGCCCGACGCAACCGATCTGACCCCCTATCGCATCAGTGAAATTCACCGGGATCGGATGACCGCCCTTGGTGCGAATGGGCCGCAAACCCTGCTGACCCCGGGGGCCTCGTCCGGCGATTTCGCCGTGGGCGACTGGGTGCTGGCAGACGAACAGTTCCTGGTGCGCGCGTTGCTGGACCGCCAGTCGATCCTGCACCGACGCGCGGCGGGGCGCGAAGCGAAAGTCCAGCTGATCGCGGCCAATGTCGACACGCTGTTCATCGTCACCAGCTGCAACGCGGATTTCAACACCGCGCGGCTGGAACGCTATATGGCCCTGGCCCATGACGCGGGCGCATACCCCGTGATGATCCTGACCAAGGCCGACATGACGGACGACATTGGCAGCTATGAACGTGACGCCCAGGCGCTGGACGTGACCATGCCGGTCCTGTGCGTGAACGCGAAAGACGCGGATGATATCGCCAAGGTGGCGGCTTGGGTGAAACCCGGCCAGACGGCGGCTTTGCTGGGGTCATCTGGTGTGGGCAAAACCACGCTGACCAACGGGCTGACCGGGGCCGAAGCCGCGACAGGTGCGATCCGCGAAGACGACGCACGGGGACGTCACGTGACCACCTCGCGCACCCTGCGCCGCATGGCAAACGGCGGCTGGATCATCGACACACCCGGCATGCGGGCGCTGCGTTTGGAAGAAAGCAGCGAAGGCATTGACGTGCTCTATGACGACATCGTCACGCTGGCCGGACAGTGTAAATTCACCGATTGCGGTCATGACAGTGAACCGGGCTGTGCCATCAAAGCGGCCTTGGCCTCGGGCGAACTGGCCCCCGAACGCCTGGACCGCTGGCGCAAGCTGTTGGCCGAGGACAATCGCAACACCGAGAGCATCGCCGAAAGCCGCGCGCGCGGCAAAGCCTTTGGCAAGTTCATCCACGTGACCCAGAAAGACGCGAAAAAACGCAAAGGCCGCTGACGCGACAACCTGCCCATGGGCAGGCGGGGCGGTCTTCGATAGGATGACTGAACCCAACAACCGGAGCCCGCCCCATGCGTCTTGCCCTTGCTGCCCTACTGACCCTTCTGTGCCATCCCGCCCTTGCGCAAGTTCTGCGCGTCGAACAGGTGGCCGAAAACGTCTATGCCATCGTCGGCCCGCTGTCCCAACGCGACCCGGAAAACCTGGGCAACAACGCGACCTTCGGCCTTGTGGTGACGCAAGACGGCGCGGTCCTGATCGACGCAGGTGCAGGCTGGCAAGCCGCCGAGGAGCTGCATAAGGTAATCCGCACCGTCACTGATCAACCGGTCACCCATGTGATCAATTCCGGCGGCCAGGACCACCGCTGGCTGGGCAACGGATACTGGCAGGCCCAGGGCGCGACCGTCATGGCATCGAATGATGCCGTGGCCGACCACAAGGACCGCCAATCCGTACAACTGACCATCCTGCGCCAACTGGTGGGCGATGGGCTGAACGGGACAGAACCGGCCTATGCCACCGTCACCTGGGATGACGCCCATGACATGACG
>DFBF01000238.1:16450-18839 GCA_002367285.1 Rhodobacteraceae bacterium UBA3087 | reverse complement strand
GGCGACAGCTTTGTCTGGCTGCCCGACCACGCAACGGTCTTTACCGGCGACATGGTCTATGTCGAACGCATGCTGGGCGTCGGGCCGATGTCGAATTCTGCCGAATGGGTGACGGGCTTTGAGGCCATGGCGGCGCTAAAGCCAACCCATGTGGTCCCCGGCCATGGCGCACCCACGGATCTGGCAACGGCGACGCGCGACACCTATGACGTGCTGGTCAATCTGCGCAGCCAGGTCGGTGCGCTGATTGAGGACGGCGGAGACATCATCGACGCCCCAAAGGTCGATCAGTCCGCCTTTTCCTATCTCGAGAACTTCGAAGGGCTGGCCGGGCGCAACGCTCAGGAAGTGTACAGCCAGATGGAATGGGAATGAGCGCGCAGAAATTTTTCTAGAAAAATTTCCCCGCACAGGATTTTCTAGAAAACCCTAGTCGCGGCTTGGGCCCACACCTGCTGCGCCTCGGTTTCAACCGCACAGGGTCGCGTTTGGCGCAACCGGTGCAAAGCCGCGTCCGGGTCTTCGCCCAGCTCGACCATAAGGCGCAGCGCCACCATGCCCGATCGGCCACACCCCCCCGCGCAATGGGTCAGGACCTTGCCGCCCTGTGCCAAAACCGCCCGTGCCTGAGCTGACACGGCTGGCCATGCCGCGATCACCTCTGTCCCTGGAGCGCCGAAATCGCGGGTCGGCAAGTGCTGCCAGGCCGCACGCTCAGCCAGATTACGCGCCAGATCCGGGGGCATCTCATCCTCCTCCGTCATGCTCAGCACCAGATCGGGGCGCCAGTCCGCCACCACCGCCATATCCTGCGCATAGGGCGAATACCGCCCCGGCAACGGGCACAGCGCCAGGGTTCCCCCGCCTGCGGGCAGCTCGGCAATCAGGAATGTGCTCATCTATGCCTCTTGCGGTGGACGCGGGCCGGATGCGGCCTTAGGTTCAGTGGGACTGATTCAGGGGACAGCATGACCGAGAGCACCGAAAAAGCCTATCAGGTTCTGGCGCGCAAATACCGGCCCGAAAGTTTCACCGATCTGGTCGGGCAAGAGGCCATGGTCCGCACCCTGAAAAACGCGTTTGAAAGCGACCGGATCGCGCAGGCCTTTGTGATGACCGGCATTCGCGGCATCGGCAAGACGACCACAGCGCGTATCATTGCCAAGGGCATGAACTGTATCGGCCCCGATGGCACGGGCAAGCCGACGGTTGAGCCGTGCGGCCAATGCGAACACTGCGTCGCCATCGCCGAAGGCCGCCATGTCGACGTGATGGAGATGGATGCCGCATCACGCACAGGCGTCGGCGACATCCGCGAAATCATCGACTCGGTGCATTACCGGGCCGCGTCGGCCCGCTATAAGATCTACATCATCGATGAGGTCCACATGCTGTCGACCAGCGCCTTCAACGCGCTGCTGAAGACGCTGGAGGAGCCGCCCGAGCACGTAAAGTTCATCTTTGCCACCACCGAAATCCGCAAGGTGCCGGTGACAGTTCTGTCGCGTTGCCAACGGTTCGACCTGCGCCGGATCGAACCCGAAGCCATGCTGGCCATGCTGAAGCGCATCGCCGACGCCGAAGGCGCACAGATCGCCGATGACGCGCTGGCGTTGATCACACGGGCCGCCGAAGGGTCCGCCCGTGATGCGCAATCGCTGCTGGATCAGGCGATTTCCCACGGCGCGGGTGAAACCACCGCCGAACAGGTTCGCGCCATGCTGGGCCTGGCCGACCGGGGCCGCGTTCTGGACCTGTTCGATCTGATCATGAAGGGCGACGCAGCGGGCGCGTTGTCCGAGCTGTCCTCGCAATATGGCGACGGGGCCGATCCCGTGGCCGTGCTGCGTGATCTGGCTGAAGTGACCCACTGGGTCAGCGTCATCAAGATCACCCCCGAGGCCGCCGAAGACCCCACCGTCGCGCCGGACGAACGCAATCGCGGACAGGCCATGGCCACCGCTCTGCCGATGCGGGCGATGACACGGATGTGGCAGATGTTGCTGACCGCGCTGGAAGAAGTCTCGGCCGCCCCGAACGCCATGATGGCCGCCGAAATGGCGGTGATCCGACTGACTCATGTGGCCGACCTGCCCTCGCCCGAAGAATTGGTGCGCCGCCTGAAAGACGCGCCCGTGCCCCCGCCCCTGCCGGGTGGTGGCGGGAATGGTGGGCAATCCGCTCCGGGTGGGCAGACACAGGCCACAACCCAAGCCATGGGTCAAAACGGTGGCGCATCCGCCCCCACAGGCGGGCCGACCATGCGCGTTGGTGGTGGCCAGGTCGCCGCCCTGGCCGAAGCCCCCGAGGAGAACCTGACACGCTTTACGCGGTTCGAGGATGTGGTCGACCTGATTCGCGCCAATCGCGACGTAAAACTTCTGGTCGA
>DFBF01000238.1:14728-16397 GCA_002367285.1 Rhodobacteraceae bacterium UBA3087 | reverse complement strand
CCAAAAGATCTGCCCGCCCGTCTGGCCCAACGCCTGCACCTCTGGACCGGCGTGCGCTGGGGCGTGACCCTGGTCAATGGCTGTGAAGAAGCGACCATTCTGGAAACCCGCGACGGCGAACGCCTGGCGCTGGAGAAATCCGCGCAGGATCACCCGCTGGTTCAGGCCGTGATCGCCGCTTTTCCGGGCGCCAAGATCTCGGACATCCGCACAATGGATGATATTGCCGCTGAAGCTGCGGTCGAGGCGTTGCAAGAGGTCGAAGACGAATGGGACCCGTTCGAGGACGGCTAAATCCTTATGACGTCCTCGCGGGGTAGTCGCCTTACGCCGCTCACGGCCCCGAATTACAACCCGAACAATTCCCATCCGGCATTGCCCCAAACCGCCCTGACACTTGTGCTTGCGCCCCCGCGCCCGTATCTATCCAGCAACACGGATACAAAGGAGCGTGACATGCTGAAGGGACTGGGCGGGCTTGGCGATATGGCCAAGATGATGAAAACCGCACAAGAAATGCAGACCAAGATGACCGACCTTCAGTCGGATCTGGAAAACATCACCGTTGTCGGCGAAAGTGGCGCGGGTCTGGTCAAGGCCACGGCCACCGCCAAGGGCGTGCTGACCGGTCTGGACATTGACCCGTCGATTTTTCAGCCCGACGAAAAAGAGGTCGTCGAGGATCTGATCCTGGCCGCCATCAAGGACGCTCAGGCCAAAGCCGCCGCCAAAAGCGAAGCGGAAATGTCCAATCTGACCGAGAGCCTGGGCCTGCCCAAGGACATGAAACTGCCGTTCTGATGGCCGAAGCCCCGCGCGATATCGAGAACCTGATTGAGCTTATGGCAAAGCTGCCGGGGCTTGGTCCCCGGTCGGCCCGTCGCGCGGTGTTGTATCTGATCCGCAAGCGGGCGTTGGTTCTGACGCCCCTTGCCGACGCGATTCAGGTGGTGGCCGAAACGGCACGCGAATGCCTGACCTGCGGCAATGTCGGCACCACCGATATTTGCGATATCTGTGCCTCAAACAAACGTGCCAACGGTGAACTGTGTATCGTCGAAGATGTCGCCGACCTGTGGGCGATGGAACGCGCCGGTGTGTTCAAAGGCAAATACCACGTGCTGGGCGGCACCCTGTCCGCGCTGGACGCGGTCGGCCCGTCGGACCTGGGCATCCCCCGTCTGGTGCAACGGGTTGTGGATGACCAGATCGAAGAGGTCATCCTAGCTCTGAACGCCACAGTCGACGGCCAAACAACCGCGCACTATATCGCCGAAGAACTGGAAACTCGCTGCAAGGTCACGACCCTGGCCCAGGGTGTGCCAATCGGGGGCGAATTGGATTACCTGGATGACGGCACCATTTCCGCCGCGCTGAGGGCGCGTAAGGTGGTCTGATCGCCCAGCGTCTGTCCGCGACCCTCACGTGGTCTCTGACGCGTCGCAGACCCGCAAGCGGTACCTATTGACAGGCCACAGCTGTGCTCAGGCTTTCGGGTCCACCATAGGCGCCCAAACGTACCGCCCGCAAAGCCGCACCGTCAAATCGCACCGCCATCACGTCACGCCAATCGCCGCTGGCGACGACCATCTCGGGCCCAGCGCCACAATCGCGCAGCCCCCCGGGGATGAAACCCCATCCGATCTGGTGATTGCTGACCCCCGTTGCA
>DFBF01000238.1:14367-14653 GCA_002367285.1 Rhodobacteraceae bacterium UBA3087 | reverse complement strand
CGCGCGCCCAGCGTCAGGTCGCTTTCGACCACCGCCACCAAGGTTGCGCCTTTGTTGTCCATGAATACCCGCGGCGCGATGTCCTCAAACACCCGCGTTTCGGGCAGGCGGATGGTGACCTGGGTCACGATACTGCTGTCGCAGCCCTGACATGTGTCGATGGTCAGGGCAATCGCGCCCCATTCGGCGTCATCCCCCAACACACCATGGGCATATCGCGTGGTGGGCTCTGTATACTCGGCCTGCGTGATGACATCAGGCGGCGTGGCATGTCCCGCGACGCTGC
>DFBF01000238.1:3838-14256 GCA_002367285.1 Rhodobacteraceae bacterium UBA3087 | reverse complement strand
CATCAGACGCCGCGCCCCAGCACGCATCAGATCTGTTTCTCGGGCATTTTCACGATCAGACCGTCCAGCGCGTCGGTGACCTTGATCTGGCAGGTCAGCCGCGAGGTGGTGGCGTTCGGTTCAAACGCGAAATCCAGCATATCTTCTTCCATCGCGTCCTTGGCCGGCAGCTTTTCGACCCAGGCGTCATCGATATAGACGTGGCAGGTCGAACAGGCACAGGCACCGCCGCAATCGGCCTCAATACCCGGAATGTTATTGTCGCGCGCGCCTTCCATGACGGTCAGGCCATTGGCCACGTCCACGACATGTTCGGTTCCGTTGTGCTCGACATAGGTAATCTTTGCCATTGGGCTTTCTCCATCGTTGCTTGCGCAATGTTTAGACCCGCCAAATATATATCACCACCCCGTTTTACGACCCCCGTGATGTCGCAGTTGCGTGATAACGCTGTGCGTTCTATATTTGTTCTCATGCGCGACCCAAAACATCCCTGGCCCCGTCCGCCCCACGCCCTGCCACACGGCCGGCTGAGCGAGCCGCCCAATGGCGCGCGCGTCACCGTCGCGGGCCTGGTTCTGGTGCGCCAACGCCCCGGCACGGCAAACGGTGTGATCTTTCTGACGCTCGAGGATGAAACGGGCGTCTCCAACATCATCGTCTGGCGCAAGGCCTATCAGGCATTCCGGCGCGCCGTCGTCTCGGGCCGCTGCCTGCGCGTGACGGGCCAGTTGCAACGCGAAAGCGGCGTGGTGCAGATCATCGCCGACCGGATCGAGGACATCTCGCATATGTTGGACGACCTGGCCCGCCCGGATGAGGCGGTTGAAAACGCCTGATCACGCTGTGGCCTATATCGAACACAGGTACAGCCCCTCGAAGAAGCGCAATCCAACCTCTGGAGACTTGTGGATGAACAGGATCCGAAGAAGCACAACCTGAATCTACACAACTGATTTCACTCAAATACGCCCCACACGGCCCCGCGGAAATCACCGTGCTGACCTTGGACGGCATAAACGCCACGGACCCTTCAGTGACGGATTTCTTTTTCTGATCAACGCCGCTGTGGCGGGCCTTCGCCCATGGGGCTAGGCCATCTGCGCGAAACCCGCTAGACTGCCGCAAACGGCCCCAAGAGCCGCAACACAGGCATGAGCAGCATGATCCGATTTCTGACCGCCCTTGTGGCGACCTTGGCCATGACGGGTTGCGTGGCCCCACTGGGCCCGACCGCCCCCGAAGGCGCGATCCTTTTGGCTGCGGGCGAGGGGCCACCCGATGCCGTGGATGGCGCATGTTACGGCAAAGACGTGACGCCCGCCGTGGTCGAAAGCGTGACCGAACAGGTGTTGATCCAGCCCGCACAAATCGCCTCCGACGGCGCAGTGATTGCGCCGGCGATCTACAAGACCGACACCCGCCAGCGCATCGTTCAAGAACGACAGGAGTATTACTTCGAAGTCCCCTGCACAGCGATCATGACGCCGGGCTTCATCGCCTCAGTACAACGCGCCCTGAAGGTCCGTGGCACCTATCACGGGCCCATTACAGGCGAAATGGATGCACGCACCCTGAAAGCCATCCGCGCCTTTCAACTGCCCGGCTTCAACAGCACGATTCTGACCATGGACAGCGCCCGTCGCCTGGGGCTGATCGCCTATGAACGGCCCGAGGAAGGCTAGCGCGACTGTGCGCGGGACAGCGGACATCTGGGCCACGGTCAAGGTCGACTGAACCAACGACCATAGGCCAACCCAGGCCTCAATCAGCAATGCAGAGCGGCTTCTTCAGGCCCTGACACCGCCAATCCCGTTCCCCGAGGCGGCCACACGGGGCTATTGGCCGACAACGCGCCTGCTTTGGCAGGACGGGGCGGTCGAGGTTGAAGTGTTCGATACCGATTTCGAGCTTTATGCCTTCCCCCTGCCCCCTGAGGAAGGGGCCTTTACAATCGTCGAATATGACGGGTGCACGCAGGCAGGGTTTGCAGCCCTGGTGGACAAGCTCAAACAACTGCTGGGCCCAGGAGGGCGGTTTTTGGGCGGGGCCTAAGCCACACAGCGCCCCCACGCACGCAGTGCGCCACCGGCAGCAAAATTATTTGAAATAATTTTCCCCTGTGGGACACCTCTCGCGCCCAAAGGGCGCTGTCGGTCAACCGGTGGCCTCGCTGCGCTCGGATCGCGCCAGCTTCGGCTGCTGGTTCAGCCGTACAGGGCGCGGACCTGAGAGAACGACAGCAGGCGTTTGGTTTTCTCATCCCACAGATTCAGGTGCACATTGGCCAGGCTTTCGCGAATGGTCATGCGGTTGCTTTGGGCCAGGTCCGTGTGGTCGTGCAGCACTTCGGGCAGCCGATAGAACGGGATGCGGCTGTACAGGTGGTGCACATGGTGGATGCCAATGTTGGCGCTGAACCATTGCAGCACCGGCGGCAGAACATAGTACGAACTGCCGTGCAGCGCGGCGTCATGCAACTGCCACTCTTCGTCCGCACTCCATTTCGTGTTCTCGAATTGGTGCTGCACATAGAACAACCACACGCCAATTGTTGCCGCCAGAATGGTCGAGGGCAGGAAGATCAGCAGGATTGGCAGAACACCGCCAAAGTACCAGATCACCGCCAGGGCAATGATCTGAGCCGCGTTGGTCAGCATCGCGCTGATCCAGTATCGGGCGTGCTGTGTCAGCCCCAGGGGCAGGCGGTTTTGCAGCAGGAACAGATAGCTGGGACCAAAAACGAACAACGTGACCGGGTGGCGATAGACCCGGTACATGAACCGGTCATAGGCCGACAGTTGCTGGTATTCGGCGACCGTCTTGGTGTGGATGTCGCCCATGCCACGCCGCCCCAGGTTGCCCGAGCTGCTGTGGTGGATCGAATGGGTTCGTTTCCAGACATCATAGGGTGTCAGGGTCAGCACCCCCAACACGCGTCCGGTCCAGTCATTGACCCCCCGGTTGCTGAAAAACGCGCCATGGCCACAGTCATGTTGGATTGTGAACAGGCGCAACAGAAATGCCGCATTCAGGATCGAGATCGCCAGCGTCAACCACAGGCTGATCGACAAGGACCACCAGGCCAGACCCCAGAGCAGAACGAATGGCACCGCCGTCGCGCCCAGCTCGAACGAGCTGCGCATCTGGTTCGGTTCGCGGTATTTGGCCAGGATCTTGACCCAGTCCCGTGCAGCGAAAGGTTTCGGTTGGGGCGCGGTCTGGTCTGGGGAGGCTGTCATGTATCTGCTTTTCATGTTTCCAGAAGATCGGATAAACGATTGCCCCCGCATAGCAAGGTCTTTTCACGTGTATGCGACCGCATGGACCGGTCTGCCGTGCAAAGTTTTGCCGCCGCAGCGTGGATGTGCTGACCGTTGTTGTCGCGTTATACGGATCATTGTGACCAGTCGCAGACTGGCAAGTCGCACACAATCGTCGAAAAGCCCCCGTGGTTTCCCACGAAGGCTTTTCTGTTCACAGGTCGGACAACCGGGGGGACAATCCCGGACGCCCATTGAATTTCGTCAGAACAACGGTGCCAGCTGGCCCGCAACCCATACGGTGATCGGATCTGCCGTCATCGCCCAGGCCCCTGCCTGTTCGACCGCATTGCCGACCGCCAATTTATCGACCCGACCTTCATAGGTGATCGGACCAAGTTGAGCCAACAGGAACCCCTTGAAGACAAGGAATACCGCGAGGGTCAGCAGAAGACCCCGGAACGGAAAACCACGGCGTGCGGTACGGCGCGATTGGGGGACGAGGATCCCATCGCGCTCGACCAGCTGCACGTAACCGCGTGACAGTTTGCGGTGATTGCGATCGATGGAGCGCAGCCGTTTATTGAATTTGACGTAGTTGGCGTCTGCCATCTTCGCCTCCATTTGCTGGCCCCCACCAACAATGACAATATTCGGGCGAAATGCGGCGAGAATGTGGCAAATACCTGGAAACCGATTGTTTCCAGGTCGTTTTTAAGGCGCGCGCTGAAGCGTTAGCGTCGTCCAGTCAACAATCTCATCGCGATTGACCAGATTGAAGCCGTTTTGGCGATAAACCGCGATCACCTCATCCGCCTGGGGGTTCAGAATCCCCGACAATATGGCGAAACCATGTGGTGCGACAGAATCACCCATGTCCGGGGCAAGGCCAATCAGCGGCCCTTTCAGGATGTTGGCAAAGACCAGATCAAACGGCGCGGCCTCGCGCAGGGCGGGGGCGTCAAAGCCTGCGGCCTCGACACAATGCACACGTTCTTCCAGGTGGTTGGCGGCGACATTGGCCTTGGCCACATCCACCGCGACCTGGTCGATGTCGCCTGCCAGAACCGGGTTGGGCCAGATCCGGGCGGCCGCCATCGCCAGCACGGCGGTGCCACAGCCGATGTCGGCGACGTTCTTGCCGACAAAGCCGTTCGTGGCGATCCGATCCAGCGCGCGTAAGCAACCCAGTGTGGTGCCGTGGTGGCCGGTGCCGAACGCCATCGCGGCTTCGATCAACAGGGCGACCTTGCCAGTCGGCACCTTATCCTTGTCGTGGCTGCCATAGACGAAGAAGCGCCCGGCCTCGACCGGGGAAAGTTCGCGGCGCACGTGCGCGACCCAATCCGTTTCGGGCAGTTCGGACACAATGAAACCCTTGGCACCATGTATGGCGGCCAACAGGGCCAGACCGGCGGCGTCCGGGGTTTCGGTGAAATAGCCGCCGACTTCCCACAACCCGCTGTCGTCCTCGACCTCGAACACGCCAATGCCGGTGGGTTCAGGGATCAGGGCCTCCATCGCGGCGCCCAGCGCCTCGGCTTGGTCTTTGCCAGAGAGGGTGGTCAGGGCGGTCCAGGTGGGCATGTCATGTCCTTTCGTGTTCACGTCAGGGCGTAGACGGGGGGGCGTGTCGGGTCAAGCGGTGTGGACCGGTGGTGGGGCTCCCGCCCTATCGTTGCCGCCTTGCGGCGTCGCCTCTGGTTGGGCGTGGCGCTTTTCGCAAGCGAAAAGCGTGTGCCTTCGGCGAGGATATTTGGGGCAAGAGGAAAAGGAAGGTCCCTTTCCGGTGAGACCCGTCCGATTGGGCGGGGGTTTAGGCGCCGGTGCCGATTGGGCAGGTCACGCCAGTGCCACCGATACCGCAATAGCCCGCCGGGTTCTTGGACAGGTATTGCTGGTGGTATTCCTCGGCCGGATAGAACGGGCCGGCCTGGGTGATTTCGGTGGTGATTGGCCCGAAGCCTGCGGCCGCTAGTTTCGGAGCGAAATCTGTGGCCGAGCGGTGCGCGGCCTTGAGCTGAGCTTCGTCCATCGCAAAGAGGGCCGAGCGGTATTGCGTCCCCATGTCATTGCCCTGTCGCATGCCCTGGGTTGGGTCGTGACCTTCCCAGAACAGTTTCAGCAGGTCTTGGTAGGTCACGATAGCGGGGTCAAACACCACGCGAACCGCTTCGGTATGGCCGGTTTTACCGGTACAGGTTTCTTCATAGGTGGGGTGCGGTGTGAACCCGCCCGCGTTGCCGACCATGGTCAGCCACACACCCGGCACCTGCCAAAATTTGCGTTCAACACCCCAGTAACACCCCATGGCAAACACCGCGACCTGCATGCCGTCCGGCACATCCATGGCCAATGGGCGGCCAAACACGTGATGCACCGTGTCGGCCATCACTGATGTCGTACGCCCCGGCAGGGCCGTATCCTGTGTCACCATCTCGGTCTTCTTTTGGGCAAAGAACATGCAAGCCTCCTGTTCGCTGACCTCATAGATAGCAACGCATACGCGCCTGCGCTACTCGGCAGGGGATGCAACAAATCGTGAAAACACGGTTTCGTTGCCCTTTTCAGGGTGGCGCGGGATCATCAGCGCCAGCGCGAGCGACACGCAAGCCATGCCAGCCGCCAGGCCAAACACCGCACCGGGCGAGACCACCCACAGGTATCCCAGCACCGCGGGCAGGAACACCGCCGCGATATGGTTTATGGTAAAGGCCACCGCCGCCGTGGGCGCGATATCCTGTGTATCCGCGATCTTCTGAAAATAGGTTTTCAACGCAAACGCCAGGGCAAAGAACATGTGGTCGATCACATACAGCGTCGCCGCCAGCACCACGCCCCAGCCGAAATAGTAAATCCCGCCATAGGCCAGAAACACGATGACCAGCCCAATGTATTCAAACGCCAACGCGCGGCGTTCGCCCCAGATCGACACGGCCTTGCCCATCAAAGGCGCAAAGATCATGTTTGCGACAAAGTTGATCAGGAACAGCGCGGTGATCTCGTGCACCTCGAACCCGAACCGTTCGACCATCATGAAGGCCGCAAACACTGTGAAAATCTGACGCCGCGCGCCCGCCATGGCCTGCAACGCATAATACAGCCAGTATCGGCGGCGCAGCACGAAGGTCTTCAACTGCGGCTCAGGGCTTTCGAATTGCGGATAGGCAAAGAAGCAGAACACGGCGATGGCCGCGGTGACGCCGCCTGACACCATATAGACAAAGTTGTACGACAGATCGAAGCTTTTCCAGGTGACGACCAACAGCCCGTAAGCGACCAGCGAGGCCGCAGATCCCACCGCCATGATCCAGCCCAACATCTGCGGCGCTTTCTTCTTGTCGATCCATTGCAGCTGTAACGACTGGTTCACGGTCTCATAATAATGGAACCCGATCGAGCTGAGCATGGTCAGCACCAGAATGCCGCCCAGGGACGGGAACCAGGCCGTCAGCGCGGTCGCGACGCCCAACAGGCCCAAGGCCACGACACCCAACACCTGTTCGCGCATGACCATCATCAAAGCAATCACACCAATCGCCAGAAACCCCGGAATTTCGCGCACTGTGTGCAGCCAGCCGATCTCGACCCCGGTGAAATCGACCACGTCGATCACCCAGTTATTCAACAGGGCCGACCAGGTCGAAAAGGCAATCGGCATAGCTGCCGCCATCAGCAACAGCAGAAAAACGGGTCGCCGCCATGTGGGCAGGGCTTTGGATTCGTCCAAAGTCAGGATGTGGTGTCGCGTCGTCATCCCCCGCCATACGCCGGAAATCTGGCACTGACGAGGGGAAATCACATGCGAATACCCGCATATTTCTGACATATGTCAAGGCAAGCACACCAATCCAACCCCATAAAACATGCCAGATCCTCACCGAGTGCCCGTAAGGAGAACCAATGGACATTCTGCCCATCGTAGAACGTATCGGCGAAGAACCGACAAGCGCGCTGTTTGGCTTGATCACCGGCATCGTCTTTGGCGTCTCGGCACAGCGGGCGCGGTTCTGCCTGCGCGCCGCGGCCGTGGAATTCGCCCGCAAGGCGTTGGACAGCTCGGTCGCTGTCTGGCTTTTGACCTTTTCAACCGCGCTGGTCTGGGTGCAGGGCGCGTCCCTTCTGGGCCTGATGCGCCCCGAAGATGCCCGCATGATGGCCGTCACCGGGTCCTGGTCCGGCGCCATCATCGGTGGCCTCATGTTCGGCGTCGGCATGGTGCTGGCGCGGGGCTGTTCGGGCCGTTTGCTGGTGCTGGCAGCCACCGGAAACCTGCGCAGCGTCATGTCCGGGCTGTTGTTCGCCGTCGTCGCACAGATGAGCCTGCATGGCAGGCTGTCCCCGGCACGCGATTACCTGGCCAGATTGTGGATGACCAAAGGCGGCACCAATGTGAACCTTTTGACCGCACTGCGCCTGCCGGACTGGACCGGCCTGGCCCTGGGCCTGATCACCGCCGTTGTCGCCATCGTGATTGCCAGACGGGCCAATATGGGCGCGCAACGCCTGATCTTTGGCTCTGGCGTGGGCTTCGCCGTCGCCTTGGGCTGGGTGCTGACCTACAACCTCAGCCTGGTGGCGTTTGAACCGGTTTCGGTCACCTCGGCCACCTTTTCGGGCCCCTCGGCCAATACGCTGATGTTTTTCCTGATCCCCGACCCGGTGCTGGAATTCGACGTCGGCCTGGTGCCCGGCGTGGTGATCGGTGCCTTTTTCGCGTCCTGGTTCACCAAGGAGTTCAAATGGCAGGGCTTTGAAGGCGAGGCCATCATGCGCCGTTCTATGACAGGCGCAATCTTGATGGGCTTCGGTGCCATGCTGGCGGGCGGCTGTGCCATTGGCGCGGGCGTCACGGGCGGGTCGATCTTTGTCGGCACGGCTTGGCTTGCGCTGTTTTGCATGTGGATCGGCGCGGTGGTCACAGATGTTCTGGTGGATCAAAGGCACCCCGTTCCCGCCACCTAATTTCTTTCACCCTCATCGGGATTATTCCTACATCCCCAGCGTCTTTCTATGTGTCGGTCACGCATACACCGGCACATGACTTGCAAAGGAGAAAGACGTGAAACTGAAGAACACTCTGGCGATGACCCTGGTTACTGCTTTTGTCGGCACCGCCGCCTTGGCCGGTGCGGTCATTCAAAATGGCGTCAGCGCCAAGGGTCAGGTCCTGACCAATGGTGACGGCATGTCGCTGTATATCTTTGACAAGGATACCCCGGCGGTCTCCAACTGCTATGACGACTGCGCCGTCAAATGGCCGCCGGTCGAAGCCAGCAACAGCGCACGTCCCCAGGGTGCATACGGTATCGTCCTGCGCACGGATGGTTCGCGTCAGTGGACCCACAATGGCATGCCGCTGTATACGTGGTTCAAGGATGGCGCGCCGGGCGACATCACCGGTGACGGCGTGAAGGGTGTTTGGCACCTGGCACGTCCCTGATCGGATCGGACCCTCTCCATGACCGCTCTGAACGAGATCGAAAGCCATATTCCCGCTTTACGCCGGTATGCGCACGCCTTGATGCGTGATCTGGATGCCGGTGACGATCTTGTTCAGGATTGCCTTGAGCGGGCCGTTGCCGCGTTGCCCTCTCGGCGGCCGGATGGCTCGCTCAAGGCCTGGCTGTTTCGCATTTTGATCAATCGCCACCGCGATATCCTGCGCCGCACCGCGCGGGCGGGGCATCTGGTGGCGATTGAAAACCTGCCCGTGGAACCCGCCACTCCGGCGGGGCAGGACGGGCACATGGCCTTGCGCGAAACCGAAGCCGCCATTGCGCGCCTGCCTGACGATCAGCGCCGCGCCCTCTTGCTGGTGGCGCTGGAAGGTGCCAGTTTCGACGAAGCCGCCGCCGCGCTTGAAATTCCCAAAGGCACGTTCATGTCCCGCCTGGCCCGCGCCCGCGCCGCCCTGCGCACCATGACAGGACGCGCAGACAGCGTGAGAAGAAAGACACACGAATGACCCAGATCCCAGCCCCTCTCATAGAAGAAGACCTGATCGCCTATTTCGAAGGTGCCTTGACGTCCGAGGAACACGACAGGATCACCGCACGGCTGGACGCAGACCCCCAGGCACAGGCCCTTTTGGCCGACTGGACCGCCCAGAATGATGTCCTGCAACAGCTGTATCCCGCCCCCGACCCGGCGCTTCCCGACCGGTTGACCCGGGCTTTGCACCAGGCAGCCCCCCCTACGGCCCCGTCCTGGCAGGGCTGGCGCATTGCGGTAATGGTTGGCATGTTGGCGATCGGCACAGCGTCAGGCTGGATTGCCCATGGCATCGCCCGCCCAGGCCAAGCCCAGGTGGTTCTGGCCCAGGCCGCCATGTCCGCCCATGACACATTCGTGGTCGAAGTCGTCCACCCGGTCGAAGTCGCCGCCACGCAACGCGACCACATGGACAGCTGGATGAGCAAACGCATGGGCACTGACATGCGCCCCCCCGATCTGGACGCCGCCGGGTTTCGCCTGATGGGCGGGCGCATTCTGCCGTCGGACAGCGGACCCGCCGGGCTGTATATGTATGAAAACGGCGAAGGTCAGCGCATCACGCTCTATGTGTCCAACCAGCCCGGCCAATCCGACAGCGCCTTTCGCTTTGCCACCCAGGGCGACACCCAAAGCCTGTATTGGAACGATGCCGATCTTGGGTATGCCGTGGTGGGCGACATGCCGCGCCCTGCCCTGCGCGCGCTGGCGGACCGGGTTTATGATCAACTGATCTGACCCGCCATTCGCGCCGCTTCAGTAAAAGCTCTGCGGATCAATATCGACACTGACGCGCATGTCGCCCTTGACCGGGAATTGCCGCAGCCACCGCGCCAGGGCCGCCTGCAACGGCGCGGTCTTTTCGGCCTTGACCAACAGGCGCACGCGGTGACGCCCACGGATGCGCGCAATCGGCGCAGGCGCGGGGCCGAACACCTGCGCGCCGATATCGCGCAACGGCCCATCAGCGCGGGCCATGCTGGTGCCCAGATCGAACACCGCCTGCACATCGGGCGATGACAGAACGATCCCCGCCAGACGGCCATAAGGTGGCACCCCCGCCGCGCGCCGTTCAGCCGCTTCGGCCTTCCAGAACCCTTCTTCGTCACCCGCCAGGATGGCACGAATGACCGGGTGTTCGGGCTGGAACGTCTGTAACAT
>DFBF01000238.1:0-3682 GCA_002367285.1 Rhodobacteraceae bacterium UBA3087 | reverse complement strand
TGCCCCTTGGCGACCATCTGCGTGCCAATGATGATGTCGGCCCCACCCGCCGCAATCAGTTCAACCTGTTCCTTCAACGCACGGGCCGACGCGAACAGGTCGGACGACAACACCGCAACTCGCGCATCGGGAAATTCCTCGCGCACCTCTTCGGCCAGACGTTCCACGCCGGGGCCGACCGGGGCCAGTTTGCCTTCGACCTCGCAGGACGGGCAGACCTCCGGCATCGGTTTCGTTTCACCACACTGGTGACAGACCAGCCGTTTCAGGAACCGATGCTCGACCATGCGCGCATCACAATGGTCACAGCCGATCTGGTGGCCGCAAGCCCGACAGATCGTCACGGGCGCATAACCGCGCCGGTTCAAAAACAGCAGCGCCTGTTCGCCCTTTTCCATCCGGTCGCGCACGGCCCGTTTCAGGGTCGGCGACACCCAGCGGTTCCCCGGCAGGTCCTCATCGCGCATATCAATCGTGCGCATGTCGGGCATGACGGCGGGGCCATAGCGGCTGGCCAGCTCCAGCCGCGTGTATTTGCCCGCCTCGGCATTGGCCCAGGTTTCCAACGCGGGGGTGGCCGAGGCCAGCACCACCTGCGCGTCACAGATGGAGGCGCGCATCACCGCCATGTCGCGCGCTGAATACAGCACCCCATCTTCCTGCTTGTAGGAACTGTCATGTTCTTCATCGACAACGATCAGCCCAAGGTCACGAAACGGCAGATACAGCGCCGAGCGCGCACCGACGACCAAAGACGCCTCGCCCAACCCGACCATGCGCCAACAGCGCCGCCGTTCGGTCATGGTGACCCCGGAGTGCCATTCGGCAGGCCGCGCACCAAACCGCGCCTCGACCCGTTTCAGGAACTCGCTGGTCAGGGCAATTTCCGGCAACAGCACCAAGGCCTGACGCCCCTTTTTCAGGCATTCGGCAACGGCCTCAAGATAGACCTCGGTCTTGCCTGATCCCGTAACACCGCGCAGCAGGGTCGTGCCGTAATGTCCCGACCGTATGCCCGTCTGCAAAACTGCGGCGGCGGCGGCCTGATCCGGGGACAGCTCATTGCCCGGCCGCAAGGGATCCAACGGCGCATACGGCATGTCGCGCGGCGTGTCTTCCTCGCGAATGGCACCCAGTTTGATCAGCCCCTTGACCACGGACGATGACACGCCCGCCATGTCCGACAATTCCTTCATCGTAAAGGCGACACCATAATTGTCGTCCAGTACCGCCATCACCTTGGTGCGCGCATCCGTCAACCGGTTCGGGCGCGGCCCACCGGGGCGCAACACCTTGCGCATCGACGGCGGGTCGGTCAGGCCCGGCGCACGCGTTGCCAAACGCAACATCTGCTCCATCGGGGTCAGGGTGTAATCCGCAACCTTGGTTAGAAACTCGGCCATCTCGGCGCGCATCGGGGCCACGTCCAGAACCCGGATGACCGCGCGCAGTTTCGACGCATCAAACCCCGTTTCGCCGGGTGCCCAAACCACCCCCATGATCTTGCGCGGCCCCAAAGGCACCTCAACAAACGCGCCTTGCCAACAGCCGCCCTCAGGCGCCCGATAGGTCAGGATGCGACCCAGCGGCTGTGTGGTCAGAACCCCGACCCGCTCGCCCTTGTCAAAAAACCTTACAGCCACGCGGCCTCCATTGGGGGTTTCTGTGCCCCCCCGCATACGCTATGAGAGCGCCAACATGAACCCGCCGCAGACAGGATCACTGCCATGAAATTCTTCGCCGACACCGCCGACATCGATGCCATTGCCGAGCTGAACGCTCTGGGCATGGTGGATGGTGTGACCACCAACCCTTCGCTGATCAAGAAATCCGGGCGCGACATCCTGGAAGTGACCAAGGAAATCTGTGATCTGGTCGACGGGCCGGTGTCCGCCGAAGTCACCGCCATCGACGCCGAAACCATGATCGCCGAAGGGCGCAAGCTGGCCAAGATCGACGACAAGATCGCCGTCAAAGTTCCACTGACCTGGGACGGTCTGAAAGCCTGCAAAGCCCTGTCGGACGACGGCACCATGGTCAACGTCACCCTGTGTTTCTCGGCCAACCAGGCGCTGCTGGCCGCCAAAGCAGGCGCGACTTTCATCTCGCCCTTCATTGGCCGTCTGGATGATTTGAACCTGGATGGGATGGACCTGATCGCCGACATTCGCACCATCTATGACAATTATGGGTATGAGACGCAGATTTTGGCCGCCTCGATCCGCACCGTCAACCACATGAAAGACGCCGCCCTGATCGGTGCCGACGTGTGCACGGCACCGCCCTCGGTGATCCACGCCATGGCGAAACACGTGCTGACCGACAAAGGCCTGGACGCGTTCCTGGCCGATATCGCGGCTGCCGACATCAAGATCCTGTAAAGCAGACTTCTACCCCCCCGCGCCCCACCAAGGGGGCAAGGGGGGGCTTGCCCAGACCTCTTTCCCCGACATCTGTGGCAAAAAAACCGCAGCATTTCCCGCCAAACCCGCTATACTGTCCTCAACAAAACAAAAAATGACCCGAGGCAGACATGAGCAACCCCGCAGTGATCGATGACGATCTGCGCGAAAAACTTCTTTCGCAACCCGAAGTGATCCTGGACGATCAGGATATGATGCGCGCGCTGATCGCGGCCAATGAACGATCCATGGGCGCCAATATCGTCGACATGCGCGGTATCGCGATGGAACGGCTGGAAGCCCGCCTGGACCGGCTTGAGGAAACGCATCGCGGCGTAATCGCGGCGGCCTATGAAAATCTCGCTGGTATGAACATCATCCACCGCGCCATCCTGCGCATGCTGGATGCGTCGGATTTCGAAACCTTCATGAAGGATCTGGACGGTGAGGTCGGTCAGATCCTGCGCGTCGACTGTGTGCGTCTGGTGCTGGAAACCGTGCAAGACGATGCGAACCCCGCCGTGCGCAAACTGGGCGATGTGCTGTCCACCGCCGAACCAGGCTTCATCGACACTTACCTGACCCAGACCCGCGACACGCCGCGCCCGGTCACCCTGCGCCAGGTGCAGGAACCGGACGTTCGCATTTATGGCGACAATCCGTTCTGGGTCCGCTCCGAGGCCTGCCTGCGCTTGGACCTGGGCGAAGGCCGCCTGCCCGGCATGTTGGTGCTGGGCGCTGAGGACCCGCATCAATTCAAGCCCGGTCAAGGCACCGACCTTCTGGGCTTTTTCGGCGGCGTATTCGAACGTGCCATGCGCCGCTGGCTGTCATGAGCCTGACGATCTCAGGCGGGGCGCGTGACGCGCTGTCCGCCTGGGTCGACCACCTGCGCGCCTTGGACAACGCGGCTGACAATACGCTCAAGGCCTATCAGTCCGATGTCATTGCCTTTCTTGCCTTCATGGCAAACCACATGGGCGGGCCACAGGGGCGCGCCGCGCTGGCCAATGTGACCCTGCGCGACATGCGCGCCTGGATGGCACAGGAACGTGCCACGGGCACCGGTGCCCGGTCGCTGGCGCGCAAACTGTCATCGGTAAAGGGGTTTTATCGCTGGCTGTCGGATCGCGACGGGTTTGACGCAACCGCCGTCCTGTCCACACGGTCGCCCAAGTTCACCAAGAAACTGCCCCGCCCGCTGGCCGAAGATGCCGCCAGCGCCATGCTGGAAACCGCCGGGCTGCAATCCCGCCACGACTGGGTCGGCGCGCGCGACA
>DFBF01000070.1 GCA_002367285.1 Rhodobacteraceae bacterium UBA3087 | reverse complement strand
GCGGTGTCTTCGTCGAAATGGTGGCCGCTGATCTGGCGGGAATGGCCGCGAAACAGCGCGATCTGGCGGCCGTCTTCACCGCTCAGCGTGACGTCAAAGACGTCGGACCGTCCCGCGCGGCTGGTCTCGGTTGCGGTGGCGGTGATTACTTCGCCCACGCGCCCCGGGCTGAGATAGGTCATCGAGGTATGCTGCCCGACCACATTGTTGTTGTAGCTGTTGCAGGCAAAGGCGAAGGCGCTGTCGGCCAGGGTGAACAGAAACCCACCATGGGCCGCGCCTTGACCATTGGTAATATCGGGGCGAATGGTAATGGTGGCCTGGCCTGGCCCGGCCCGATATTGGTGATGGCCATGCCGGTCGATTGGCTGGCATGGTCGCCCGCCCACATGGCATCCGCCGAGCGGCGCGCGCGGTCTTGTGGCGTCATGGCTCCCCCCAATACGACCGATTTCTCTGAGGATGCACAAAGCCGACCGAACGGCCAAGAGTGTTCTTTTGGGTGACCAAGTTCGGCTTGTCTATCCGATGTATCGTGATCAAGATGGACGGGGGCAATGACCACAGAAGATGTTTTCCGGGCAATGGGTCCGGGCGTTTTGGTGCGCAGTCGGTCCTGCGCGCGGCTGGCTGTTTGCCCCGCCGAAACGACAAAACCCCGCCTGAAAGCGGGGTTTTTGTAGTCCCGGCACTGCGGACTGGGTGGGGGCTATGAACCGCAGCGCCGGGTGAGCATTCGCTCGCTACAGGTATTGTTATCGCGGTGTCCTGTGGCGCGATGAGGGTGCGGGTGGGGTCATGGCACGGTCTTTTCAGGGCGAAAATGCGGCAGGGATTGATTTGTTAACTCTTTGGCCCCAAGTTTGGCCTATGACAGTACAAACACCGACGCCCTTTCCGGG
Organism: Rhodobacteraceae bacterium UBA3087; assembly: GCA_002367285.1. GTDB lineage: Bacteria > Pseudomonadota > Alphaproteobacteria > Rhodobacterales > Rhodobacteraceae > Aliiroseovarius_A. The sequence continues at coordinate 8,996 of DFBF01000070.1, read as the reverse complement.
CAAAGGCCCGGCCCAGCAGATCGCGTTCCATCGCCATGAGCTGGGCGCGATCATGGGGTTGTACGGGCGCATGGTCGCCGCCGGGGAATGGCGCGACTATGGCATGAGTTTCCTCAAGGATGTGGCGATATTTTCCGTGTTTCGCCGCACGGCGGAACATCCGTTGTACCGGATCGAAAAACGCCCGGCCCTGCGGCAAAAACAGGGGCAATACTGCGTTATTGGCATGGATGGGCAGGTCCTGAAACGGGGTCACGACCTAAAATCCGTGCTGCGCGTGCTGGAACGCAAGCTGATCCGGGCGGTAAAGTGACCTAACGCAGAACCATGCGGCGGCGCGCCGTGACCGGACCATCCCCTTGGGCAGCAATCCGCGCTATGGCGTCTGCAATCCCTTCATCGGCAACGGCCATGTGATGGGCGTTGGCATGGATCAGGCGACGGTCATCCACCACCATCGCGACATGCCCTTTCCAGAACAACAAGTCGCCGCGCTGATGCGGCCCCTCGGCCTCGTCCCCCAGGTTTTCCTGCATGTCGCTGTCACCGGGGCACGAGATACCGCAGGCCAAAAGCGCGGCTTGCACAAGGCCGGAACAGTCGATGCCAAAGGCAGAATTGCCGCCCCACAAATAGGGGGTGCCAAGAAACTGTTGCGCCACGGTGATTGGATCAGAGGCCGTGTGGTCGATGGGGGCAAGATGGCCCGCAGGGACAAAACGGTCGGCTGGGATCGTGCCGCGTCCCCAAGCGATGCGGGCCCAGCCGTCAGATTGATCAAGCACGGTAAGTTGGGCTGCGTAAGGCAGCGGCGTGATCTGGCCCATGGTTTTCAGGCCCGGCGTCGTCTTGGTATAGCTGCGGGGGGCGGCAATCCGGTGGGTCGGGGCAGCGATCGGGGGAGCGACCAGATCGGCTGCATTCAACCAGCCACAATAGCCGTCCTTTTGCGCAAAGCCAAAGACCTTGCCATTCTGCGTATCTAAGGCCGTGAACAGCTCTGCGCGCAGCAGCTGGCGTTCACGATTGCCTTGCGACGACAACAGATCGGCCACGACAACGGCGATGCGGTGTTCTTCGCCTTCTACAAATTGCTCTGCATCAACCCGTCCACGCAGGGACACATGCGCCACACGCCCGTTGCTTGGCGTCAATCGGCGATCCATCACAGATCCAGCATGTCGGGCAGGGCCGCCAGGATTGCGCGCGCGCCCATGCCTGTGCCGCCTTTTGTGCGGGCCGGTGCGGCGGTGGGGTTCCAGCCATAGATGTCGAAATGCACATAGCGCGGGGTGTCGGTGACAAAGCGGCGCAGGAACAGCGCGGCGGTGATTGCGCCGGCAAATCCCCCCTTGGGGGCGTTGTCCAGATCGGCGATACCGGGTTCGATCATTGTCTCATACGGGTCCCAGAACGGCATTTCCCAGACCGGATCGGCCACTTTCGGCGCGGCTGATTTCAACGCGTCCGTGACCCCGACGTCGGTCGAAAAGAACGGCGACAGGTCCGGGCCGACGGCGACGCGCGCCGCCCCGGTCAGGGTGGCCATGGACAGGATCAGGTCGGGCGTGTCTTCGTCGGCCAGGGCCAGCGCGTCGGCCAGAACCAGACGGCCTTCGGCGTCGGTATTGTTGATTTCAACCGTCAGACCCTTGCGCGAGGTCAGGATGTCGCCGGGGCGAACCGCATCCCCCGCGACCGAGTTTTCGACCGCTGGGATCAGCACGCGCAGTTGTAAAGGCAGGTTCAGGGACATGATCATTTGGGCCAAACCCAGCACGGTGGCCGCCCCGCCCATGTCCTTTTTCATCAGCCCCATCGACGCGCCAGGCTTCAGGTTCAAACCGCCGGTGTCAAAACACACGCCCTTGCCGACCAGCGTCAGGCGCGGGCCATTGGTGCCCCAGCGCATGTCGATCAGACGGGGCGCATGGGGGCCTGCGCGCCCCACGGCGTGGATCATTGGAAAGTTGTCGTCCAACAGCCCCTTACCGGTGATCACCGAGACGTCGGCCCCAAAAGGCTGCGCAAGATCGCGCACGGCCTGGTCCAACCGATCCGGCCCCATGTCCGAGGCTGGTGTGTTGATCAGATCACGGGTCAGGGCCTCGCCAGCGGCAATGGCCATAAGCCGCGCGGCGTCCACGCCAGCGGGTGCGACCAACTGGGCTTTGGGCGTAGATTGCGGGTGATAGCGATCAAAGCGATAGCCTGCCAGCAGCCAGCCCAGGGCGGCCTCGTCCAGGGCCTCTGCGACCAAATCGGTGTGCAGCACATAGGTGCCTGCGGGCAATTTGGCACGTGCGGCGGACAGGCCAAACCGTTGGCGCGTGCGCGCAGGCGCGTCGCCGTTGCCAACCAGCGCCATGGCGGGGGTGCCATCGGGGCCGGGGATGACCAGCGTGGACCCCAGCGTGGCAGAGAAACCGTTTGCCGTGACCCAGGCCTGTGCGGCAGGGTCCAGGTCGCTGGTAAAGGCCGCCAGTGTTGCCTTGTCGATCACATGCAAGGGGATCGTGTCGCTGGTCTGTTCGGCAAAAGTCAGTGTCATGGAAGGCCCCGGTCTGTGAGTGCGTCAGTGCATCTGCCACAAGACTACAGCCTGGAGGGCGGGCCGCAAGACCCGCAACCAGCGTCCGCCGAGCGGAGCGAGGCCACCGACAGCCAAATTATTTCAAATAATTTGCACCGGCGGGGCGGTGGCCGTTTTCTGCGAAAACGGCTTGGTGGCCCGCCCGGCGAAAAGGTCTGACCGCATCAGCCAGGGATATCTTGCAGGTCCCAGACCGCCATTAGGCTGCTTTCACCGATCCGCCCCAGTCGTGCAACCGAGGCGCAATAGGCCGCGCCGTCCTTGCCATCCAGCAGGTCCATCACATCGCGCGCCACGCGGGCCAGCGTTGTCATGCCGATCTGTTGCGAGATGGTAATCATGCTTTTCACGCCCACGCGCACCTCGTCGACCCGCCCGGCGGTATGGTTTTTCTGCACCCGTGCCAGCGCCACTGCCAGTTCCTCCAGCGCGTGGCTGACCAGTTTGTCGGCTCCCGCCGGTCCCAGTTGGACATACAGGACTTCCAGCTGGTCACGATCCAGCCGAACATTTTCTTCAAGCGTCAATTGGACAATCGCGTTCACGACCACACCCCATGGTTTATTCCCTCAATCGGGGCAAGCATCGTGATGGGGGCATAAGAAAAGGTTTACCCGGAATGCAGAAATCGCTCGAATTTCTTGCAAATGCACCGTAAAACCGTTCGAACGATCGGAGGACCTAGATGCAAAACGCGCGCCCTTTGCCGGCTTATCTCATTCAACGGTATCAAGGCTGGAAGGCCACAGGCTTTGCCGAGAACAAGGCATGGTACCGCCGTCTGGCGGACGAGGGCCAGCGCCCGCGTGCCATGATCGTGTCATGCTGTGACAGTCGTGTGCATGTGACCAGCATCTTTGGTGCCGATCAGGGTGAATTCTTTATCCACCGCAATGTGGCCAACCTGGTGCCGCCCTATGCGCCGGATGGTGACCATCACGGCACCTCGGCGGCTGTGGAGTATGCGGTGACCGCGTTGAAGGTCGCCCATGTCATCGTGTTGGGCCATTCCAACTGTGGCGGCGTGCAGGGCTGTCACGACATGTGCACCGGCCATGCGCCTGAACTGGAAGACAAATCCAGTTTCGTTGGCCGCTGGATGGACATTTTGCGCCCCGGATTTGAACGGGTGCGTGACATCGAAGATGACGCCGAACGCACCACCGCGCTGGAAAAGGAATCGGTCGTCGTGTCGTTGGAAAACCTGATGTCCTTTCCGTTCGTACGCGACGCGGTCGAAAATGAGACGCTGAGCTTGCACGGAGCGTGGCATGATATCGGCGAAGGCCGGTTGGAGTTTTATGAACATGAGACGCAGGAGTTTGTCCCTGTCTGAGTGAGGTTATGTGCTGAGGTCTTTTCTGGCCGGAAACGTCGGCAATGCAATTGCGCTGTTTGCCCGGCTTGTCACCGCTGTGCGCGGCATATGGCAGGGGGTTGATCCCACCCGCCGTCAGCGCATTTATTTTGCCAACCACACCAGCAATGGCGATTTCGTGTTGCTGTGGACGGTCCTGCCGCCCGCGTTGCGCCGTGAAACGCGCCCCGTCGCGGCGGCGGATTACTGGCTGACGTCGAAATTGCGCAGCTTTATTGGGCGTGATGTGTTTCGCGCGGTGTTGATTGATCGCAATCCACAGACGCGCACCGATGACCCCGTGGGGCAGATGGTCGACGCGTTGAAGGATGGATCAAGCCTGATTCTGTTTCCGGAGGGTCAACGAAACATGGATGAAACCGTGACGTTGTTGCCGTTCAAGCCGGGGCTGTTCCACGTCGCCGAACGGCGCCCCGATGTCGATCTGGTCCCCGTCTGGATCGAAAACCTGAACCGTGTCATGCCGAAAGGCGAGGTTATTCCCGTGCCGTTGATCTGCACCGTGACCTTTGGCGACCCGATCCATGTAGAAAGTGGCGAGGCCAAGGCCGCCTTTCTGACCCGGGCGGAAACCGCGCTTTTGGCATTGAAGGAGGGCGCGGTATGAACGCTCCTGCGGAATTCAGCACGCTGATGTTGGGCGTTCTGGGCGTGTTGGCCTTTGCCACGGTGGTTGCGCAGATCTTGCGCGCGCGCTTGGGTGACGGACCGGTGATCGACAACCTGGTGGCGCGAATCAATGCCTGGTGGGGCATGGTCGCGCTGTTGGCCATTGCCATGCTGGGCGGGCGCGGCGGCGTGGTGATCTTGTTTGCGATCATGAGCTTTGCCGCCCTGCGCGAATTCCTGACGCTGACGGCGAAATCACGCGCCGATCACTGGGCGCTGGTTGCCAGCTTTTTCGTCGTGCTGCCTGTGCAATACGCGCTGATCTATTCGGACTGGTATGGGATGTATTCGATCTTTATCCCGGTCTATGCCTTTCTGTTCCTGCCGATTGTGTCCGTGCTGCACGGCGACACGGACAGTTTCCTGGTGCGGGTTGCAGAAACCCAATGGGGGTTGATGATCTGCGTCTTTGCCGCCAGCCATGTGCCCGCGTTGCTGTCGTTGGAGATCGCCGGGTTCGAGGGCAAGAACGTGCTGCTGGTCGCCTTTCTGGTCGTCGTCGTCCAGCTGTCGGACGTGCTGCAATATGTCTGGGGCAAGTTGCTGGGCAAGCGCAAGATCGCGCCCAGCCTGTCACCCTCCAAGACCTGGGAAGGCTTTGTGGGCGGCACTCTGTCGACGTCCCTGGTGGGGGCAGGCCTGTGGTGGATGACCCCGTTTTCCCCGGTGCAGGCCTTTGGCCTGTCCCTGATCATCACGCTGATGGGGTTCTTTGGCGGCCTTGTCATGTCCGCCATCAAACGCGACAAGGGCGTCAAGGATTGGGGCCACCTGATCGCGGGCCATGGTGGGTTTATCGACCGGTTGGATTCGGTGGTCTTTTCCGCGCCGATCTTTTTCCACGTCGTGCGGTATTTCTGGTCCGCCGTATGAGCATCGCGCATCGTTCATGGGTGCATGTCGCCAGCGGGTTTGCCCTGATGGGCAGCTGGGCGGGATTTGCCAACCGTGCCTTTGATATGCCCGCGCCCCTGATCGCCGGGCTGGTGCAGGGCTGCCTGACCGCCGTGATCACCCTGTTCATGAAACGGGTGATCGAAGCCGTGGCGGCGCGGTTCACCGGTCTGGCAGGCTATGTCCTGCCTGTACTGGCGGCGGGGGTGATTTCGATCTGTTTGCTGGGGTCCATCCATTGGCTGGCCGGCACGCCCGCGCTGTTGGCGACCATCGCCGTGCCGTTTTGCGTCGCCAGCAGCTATGGCGCGATTTACACGATATCATTGAAGAGGTCGTCATGAGTGATCCCGAAAGCCGCCGTCCGATTGCCACACGCGACACCAAACTGGCGCAACGCTTTGCGCGTTGGCTGGCGTGCACCTCGGTGACGCCGAATGCGATTTCGGCGGGTTCTGTGGTCTTTGCCGCCATGGCGGGCGCGGCCTTTTGGGCGGGCGGCGGGTGGTTGATCCTGGCCGCGTTGGCGGTGCAGGGGCGACTGTTGTGCAACCTGTTTGATGGTATGGTTGCGGTCGAGGGCGGGAAATCCGGCCCCGATGGCGCATTCTGGAACGAAGCCCCGGACCGGTTCGCCGATATCCTGATTCTGGTCGGCATGGGCCTGGGCGCCGGGCTGCCCGCGCTGGGCTGGGCGGCGGGCTGCTTTGCCGTGCTGACCGCTTATGTGCGCGAGGCGGGCCATGCGCAGGGCATGGCGTCGGATTTTTCCGGCCCCATGGCGAAACCACAGCGCATGGCGGTGGCGACTGGGGCGGCGGTTTTGGCCCTGATTGCGCCTGAGGTTCTGGGTGTCCCCGTGTTGCAGGCCGGTCTGTGGATCATCGCGGTGGGCGCGCTGGCAACGGCGCTGCGCCGATCTGTGCGCCTGGTGGTGTGGTTGCGCGCGCAAGGGGGCTGACGCCTTCCCCGGCACGGTTCCCGCCCACCCACCCCACCGCACCGGGGAAGGCGCGGGCGTTTAGGGATTGATCCGAAAAAGCTGTACTGCCGCGACCCACGCAAGCGGGAGTGCGATAAAAACAGTCAGCAAAGGGATGTCAGGCCGACCGAAGGCCGTGGCGAAGATCCGCGCGCAACCCAGTGTTGCAAGCCCAAGGCTTGCCAGCCCGAGAAGCGTGATGATGCCAAGCAGTATGCCCTCGGTGTGCCTGTAAGCCTGCCGCAATTGTAGCAAACGGAAGAGAAGGGGCAGGGCAAACAGGCTGAAGACCACCATCATGGCGTCATCGTTGCCACCGCTTGACAGAAGATCACGACACAGCCCGCCCCCGCCATTGGAAAACCCTGGCGAGAGATCCTGCCAATACCGACCAATCAGCGCCAGAGCGGCCAATGATCCGAGATAGAGGGCCTGAAAGAAGAGGTGGTTCAGGTGATCGCCTCGAGCCGTTCTTTGGACATCTGACCGGGCACGATGGTGATTGGTACGGGCAGGTCGGACGACGCTCGGGTCAATTGTGTGACCAGCGGGCCGGGGCCGGATTTTTCTTCGCCTGCCCCCAGAATCAGCACGCCGATGTCATTGTCTTCGCGCACATGGGCCAGGATTTCGGGCACCACTTCGCCTTCGCGGATGACCAGTTCGGGGTCGACCCCCTGACGGTCGCGCATCCATTTGGCGAAGACTTCGAAATGGGCGACGATGCGTTCACGCGCCTCTTCGCGCATGATGGCGCCGACGCCGATCCAGTGGTTGAATTCGTCCGGTGGAATGACCGACAGAACGGTCACACCGCCGCCGGTTTTTGACGCGCGCATGGCGGCAAAGCGCATGGCGTTCAAGCATTCACGGCTGTCATCCAGCACCACGAGAAATTTGCGCATCTTGATCCCCTGTCTATCGGGGCGATGATGGACCAAGGGGAAAAGTCACGCAATATCGGAATTGTCGCGGCCAAAGCGTTCCGGGATCAGGGTGGCTTACAACCTGTTTCTGAAACGCACGCTGCATCAATAGGTTTCGCGCGTTTCGAAATACTGTTCTATTTCAACGACATGTCGAAACGCTTTAGGCGCTGCTGTTGGCCCAATCCCAATACAAGCTGCGCACGCGTTTCGTCACCGGGCCGACCTGATACATGGTGCCGTCGAATTCCGTGACTGGCGTGACCTTGGACATGTTGCCCGACAGGAAGACTTCGTCGGCCGCGCGGAAATCGTTAAACGACAGCACGCTTTCATGCACCTTTACGCCATCCGCGCGCAGGTTGGTCATGTGACGGGCACGGGTGATGCCGGACAGAAAAGTGCCGTTGGCGATGGGGGTAAAGACCTCTCCATCCTTGACCATGAACACGTTGGCGATAGCGGTTTCGGCGACATTTCCCAGCGCGTCACAGACCAGGGCATTGCCGTAACCTTTGGACCGGGCCTCGATCAACATGCGGGCGTTGTTGGGGTACAGGCACCCGGCCTTGGCGTTGACGACCGAGCTTTCCAGCACCGGTCGGCAGAACCGTGTGGTGGTCAGGGTCGTGCTGGCCTCGGGCGCGGCCATGGCGACGGCTTCCAGGCTGATGGCGAACCCGGTCGTGTCCTGGCCCGGCGCGATGGCGCTGGTGGACATGTCGGCGTCAATGCCCCAGTACATCGGGCGGATATAGACGGCCTCGTCCGGACCGAAGGCCTTCAACCCCTCAAGGGTGATCGCGACCATGTCCTCGGTCGTGACGGTCGGGTTCAGCATCAATGCCTTGGCCGAGCGGTTCACGCGGGCGCAGTGGGCGTCCAGATCCGGGGTCAGCCCGTCAAAGAATCGCGCGCCGTCAAACACGGTGGAGCCCAGCCAGGTGCCATGATCGGCGGCGTTCATCACCGCGACGTCTCCGTCGTGCCAGGTGCCGTTGAAATAGGTGCGAATTTTGCTGCCGATTGCCATTTGGGGGTCCTCCTTAACGGGACTGTATCAGGGAAAGAACGTGACTGTATCAGGGAAAGGTCAGGTGTCCAGACCTTTTCGTGCGGCATAGAGCGCAGGCTTCTGTGGCCAGTAATCGAGGCGCCCCCGGGGGTTGGCCGGGGGCGCTGACCGCGCGAACAGCGGGGATAAGACGGGCGCGCGGGCGTCGTGACAGATGAACGGGGCGGGCGGCCCAGCCGATCTGGAGAATCACGAGCAGGGTCAGCCTAGGTCGCGCAGGAGTCTGTTTTGTGACAGCTGAAGCGCCCGCAGGACAGAAGCTGACTCTTCGAACTGCAATACGGTTGACGATAAGGGATTTTCTGCGAGTTGAACGCAGTTGGCGTCGCGTGACTTAGCCCCAGACGGGTTCTGGAACTGCCGCCTTGAAACGCCTATGTTCTTCCTAACAATTGAAGGAGCAGGCATTTGGGGTTGGGCGACATTGCCGACAGCATTACCCGCCAGATCGAGGCGGTGGGCGACGCGGCGCATGAGAC
>DFBF01000082.1:7912-8038 GCA_002367285.1 Rhodobacteraceae bacterium UBA3087 | reverse complement strand
TGGATCGCCTGGGTGCCGGGCGGGCTGGCCGTGTCGACCGTGTTTGCCACTGCGGGTTTTGCCGCCGTGTCGGGCGCGTCGGTGGCGACCGCAGCCGTCTTCGCGCGCATCGCCATCCCTGAGATG
>DFBF01000082.1:6219-7871 GCA_002367285.1 Rhodobacteraceae bacterium UBA3087 | reverse complement strand
CTGATCCCGCCCTCGGCCATTCTGGTGATCTATGCTATCATCGTTGAACAGGATGTGGGCAAATTGCTGCTGGCGGGTTTCATCCCCGGCGCTTTTTCTGCTGTGGTCTATGCTGCGCTGATCATCGGTATGGCGATGACAATCAAAGGGTTTGGCCCACCTGTCAGGGGCTTTACCTGGCGCGAGCGGTTCGAAAGCCTGCCCCCCGCCTTGCCCATCGTGTTCGTCGTCTTCACCATCATCCTTTTCGTCTACAACCCGTTTGGCGATGCCCTTGGCACCCCGACCGAGGGCGGCGCGCTGGGCGCGTTTGTCGTCTTTCTGATCGCCATGTATCGCGGCATGCGCTGGTCGGAGCTGAAAGATGCCCTGCTGGAGACCGCTAAGTTGTCGGTCATGATTTTCACCATCATCTGGGGCGTGCTGATCTATGTGCGGTTCCTGGGGTTCGCTGACCTGCCGGGCGCGTTTTCGGACTGGATCACCGGGTTGGAACAGTCGCCGATGCTGACGCTGGTGTTCATCCTGCTGGCCTATGCGGTGCTGGGCATGTTCATGGACGCAATCGGCATGCTGCTGTTGACGCTGCCGGTGGTCTATCCGGCCATCATGGCGTTGAACGGCGGCGAAATGGTGTCTGCTGCGGACAGTGCCTTTGGCATGTCCGGGCCGATGTGCGCGATCTGGTTTGGCATTTTGGTGGTGAAAATGGCTGAATTCTGCCTGATCACCCCGCCCATTGGGTTGAACTGTTTCGTCGTGGCCGGTGTGCGTGATGATCTGTCGGTACAGGATGTGTTTCGCGGAGTGACGCCGTTCTTCATTGCCGATGCGGTGACGATTGCCCTGCTGGTGACCTTTCCGCAGATCGTGCTTTGGCTGCCCAGTCTTGCCTCATAATTGGGCGATAGGGCTGTCATCGCACAGAGATTGAGCAAATCGCGGCTATCTGCTCAATCTCTGTGCGCGCGGCTTTGCAGGCGCAGTATTTTCACGCTTTCAAGGCGCTATGCCTGCTGAATTGAAAATCTGCGTTGTTGAACCTGACCCGGACCGCGCCCGTCTGATCATTGATGGGCTGCGGGATGCGGGGTGGGCCGATGTCACGGTCATTGCTGAAATCGGTGCCTTAGCCCGCCGCCTGACCGATCTGGACCCGGACCTGGTCTTGATCGATTTGGCCAATCCGTCCCGCGATATGTTGGAAAACCTATCGGCAGCCTCAGGGGCCGCAAGCCGCCCGGTGGCCATGTTCGTTGATCACACCAACCCAGAGCTGACCCGTGCTGCGATGCGCGCCGGGCTGTCGGCCTATGTTGTTGATGGATTGTCGCAGGACCGTATCCACCCGGTCTTGCAGACAGCCATCGCCCGGTTTCAGGTGGTCAGCCAGATACGCGCCGAACTGGATGCGGCAAAACAGGCGCTTGCCGAACGCAAGACGATCGACCGGGCCAAGGGTGTGCTGATGCAGGCCAAGGGGATCGGCGAGGACGAGGCTTATGCCCTGATGCGCAGAACGGCGATGGATCAGGGGCGCAAGGTCATTGATATCGCTAAGGCGCTGGTCACGGCCTCGGAGCTGTTGCAATGAATGGCCCCGTCTTGAACCTGGGATATGTGCCCCTTGTGGACGCCGCGCCGTTGGTCAT
>DFBF01000082.1:3002-6104 GCA_002367285.1 Rhodobacteraceae bacterium UBA3087 | reverse complement strand
CCGATTGCCATGTCGTTGGGGCTGGGCAGTATCACGGCGCAGGTCGATGCGATGATGACGTTGTCGGCCAACGGGAATGTCATTGGCGTGGCACGCGGCGTGGCGGATTGTATGCGCAGCCATGGCTGGCAGGGGCGCTTTGACACCCCCATTGAAACTGGCCAGGCGTTGATTGCCTCGGTTGCCGCCCCGCGCATTGGGGTGCCTTTTCCGCATTCGATGCATGTCGAGCTGTTGCAATACTGGCTGGATGCACTTGGATTGGCCAATGCAACCATGGTGACAGTGCCGCCACCGCAAATGGCCGATGCGGTTGCGGCGGGCGACCTGGATGCCTTCTGTGTGGGCGAACCCTGGGGCTCGGTTGCCGTGGAAAGCGGGGTCGGAGAGCTGGTTCTGCCGGGCTCTGCGATCTGGGCCTTTGCTCCGGAAAAGGTGCTGGGTGCCCGGCGTGATTGGATTGAGAGCAACCCTGTGGCCGTTCAAGCCCTGGTGCGGGCGATCTGGCGGGCGGGCGAATGGCTGGGCCAAGCCGGGAACAGAAGCCTTGCGTCTGAGGTGCTGGCGCGGAGCGAGTTTCTGGACCTGCCCGAACAGGTTCTGGATCGGGCGCTGTTGGGCGAATTGCCGACCCGCCAGCGCGCGCTGGCAACCCGGGTACCGCATTTTCTGCGCTTTCATGACAATGGTGCTACCTTCCCCTGGCGGTCGCAAGCAGCCTGGATCGGCGCACGCATGGCGGCCCGTAATGGCCTGGATGTGCAGCAAACAATCCAAATCGCGCGCGCGGCCTTTCGCACGGACTTGTATCGCGACAGCCTGACCGATCTGGTGCGTGATCTGCCCGCGGACTCTGACAAGATCGAGGGGGCCATGGCGCATGAAGCGCCCGCACCCAGCCTGCGCGGACAGATGATTCTGGGCCCGGATGCCTTTTTTGATGGTCAGGTTTTCGACATGGGGCAGGTTTGAGTGCCTAAAGATTAGGCAATTCGCATTTGCTCTTGGGTATAATGCTGCAACTGCATCGCCGCGCCGCAGCAGGGTTGCTAGAACAAGGTCAAGGACACGGAACAATGGCGTTCCAGAAGTCCAACAGAGAGCAACGCCGCTCATCCTACCCGCACTCCTCCCGCGGGTAAGATGGGCGGTTTTTCGTTTCCGGGTTGCCGGACAAAGAAAGGGAAATCAAATGCTGAAATCCATCGCCCCCAAGATCATCGCCGGGCTTACGACCGCCTTGATCAGCCTGCCTGCCATGGCCGAAATGCTGGACGTTGAGAAAGACGAGCTGACCTTCGGGTTCATTAAGCTGACCGACATGGCGCCGCTGGCTGTGGCCTATGAGAACGGGTATTTCGAAGATGAAGGCCTGTTTGTCACGCTGGAAGCGCAGGCAAACTGGAAGGTTCTGCTGGATGGTGTGATCGACGGCCAGCTGGATGGCGCGCACATGTTGGCCGGCCAACCCCTGGCCGCGACAATCGGCTTTGGCACAAAAGCCCACATTATCACGCCGTTTTCGATGGATTTGAACGGCAACGGCATTACGGTTTCAAACGAGGTCTGGGACCTGATGCGTCCGCATATCCCGTCGATGGATGACGGTCGGCCAGTCCATCCCATTTCGGCCGCCGCGCTGAAGCCGGTGGTTGAACAGTTCGCCGACGAAGGCAAGCCGTTCAACATGGGCATGGTGTTCCCGGTCTCGACGCACAACTATGAACTGCGGTATTGGCTGGCGGCCGGTGGCCTGCAACCGGGGTACTACAGCCAGGAAAATATCACAGGTCAGATTGGCGCGGATGTCTTGTTGTCCGTGACCCCGCCGCCGCAGATGCCTGCGACAATGGAAGCGGGCACGATCAACGGCTATTGCGTTGGTGAGCCGTGGAACCAGCAAGCGGTGTTCAAAGGCATCGGTGTGCCGGTCATTACCGATTATGAACTGTGGAAGAACAACCCGGAAAAAGTGTTCGGCATCACCAATGAATTTGCCGAAGCCTACCCGAACACGACCAAGGCGATCGTCAAGGCGTTGATCCGGGCCGCGATCTGGCTGGATGAAAACGACAATGCCAACCGTGAAGCTGCGGTCGAGATCCTGGCGCGCAGCGAATATGTGGGCGCGGATGCCGAGGTGATCGCGAATTCGATGACTGGCACGTTCGAATATGAACGCGGCGACAAACGCGAGGTGCCGGACTTCAACACGTTCTTCCGTCACAATGCGACCTATCCTTACTACTCGGATGCTGTTTGGTATTTGACCCAGATGCGCCGTTGGGGCCAGATTGCCGAGGCCAAGCCTGACAGCTGGTACGATGAGGTCGCCCAGTCTGTTTACAAGCCCGAAATCTACCTGGATGCCGCCCGGATGTTGGTCGAAGAAGGCCTGGCCAGCGAGGCGGATTTCCCCTGGGACAGCGACGGTTACAAGGCTCCGACGCCCGCCGAAGATGTCATCGACGCCATCGGCTATGACGGAAAAACCCCCAACGCATATCTGGACAGCCTGCCGATTGGCCTGAAGGGCGAACAGATCGTCGTGGGCAACGAGGTGCAGGGCTGAGGGCTGGCGGGACGACGCTTGTTCTGACGAACGTCGCCCCGCCCACCATCCCGCATAACACGAGGACATGACATGACCGCCATCGACCCCCAAGCCATTGCAGACGAAGCGCGAGAAGCCCGCCGCGCCCGTGTGTTCACCCGTATCAACAAGGCAGACGGCTGGTTCCAGGTTCTGGGCCTGAGCTGGATGACCCCGATCCTGAAGGCCATTGCCGGGGACAACCCGAAGGCGCAGGTCAAGGAGGTCTGGCGTTTGCTGGGAGTTCCGGTGCTGGCCATCCTCTGTTTCCTGGTCGTTTGGGGGACGTTGGCGCCGACGGTTCAGACCAGCCTGGGCGCCATTCCCGGCCCTGCGCAGGTCTGGGAGCAAGTGGGCAGCTTGCACGCCGATGCGGTGCGCGAAGGTGAAAAGGAAGAGGCCTTTTACCTGCGCCAGGATGAGCGGAATGCGAAACTGATCGCCGAAGGGCGCGCGGACCGGGTCAAAGAGCGGGCCTATACGGGCAAGCCGACCTATTACGACCAGAT
>DFBF01000082.1:0-2977 GCA_002367285.1 Rhodobacteraceae bacterium UBA3087 | reverse complement strand
GCCATCCCGGTGGGGATCATGGCCGGGCTGTCGCCCACCGCGAACGCCGCAATCAACCCGTTGATCCAGATTTTCAAACCCGTGTCGCCGCTGGCCTGGTTGCCGATTGTGACCATGGTCGTATCGGCGGTCTATGTCACCAATGACGGCATGTTTTCCAAGTCGTTCCTGACCTCGGCCATCACGGTCACGCTGTGTTCCCTGTGGCCGACGCTGATCAATACCTCGCTGGGGGTTGCCAGCATCGACAAGGACCTGGTGAACGTGTCCAAAGTTCTGAAAATGGGCACCTGGTCGAAGATTACCAAGCTGGTCCTGCCCTCGGCGCTGCCGCTGATTTTTACGGGCCTGCGTCTGTCGCTGGGTGTTGGCTGGATGGTTCTGATCGCCGCCGAAATGCTGGCGCAGAACCCCGGTTTGGGAAAATTCGTCTGGGATGAATTCCAGAACGGCAGCTCGCAATCCTTGGCCAAGATCATGGTTGCGGTCTTTACCATTGGCATCATCGGTTTCCTGCTGGACCGTGTGATGTTCGCGATCCAGTCGCTCTTTACCTTCTCCAACAACCGGTGATCTCCATGCTTGAATTCAAGAATGTTTCCAAAAGCTTCGGGGAAGGCACAGCCAGAGCGGATGTGCTGAACAACATCAACCTGAAGGTCGAAGAGGGTGAATTCCTTGTGCTGCTCGGCTTTTCGGGCACCGGCAAGACCACGCTGATCAACCTGATGGCCGGGCTCGAGATGCCCTCAAAGGGTGAGGTGACGTTCAAGGGCACCCCGATCACCGGTCCGGGGCCGGAACGCGGCGTGATCTTTCAGAACTATTCGCTGATGCCCTGGTTGACGGTCAGCGGCAACGTACGCCTGGCGGTCGATACGATCTTTCCGGGCATGGCAGCTGGCGAAAAGGCCGAGAAGGTCGATCATTATGTCAAGATGGTGGGGCTGGGCCATGCGGCATCGCGCCGTCCCGCCGAATTGTCAGGGGGCATGCGCCAGCGGGTCAATGTGGCCCGTGCGCTGGCGATGAGCCCTGAGGTTCTGTTGTTGGATGAACCTCTGTCGGCACTGGATGCGCTGACGCGCGCCAACCTGGCCGATGAGATCGAACATATCTGGGAAGCGGACAAAAAGACCTGCGTGTTGATCACCAACGATGTGGACGAAGCCATTTTGTTGGCCGACCGCATCATTGCCCTGAACCCGGACGGCTCCTTGGGGGCGGAATTCAAAGTCGCGATCCCACGTCCGCGCGACCGCAGCGAAATGAATCACCACGAAGAGTTCAAACGCTTGCGGGTCGACGTCACGAAATATCTTATGGATGTCGGTATTGCCTCCAAGGTTGATGGGACCCGGCAACTGCCCAATGTCACCGCCGTGCACAACCTGCCAAAAGCGCAGGCAGATGTGCGTGCCAAGGACAGCACCCGCACGGACAAATATCTGGAATTCTCGCGGCTGCACAAAGTGTACCCGACACCCAAAGGTCCCCTGACCGTGGTCGAGGATTTTGACCTTAAACTGGAGAAAGGCGAATTCATTTCGCTGATTGGCCATTCGGGCTGTGGCAAATCCACGGTGCTGACCATGGCCGCCGGGTTGAACGAAATCTCGAAGGGGGTGATCAATCTGGACGGGCGTGGTGTGGTCGGGGCCGACCCCGAACGCGCTGTCGTGTTCCAGTCGCCGAACCTGTTTCCCTGGCTGACGGCCAAGGAAAACGTGGCCGTGGGGGTCGACAAGGTGTACCCGCGCGCCAGCCAGGGCGAACGTCAGGATGTGGTCGAATACTATCTCGAACGGGTCGGCCTGGGGGACAGCATGGACAAGCAGGCCAGCGCGCTGTCCAACGGCATGAAACAACGTGTCGGCATTGCCCGGGCCTTTGCGCTGTCGCCAAAACTGCTGTTGCTGGATGAACCGTTTGGCATGCTCGACAGCCTGACCCGCTGGGAGTTGCAAGAGGTGTTGATGGAGGTCTGGGACAGGACCAAAGTCACCGCCGTCTGTGTCACGCATGATGTCGACGAAGCGATCCTGTTGGCTGACCGGGTGGTCATGATGACCAACGGGCCACAGGCGACCATCGGCAAGATTGTCGATGTTGATCTGCCCCGGCCGCGCACGCGCAAGGCGCTGCTGGAACACCCCGATTATTATGCCTATCGGCAGGAAGTGTTGGATTTCCTTGAGGAATACGAACACGGAGCCACGCCGAAACCGAAACCTCAACCCATCGCGGCGGAGTGAAAGACATGACCAAGAAACTCGTCGTAATCGGGGCCGGAATGGCCTCAGGCCGGGCGCTGGAACATCTGTTGGATGCGGACCCGGACGCCTATGACATCACAGTCTTCAATGCCGAACCACGCGGCAATTATAACCGCATCATGTTGTCCCCGGTCCTGTCGGGCGACAAGAGCTATGATGACATCGTAACCCATGACGACGCCTGGTACGATGACCGTGGCGTGACCTGCCGCTTTGGCGAACATGTCACCGCGATTGATCGTACCCGCAAGGTGGTCGTGGGGCAGAACGGCGAAGTGGCCTATGACAAGGTGCTGATCGCAACCGGGTCCGCGCCCTTCATCATCCCGGTGTCCGGCAAGGACCTGCCCGGCGTCATTGCTTATCGCGACCTGGAAGACACCAATACGATGATCCAGGCCGCTGCGACGGGCGGCAAGGCCGTGGTCATTGGTGGTGGGCTGCTGGGGCTTGAAGCTGCCGCAGGCCTGGCCGCGCGGGGCATGGATGTGACCGTCATCCACCTGATGGGCCACCTGATGGAACGCCAGTTGGACGAAGCCGCCGGATACCTTCTGCGCCGCGCGCTGGAAGACAAGGGCATCACGGTGCGCTGCAAGGCCTCGACCGCCGCCATTGTCGGTGAAGATCGCGTTGAAGGCGTGTTGTTGCAGGATGATGAAATGATCCCGGCCGATCTGGTGGTCATGGCCGTGGGCATT
>DFBF01000234.1:3587-3775 GCA_002367285.1 Rhodobacteraceae bacterium UBA3087 | reverse complement strand
TTCTCAATTCTCGACCGTTTCCACAAGGTGTTGCTTTCGCAACGCTTTCTTGTCTCGCGGCACAGGGCCGCTCGGGATTGGTGCGTGGGGAGGGTATGAAAACCCCCGCTGGCGCAGCGCGCAGCGGGGGCTTCGGAATCCGTTGGGTATGTTACCCGCGATCAGGCGTTGGCTTCGCGGATCTTGTC
>DFBF01000234.1:1625-3564 GCA_002367285.1 Rhodobacteraceae bacterium UBA3087 | reverse complement strand
TTCGCCCGACAGGGTCATTTCGGTGATGATGTCGCAGCCACCGACGAATTCGCCTTTGACATACAGTTGCGGAATGGTCGGCCAGTCCGAATATTCCTTGATGCCGTTGCGGATGGCCTCATCGGCCAGAACGTTTACATCGGCGAAATCAACGCCCATGAAGTTCAACACGCCAGCCACGCGCGAGGAGAACCCGCACTGCGGCGCGTCCTTGGTGCCCTTCATATAGAGCACAACATCGTTGGCTTTGACGGTTTCGTCGATTTGAGTTTTTGCGTCGGTCATTTTGGGTTGATCCTTGTTTGGGCGCCGGTCTTCGCGCTCCGGCAAATAATTGTAGAGGGCCAGGTAAGACCACAACGGGAAAGGCCAGAAGCAACATCCAGGGCGGGAAATTTTCGCCGATCAGGATGAGCAACCAGCTCACCCGTTACTCCGACGCTTTGGTGGTCAGCGCCAGCGCGTGCAGCTCTCCGCTGTCGATCTGGGGTTTTACTGTGGCGTTCACGGCGCGTTGCTGTTGCACGCGGTTCATGCCGTGAAAGCACTTGTCGACCACCTCGGCGGCCCAATGGTTACCGTCTCCGGCCAGGTCGGTGATGGTGATCTTGGCGTCGGGAAAGCCCGCGCGGATCAGGTCTTCGATTTGCTGGGCTTGCATGGCCATGCGGTGTGGTCCTTGTCCTGTTCGGTCTTCAATCTAGGTCCGGGGAGGGGGGGCCGCAAGGGCCTAGCGGCTGACCGCGCTGCGGAAACCGGTCAGCGTGTCGCGCACCTGGGCAAAGATGCCGTCGCTTTCGGCCTGGGCCAGGCGGGCGGCGGTCCAGCCGGTCGCCGGTGTCAGGGCGGCGATGGTCGTCTGACGTGCGGCTTCTTGTGCAGGCGACAGGGGCAGGGCGGCGGCCAGGAACATCTGTTGCAGCGCCTCGTGGATGCGGCGCAGGGTGCGAAAGGCCTCGGCCATTTCGGGCAAAAGCTCGGGCGTCGTGCGCCAGGTGTCGCGCCCATAGAGGTTCTGGGTAACGTATTGCCCGGCACCCAGACAGTCAAAGCTTTCGCAGGCCGGAAAGCCGAGATCGACCAGGTCTTCGTGGATCTTGCACAGGTTGCCGTCCGTCAGGTGGCGGCACGGCGTCAGCGCCGGTTTGTTCAGCGCGAAATCGTCGCCCTTGTCAAAGGCCGGTGCAACACAGCACAGCGCCGCACAGGCGCCACAGTCGGGCTTGAGGTCCTCAAGCCCAGAGGGGGCGGGCAGGGGTGCCATTAGCGGTGTGCGACGTCAAAGCCGGTGCGGAACGCTTGCGACAGCTCGGCCAGCGGGGCGTCCGAGCCGCCCATGCGCACGCTGTCACCGGTGAACCGGCCAACCGATGTGATCGGCACACCGGCCTGACCTGCGGCAACCATCAGCGCTTCGGCTTCGTCAAAGTTGCAAGCGACCAGATATCGCGCCTGATCTTCGCCAAACAGGGTCGGTGTGTCAGCGGCGTCCAGCGTGACACCGACGCCAGCGGTTTCGGCCATCTCGAACGCGGCCAGCGCCAGGCCACCGTCCGACAGGTCGGTGCAGGCTTTGATAAGCAGGCGGTTGTCGCGGATGAAATCGCCGTGCTTCTTCTCGGCCACCAGATCCACGTGGGGCGCGTCGCCTTCTTCACGGTTGAAGACTTCGGCCAGCAGGGCGGATTGGCCCAGGTGGCCGGCGGTTTCACCGATGACCATGGCGACATGGCCGTCACGCACCACGCCGCCGATCATGTCATCGAGGTTCTCCAACAGGCCCACCGCGCCGATGGTCGGGGTCGGCAGAATGCCGGTGCCATCGGTTTCGTTATACAACGACACGTTGCCCGACACGATCGGCACATCCAGCGCGGCAACAGCTTCGCCGATGCCTTTGATCGCGCCCACGAATTGCCCCATGATCTCGGGCTTTTCG
>DFBF01000234.1:681-1586 GCA_002367285.1 Rhodobacteraceae bacterium UBA3087 | reverse complement strand
TCGGGGTTGCCGAAGTTCAGGTTGTCAGTGGTGGCCAGCGGCAGGGCGCCAACGGCAGTCAGGTTGCGATAGGCTTCGGCGACCGCCTGTTTGCCGCCCTCAATCGGGTTCGCTTTGACATAGCGCGGCGTCACGTCTGAGGTGAACGCGATGGCCTTGTCGGTGCCATGCACCCGCACGATGCCCGCGCCAATGCCGGGCGCGCGCACGGTGTCGGCCATGACCATGTGGTCGTATTGTTCATAGACCCACTGTTTCGCCGCATAGTTGGGCGAGGTGATCAGCGCACGCAGCCCGTCGATAGCGTCGATTTCGGGCACGTCGCCCAGGGGGGCGGCGGCAGGTGTTGCCACCCAAGGCCGGTCATATTCAGGGGCCGAACCTGCCAGCGTGGCCAGCGGCAGATCGGCCATGACCCGGTTGTCATGCAGGATCAGGAACCGGTCTTCGGCCAGGGTTTCGCCGACAATGGCGAAATCCAGGTCCCATTTTTCAAATACCGCACGCGCCTCGGCTTCAAGTTCCGGGTTCAGCACCATGAGCATACGCTCCTGGCTTTCGCTCAGCATCATCTCATAGGCGGTCATGTTTTCTTCACGCTGCGGCACGGCGTTCAGGTTCAGCCTGACGCCCAAGCCGCCCTTGTCGCCCATTTCCACGGCCGAGCAGGTCAGACCCGCCGCGCCCATATCCTGGATCGACACGACAGCGCCGGTCGCCATCAGCTCCAGCGTTGCCTCCATCAGGCGTTTTTCGGTGAACGGGTCACCGACCTGCACCGTGGGGCGTTTGTCTTCGATCGTGTCGTCAAATTCAGCGGATGCCATGGTGGCCCCGCCAACGCCGTCACGGCCGGTTTTCGCCCCCAGATACACGACTGGCATGCCGATGCCCGAGGCCGCCGA
>DFBF01000234.1:351-608 GCA_002367285.1 Rhodobacteraceae bacterium UBA3087 | reverse complement strand
CGGACTTCGCCGCCCACATTGGGCACGCCGAAACAGTTGCCATAGCCGCCGATGCCTTCGACCACACCATTGACCAGCGTGCGGGTTTTCGGATGATCAATTTCACCAAAGGACAGCGAATTCATCGCCGCGATGGGACGTGCGCCCATGGTGAACACGTCGCGCAGAATGCCACCAACGCCGGTCGCCGCGCCTTGATAGGGTTCGATATAAGACGGGTGGTTGTGGCTTTCCATCTTGAAGACGACGCATTGGCC
>DFBF01000234.1:0-308 GCA_002367285.1 Rhodobacteraceae bacterium UBA3087 | reverse complement strand
CGCAGCCATTTCTTGGATGATTTGTAGGAACAATGTTCGTTCCACATCGCCGAGAAGATGCCAAGCTCGGTAAAGCTCGGCTCGCGCCCGATGATTTCCAGGATCAGCTCATACTCATCCGGTTTCAGACCGTGGGCTGCAATCAATTCCTCGGTAATCTTCGGCTCATCCATGCCCAGTATCCCCTTAAGGCTGTCTTTGCGGGCCTTTTAGGCCAAGGCGGACGCAGGGGGAAGGGCTGAATCCGATCGGGGCGTCAGATTGGCAAGGTTGGCGACTGTCTTTGCAAGGTGACGCGGCACTGCCAT
>DFBF01000035.1 GCA_002367285.1 Rhodobacteraceae bacterium UBA3087 | reverse complement strand
AAGGCCCAAGGGCGGGCGGGAGCGATGCGTTTATGTGCGCAGCGATGGCAGGCCGATGCCTGTCGACTGAAACCCGCCATCCGCCGCGATCACTTGGCCGGTCACAAAGCTCGCCTTGTCCGAACACAGAAATGCAATGACCTGGGCAATCTCGTCCTCGGTGCCATAGCGGTTCAGCGGCAGCGCGTCGTGGTACGCGTCGATGATGTCCTGCGAATGCACGGCCATGGCCAGTTTCGTCGCCACCGGACCGGGGCAGACACAGTTGGCGCGCACGCCGAATTCGCCCAGCTCTGCCGCCTGTTGCTGCGTCAGATGCATCACAGCCGCCTTGGAGGTGCCATAGGCGACACGCAGGGTCGAAGCGCGCAGGCCCGAGATCGAGGCAATGTTCACGATCGCACCGCCACTGGCCTTCAGCGCGTCAAGACAGGCCTGAGAACACAGGAAAACCCCGTCCAGGTTGGTCTCCATCACGGTGCGCCAGCGGGCGAAATCCGTGTCGGCGATGGGGCCAAAATCGGCCACGCCCGCATTGTTCACCAGCGCGTCGATCTGGCCGAAATCCGCCATGACCTCGGCGACCATGGCGTCGACCTGATCGGGTTTTGACACGTCGCACAGTACCGGCAACACGCCCTCTAACCCTTCGGACGCTGCGGCCAAGGCCGGGCCGTCGCGGTCGATCATGGCGACCTGACGGCCTTCCCCCAGAAACAATTTCGTGGTGGCCAGGCCAATGCCCCGCGCCGCGCCTGTGACGATCGCTGTTTTCATGCTCACACCCACTTGGCCATCGGCGGCAGACTCATCAACACAGCATTCGCGTCATGCCCCGTGGCCAGGCCAAATTTCGTGCCCCGATCATAGACCAGATTGTATTCGGCATAGAGGCCGCGATGGACCAGTTGTGCGTCCTTGTCAGCCGCGTCCCAGTCCGTGTTGCGCCGTTTTTCCGTCACCGGCACAAAGGCGGGCAGGAAGGCGCGGCCGATATCCTGGGTCAGGGCGAAATCCGCCTCCCAATTGCCTGTGTTGCGGTCATCCATGAAAATGCCGCCGACACCACGGGCGCGGCCCCGGTGCGGTACATAGAAATATTCATCCGCCCAGGCCTTCAATTCGGGGTACAGATCGGGGCCGTGCGGGTCGAGATGCTGTTTCTGCACATCGTGGAAATGCGCTGTATCCTCGTCATATTCGATGCAGGGGTTCAGGTCGCTGCCGCCGCCGAACCACCAGGCGCCGGGGGTCCAGAACATGCGGGTGTTCATGTGCACGGCGGGGCTGTGCGGGTTTTGCATATGGGCGACCAGGCTGATGCCGCTGGCCCAGAACCGTGGGTCTTCCTTGATGCCGGGCACACCGCGCGCCGCCATCGCGCCCTGTGCGGCCTCGCCCAACGTGCCAAACACGGTTGAGATATTCACGCCGACCTTTTCAAACACCCGGCCACCGCGCATGACGGACATCAGTCCACCGCCCGCGTCGCTGCCATCGTCGCTGGCGCGTGTGGTTTCGCTTACGTCGAACCGACCGGCGGGCTGGCTGGCGAAAGGCCCTGTGGTCTGGCTGTCCTCCAGCCCCTCAAAGGTGGCGACGATCTGGTCGCGCAGCTCGCGAAACCAGGCACTGGCACGGGCTTTCTGGTCGGTCATCATATCGGTCATATCGTCCCCCTGTTTGCGCCCCTAACTAGCGGTTTTCCACCGACAGGGAAACGCCTGTTTCCTGTGTCGCGGATTGCGCGGTATCATGGGCTGGAAAGGGGGTTCCATGCGCCATTTGATCCTTGCCGCCCTGTTGCCTATCGCCCTTGTGGCCTGCACCGAACGCCAGACCTGCGAAAGCCGGGCAAAGAACCACATGTATGACATTGATGTGCAAATTCGCGAGGCCCGCGAGAACCTGGAGCGCGGCTATGCCTATGTCAAAACCAACGCGGTCTTTACGGTGGGCGCACGGTTCTGTTCAAGCAGAGGTGGCTTTGCGCTGTGCACCGGGCCCAATCTGCCGTCCTATCGCCGTGTGCATATTGATCCGGATGCGGAACAGGCTAAATTGTCGGCCCTGGAGAAACGCAAAATCGTCCTACAGAGCGAATTGGCGCGCTGTGCGGCGGCCTATCCCGAGGGCTGATCCGGGTATCAGGCCCGTCCGCGCGGGGTTAATGTGTCGGGTCGCCGACAACATCCACCAGGGACCGTCCCCCATCGACCGTCATCACGTGGCCCGTCATGAACCCGGACCCGTCTGACGCCAGGAACTGCACCGCCTCGGCCAATTCGCTGGCCGGTGCAATCCGTGCCAGCGGGGTGCCGTTGATCACATCCTGACGGGTTTCCTTGTTCTCGCGGATCGCGGCCATCAGGCTCGCGCTCATCACACTGCCAAAGCTGACGGCGTTCACGCGGATACGGCTGGGCGCAAGCGCCACGGCCAGTGACCGGGTCATTTGATCCAGCGCGGCCGAGGCAATCGAAAACGCCATCAAACCGGGTTGCGTGCGGATGCCCGCGATGGATGACAGATTGA
Source organism: Rhodobacteraceae bacterium UBA3087 (assembly GCA_002367285.1). Taxonomy (GTDB): domain Bacteria; phylum Pseudomonadota; class Alphaproteobacteria; order Rhodobacterales; family Rhodobacteraceae; genus Aliiroseovarius_A. The sequence continues at coordinate 13,189 of DFBF01000035.1, read as the reverse complement.
TGATCGCGCCCAGCGGCGTGTCCTGGTTTTCCTCACCCAGATCTTCACCTTGTTTGATCATGCGGCAGGCAATCAGTTGAGACAGGCGCAAGCTGGTCATCAGGTTCTGATCCAAAAGGATCTGAACCGTCTTGTCATCCGCATCCAGCGGGTCCGAGGTCATCACCTGGCGGCTGGCATTGACCAGGATATCAACGCGGTCGAATGCATCCACCGTGGCCGACAGCAGGTTGGCAATGGTCAGCTTCTCGCGCAGATCACCGGCAAAATACCGGGTGTTGGTGGCGCCCTCGGTGTCCGGTTCCGGGTTTTCGCCCCATTCTTCGCGCAGCTTGGCCTCGTCCATATCAGCGCAGATCACATTTGCGCCGCGTTCGGCAAAATGGCGTGCAATCGCCAAGCCCACACCATTGGCGGCACCTGTAACGATGGCGGTTTTGCCCTGAATGGATAGCGACATGGCGGCCTCCTGATTCTCTCGCGAAAGTTTAGGGGAAGTTATCGCTTCTGGCGACGTGGCTTAGAGGCGCGCAGAACTTTGAACCCAGAGGTGCCGCCCACCTCTTCGACTTCGCGGAACAATTCGTTCAGCTCGGCCTCATAGGGCAGGTGGCGGTTGGCCACCATCCAGAGCGTGCCGGTCGGCTTTAGCATACCGCAGGCGGCCCGGATGAACGCACGGCCCAGGCCGGGGTCCCCGGCGCGGCCCACATGGAACGGTGGATTCGAGACGACCACATCACACAGCGCCTTGCAGATGTGGGTCGTGACATTGCCCCAAACAAACGTGGCACGGTCGTCGTCGATGTTGCGCCGGGCGCAGTCCAGCGCAGCGTGATCGCTTTCGATAAGCTCCAGCGCGGTGACCCCTTCGCGGGTCAGGATGTCACGTGCCAGGTATCCCCAGCCCGCGCCCAAATCGGCAACCCGACCGGTGATCGTCGCCGGCAGTGCGGCCACCAGAGCGGCCGAGCCTTTGTCGACACCATCGGCGGAAAACACGCCGGGGCGCGTGATGAAACCGCCCTCCAGAACCGTGTCCTGTGCCTGCCACCCGGTGAAATCTCCGCCGGTGAACCAGGCGATCTTGCCATGCGCCTTGGAGATGACGCCGTCCAGCGTCGTAACACCCTTCAGCGCCTTCAGGATGCTGTCGATCCCGTCGGTTTTCTGCCCGTCCACCACGATCAGACCACCATCGGTCACGCGCGCGGCCTCGTGCAGCAAGGCCCGTACGGCGGCCTTGGCGCGCGGCACGAACACCACGGCGGCGGCAAAGGTGCCTTCGGCCTGCACGGCAACGTCATACCCCATCCGGGCCCAATACAGATGCGCCGGGTACAGGCCCTGCACCACCGTCACGCGGGCCTTGGGCAACGCGGACAGGTCGGCCCCTTCGGGCGCGCCAAATACGACAATTCGCCCATCATCGGGCAGGTTCAAAGCGCCCTCAAGCGCCAGCGACAATCTGGGATTGGACATGTGTCCGCTTACTCTCGTTCCATGGTGCATTGCAGTGGGTGCTGGTGCTCGCGCGCCGCCTGCATGACCTGCGTGACTTTGGTTTCCGCCACTTCGTGCGAAAAGACCCCGACCACCGCCAGGCCCTTTTTGTGCACGGTCAGCATGATTTCGAACGCCTGGGCGTGGTTCATGCCAAAGAACCGTTCCAACACCATGATGACGAATTCCATCGGGGTGAAGTCATCGTTCAACAGCATCACTTTATACATCGGCGGCCGCTTGGTCTTGGGCCGCGTGGCCACGGCCAGATCGGCATCACCGTCGTGATCGTCCTTGTCGGACATCATCAGGGGCACAATACTCACGCGCGTCTCCGGGGCTTGCATTCCAAGGCTCTCAGACCGAACAATATAGGACCTGTGGTCCCGGTGAAAAGGGGCACATGCCATGTTCGATCCCGAGGCACATACAGAATGCACACAAAAGTCACAACAATTGGTTTCGACGCGGACGATACGCTGTGGCAAAACGAGGCGTTTTTTCAGCTGACACAGGACCGGTTTGCCGGGCTGCTGGCGGATTTCGCCGACCCTGATCACCTGGCCGAACGGCTGTTGGCGGCTGAACGGCGCAATCTGGGGCATTACGGATTTGGCGTCAAAGGTTTCACCCTGTCGATGATCGAAACCGCGATTGAGGTCACCGAAGACCGCGTGCCAGCCTCCGTCATCCGCCAATTGATCGACGCCGGGCAAGAGATGCTGGCCCACCCGGTCCACCTGTTGCCCCATGCTGCGCAAACCGTGGCAGCGCTGGCGCAGACCCATACGATCCTGTTGATCACCAAGGGCGACCTGCTGGACCAGGAACGCAAGCTGGCGCAATCGGGGTTGGGAGAGCTGTTTGACGGGGTGCAGATCGTGTCGGACAAGACCGCGGCCATCTATCACACCGCCTTTGCCCCCCATGGTGGGGCGGGCAACGCGATGATGGTCGGCAATTCTTTGAAATCCGACGTCATTCCCGCGCTCGAGGCCGGGGCCTGGGGCATTCATGTGCCGCATGATTTGACCTGGGACTATGAACGTGCTGCGCCGCCCGTGACCCACGCAAGATTTCGCACAGTGCCGGATTTGGCTGCCCTGCCCGCTCTGATCGCCGATCTGGTATAAACTTGGCCATTTTCGCGCCATGCACCCCTATATCTAGCGGCGTGACTTCAAGGTCACTGTGAAAGCTGTTGAAAATAGAATGTTTTCCGATCCACCTGGACCGTGCTAGGTTAACCACACATCAGCTGGGCGATAGATCCGGCGTTTGAGGCAGATAAAGGTAAGCGACGTGACAAAACGTCTGGGGCAGTACGTCCAATTTTGGCTATTTCTGGCAGTTATCGGCTGTGCAACGGCGCTTGCGCCTGTGGTGTCCCTGGCGGCGCCCTATGCGGCGATGGTGGTTGATGCGCGGTCCGGCAAGGTGCTGCATTCGCGCAACGCGGACACGCAGTTGCATCCGGCATCCCTGACCAAGATGATGACCCTGTATATCGCGTTCGAGGCGATCAAACATGGTGAGATCAGCCTGGATTCCGTGGTGACGATCACCTCCAAGGCGTCAGCCGAGCCGCCCTCGAAACTGGGTCTGCGCACGGGACAACGCATCAAACTACGGTACCTGATCCGCGCGGCGGCGGTGAAATCCGCCAATGACGCGGCGACCGCGATCGGCATCGCGATTTCAGGCTCCGAAGCCGCCTTTGCCCGGCGCATGAACCGTACGGCCAAGGCGCTGGGCATGACGCGCACGCATTTCAAGAACGCCAACGGGCTGACCGAAAGCGGGCACTTGTCGACCGCACGGGACATGACCACGCTGGGCCGGCACCTGTTTTACGACCACCCGGATTATTACAACCTATTTTCACGCCGCACGGCGGATGCGGGCATGAAGACGGTGAACAATACCAACACGCGGTTCCTGAACGCCTATCGCGGCGCGGATGGGATCAAGACCGGATATACCCGCGCGGCGGGCTTCAACCTGGTGGCCTCGGCGGAACGGGGCAGCGAACGGATCATCACCACCGTGTTTGGTGGCCGATCGACCGCCTCACGCAACGCGCAGGTGGCCGAGCTGATGGACCTTGGGTTCCGACGCGCACCGACCCGCGCCGCCGTGCGCCGCCCGGCAATCCCGGTATACGCCGGTGGTGGGCGCGAAGTCGCCCCTGGGGCCACCCCCGCAGGCAAGATCGTCCGCGTGGCCGTCGCCCCGAAAACCAGCCCGCGCCCAAAACCGCGCCCCGTGGCCCAAGCCCCCGCCGCCCTGTTGGCCGCGTTGGAGGAAGGGGTCGCCGATGCTGTGGAACAAGCCGTGGAGCTGGCGCAAGCGCCGGTGACAGCGCCGACGCCCGCCCCTGAAACCCCTGTTGCACAGGTCATCGCCGCAACGGTGTCGGCCCCGGTGATGGCCCCTGCCCCACGTCAACGCCCAGCGACGATCACGCTGGCCTCGGTTCAGCCAGCGGCACCTGTTGCCGAAGCGGCCCCTGAGGTCGTGACGCGGATGTCGACATCTGGCGGGCGACATTGGGGTGTGAACGTGGGCGTCATGACGTCACGCTATCAGGCCGAACGGCTGTTGTTAAAGACCGCGCTGAACGAACTTGGCACGCTGGACGAAGCGCTGCGCAAAGTTGTGAAACGGCCAAACGGCTGGCACGCGAATTTCGTTGGGCTCAGCCAGGAAGGCGCCGAGCTGGCCTGTCGCCGGCTGGAGGCGCGCAATGCGACTTGTAAGGTGATCGGCCCCTCTTGATCCGGTACGCTCCCGCCTCACGTTGATCCTGTCGGGTCGCGTTAAAGCCTTTTGCATTTTCCTGAAACAAGGGGAATGGAAATGGCCCACTCCCATTTCAATGATGTGGGCGCTTTGCACATAATCCATCCCTCGGATGACGTGCAAAACGCGTCGGGTTGGGCGTGGCCGCGCCTTTGGCCCGGCGGCGCATCTTTCAGCCGGGTGGCTTAATCCGCGGCCCCTTCGCGCACCTGCAAATCGAACGCAGCCGCCATCAGGGCGCGGGTGTAATCCGTTTCCGGCGCGTCAAATATCTGATCCGCCGGGCCGCTTTCAACGATATCACCCGCCCGCATCACCAGCACCTTGTGCGCCAGCGCACGCACCACCCGCAGGTCATGCGAGATGAATAGATAGGCCAGCTTGTGCTTGGCCTGAAGGTCGCGCAGCAGGTCGACGATCTGCACCTGCACCGTCATATCCAGCGCCGAGGTCGGTTCGTCCAGCACCAGCAGTTTCGGGCGCAGGATCATCGCGCGCGCAATCGCAATGCGCTGACGTTGCCCGCCGGAAAACTCGTGCGGATAGCGGTGCATGGTGGCCGGGTCCAAGCCAACCTCCTCCATGATTTCGGCGACCATTTCCGAGCGGTTCCGGCCCGGTTCCAACCCGTGCACGGACAGGCCTTCGGCAATGATTTCCTCGCAGGTCATGCGCGGGGACAGCGACCCATAGGGATCCTGAAACACGATTTGCATGTCACGACGCAAGGGCGCCAGGTCGCGTGATTTCCAGCCCTGCACATCCTTGCCCATGAACACGACCGGCCCGTCCGATGAAATCAGCCGCATCACCGCCAGCGCCAGTGTGGTTTTGCCCGACCCGCTTTCGCCAACAATGCCAACGGTTTCGCCCGCGCGCACCGTGAAGGACGCGGCATTCACCGCCTTGATGTGCCCAACAGTGCGGCGCATCAACCCGCGTGTGATCGGGAACCAGATGCGCAGCGCATCGGTCTGGGCGATCACTGGCGCATCCTCGGGCACCGGGCCGGGCTGGCCTGACGCCTCGGCGTTCAGCAGCATCTGGGTGTAGTCGTGTTGCGGGTTATCAAAAATCTGGGCGGTCGGTCCGGCCTCGACAATCACCCCGCCCTTCATCACGCAAACCTTGTCGGCAATTTTGCGCACAATGCCCAGATCATGGGTGATGAACAGCAGGCTCATTCCCTCGGCCTGTTTCAGCCCGGCCAACAGCTCCAGCACCTGCGCCTGGATCGTGACGTCCAGCGCCGTGGTTGGTTCATCGGCAATCAAAAGGTCCGGCCCGTTGGCCAGCGCCATGGCAATCATCACGCGCTGACGTTGCCCGCCAGACAATTGGTGCGGATAACTGCTCAGCCGCGTTTCAGGGTCACGAATGCCAACTTTGATCAACAGCTCAATGATACGGGCGCGCACGGCGTCGCCACGCAGCCCCTGGTGCAGTTCGATCGATTCCGCCAGCTGTTTTTCCAGTGTGTGCAGCGGGTTAAGGGATGTCATCGGCTCTTGAAAGATAAAGCTGATGTCATTGCCGCGCGCCGCGCGCAGGTCGGCGTCCGAGGCACCGATCATCTCGCGCCCCTCATAGGTGACCGAGCCGGTGACTTCGGCCGAATCCGGCAGAAGCGACACGGTCGACAGTGCCGTCACGGATTTTCCCGAGCCGCTTTCACCAACCAGGGCGACCGTTTCGCCCTTTTCGATGGTGAACGACACGCCGCGCACCGCCGGGTGGGATTTGCCATCCTGACGGAAGGACACGTTCAGGTTCTTGACCTCAAGCACGCTCATTTGAAGGTCTTCCTTGGGTCAAACGCATCGCGCACGCCTTCGAAGATGAAGACAAGCAGCGACAACAACAGCGAGAAGGTGACAAAGGCGGTAAACGCCAGCCAGGGCGCTTGCAGGTTCTGTTTTGCCTGGCGGGTCAGTTCGCCCAGCGAGGGTGATGATGACGGCAGGCCGAAGCCCAGGAAATCCAGCGTCGCCAGGGTCGAAATCGTGCCGGTAATGATGAACGGCAGCATGGTCAGCGTCGCGACCATGGCGTTGGGCAAAACGTGGCGAAACATGATCATACCATTGCCCACTCCCAATGCACGGGCGGCGCGGACGTATTCGAAGTTGCGTGCGCGCAGGAACTCGGCACGCACCACGCCCACCAGGGCGGGCCAGCCAAACAGCACCGTGACAAACACCAGCAACCAGAAGCTGCGCCCGAAGATCGCAAACAGGATGATGATCACATAAAGCGATGGGGTGGCGGTAAAGATCTCGAGCGCACGTTGAAAGATCAGATCGATGCGCCCGCCGAAATAGCCCTGGATCGCCCCAGCCGCGATGCCGATGACCGAAGTCAAGATCGTGACCACGATGGTAAAGAAGACCGACAGGCGGAAGCCATAGATCACCCGCGCCAACACGTCGCGGGCGGTATCATCGGTGCCCAGCCAGTGGTCGGCGTCAGGGGCCGAAGGCGCCGGGCCACCCAGGTCGTTGATGGTTTTATAGCCATAGGGCACAGGCGGCCAGATGGCCCACCCCTTGGCGATCTCTTCACCGTCGACAACGCCATCCTGGGCATCTTCGATCACGCCCTCGGGGTCATCCCAGCAGGCCTCGAGCCCGCCTGAGACGATCAGGCATTCAACCTCAGGGTCGGAGTAGACCGCTTCGGTCTTGAAATCGCCACCAAAGGCCGTTTCCGGATAGAATTTCATCACCGGAACGTGCAATGCGCCGCGGTAGCTGACCAGGATCGGGCGATCATTGGCCAGGAATTCAGCAAACAGCGACAGGCCGAACAGGACCAGGAACAGGATCAGCGACCAGAACGCGCGTCCGTTGCGGCGAAAGTTGCGCCAACGGCGTTGGTTCAGGGGGGATAGGGTCATGTCTCCCTCCCTTCGAAATCAATGCGCGGATCGACAAAGACATACATCAGGTCAGACAGGATGCCGACCAGTAGGCTGACCAGACCAAAGACGTATAGCGTGCCAAAGATGATCGGATAGTCGCGCTGCAACGCGGCCTCGAACCCCAAACGGCCCAGCCCGTCCAGAGAAAACAGCGTTTCGATGATCACGGAGGATCCGAAAAACACACCCAGGAACAGGCTGGGAAAGCCCGCGATAATGATCAGCATGGCGTTGCGAAAAACATGGCCGTACAGGACTTTATGCTCCGACACGCCTTTGGCACGGGCAGTCACGACATACTGTTTCTTGATTTCATCCAGGAAACTGTTCTTGGTCAACAGGGTCAGGGTCGCGAAACTGGCGATGGTCGAGGCCAGCACCGGCAAGGTGATGTGCCACAGATAGTCACCGATCTTGCCCAGCACGCTGAGGTCATCGAAATTGTCCGAGGTCAGGCCCCTGAGCGGGAACCATTGGAAAAATGACCCGCCCGCAAAGACCACCAGCAGCAGGATCGCAAACAGAAAGCCGGGGATCGCATAGGCCACGATGATTGCGCTGCTGGTCCAGGTATCGAACCGGCTGCCGTCCCGAACCGCCTTGCGGATGCCCAGCGGGATCGAGATCAGATAGGCAATGACGGTGGACCACAGGCCCAGGGTGATCGAGACCGGCAGCTTTTCGGCAACCAGTTCAAACACACCGATTGATCGGAAATAGCTTTCGCCAAAATCGAACCGCAGATAGTTGCCCATCATGATGAAAAAGCGTTCGACCAGGGGGATGTCTTCTTTTACGCAACCGTCGATTTTCAGGTCTGGCTCACCGTCGAACCCGTCTTCACAGACGATGCGGGCAAAGCCCATTTCCAGTTCCAGACTGTCCAGAAAATCCTGCGGCAATCCGCGGGCGCCAAGATATCGTTCATCGCCCCCGCCGCCGCTTTCTGCGCCCACATCGCCGCCGCCCGAAATGCTTTCGAACACATCGCCCGTGCCCTCCATGCGGGCAATGATCTGTTCAATCGGGCCACCCGGCACGAATTGAGTCAGCGTGAAGTTCACCACCATGATCCCGATCAGCGTCGGGATGATCAGCAGCAATCGCCTGAGGATATAGGCGCCCATTGGGTCGTCCTTGCCTGTGTGAGTTCAGCTCAGCGCAGCGCGCCGGCGGCCTTCAGGGCCTCGTGTTTTTCAGCGTCATACCACCAGAAATCCAGGTATCCCAGATCAAGGGGCGGCAATTCGGCCGGGTGGGCATACATGTCGTAATAGGCCACCGTATAAACGTCCTTGTACCATTGCGGCACAGTGAACCCCAGGCTGCGCAGCACCCGGTCCAGCGCGTGGACCGATGTGGTCAGCTCGTCCAGATTTTGGGACGCCACAACACTGGGAATGATACGGTCCACCGCCTCATTGCGCAGACGCATCAGGTTGCGCGAACTGTTGTCGGCGGTTTTCGACGCGAACCACTGTTCCAGTCCAATACCGGGTTCGTACCCCATTGAAATGCCGTGACCGACCAGATCAAAGTCGCCCGACCGGCGCCGTTCGATATATTGCGCATTGTCGACGCGGTCCAGTTTCGCACGCACACCTAGACGGGTCAGGTTTTCGATGTATGGGTTCAGGATGCGGTCAAATTGGGGGCTGAAGGACAGGATCACCAGCTCCAGCACCTCGCCCTGAGCGTTGCGTCGGATACCGTCATCGCCGATTTCCCAGCCTGCATCGTCCAACAATTTCGATGCCGCCCGATAGATGCGCCGCCCGGGGCGGTTTTCCTTGCCGTCCATCACCGGGGCCAGCGCGGCCTTGTCCGTCAGGATCGTGGCGGGCAGAAGCCCTTCGTCGACCAGCGGTTGCAGAATCGCCAGTTCTTGCGCCGACGGGGTGCCCGTGGCGGCCAGACGCGAGCCCGGCCAGAAGGAATTCACCCGCGTATACAGGCCATAGAACAGCGTTTCGTTGGACCATTCAAAGTTGAACATCATGCCGATCGCATCACGCACGCGTTTGTCCTGCCAATCAGTGCGATCCAAATTGAATACAAAGCTCTGCGCCGTGCCAATGGCCCCATCCGCCAGTTCGGTCTTGATGACATGGCCCGCATCGATGGACGGGAAATCATACCCCGTGGCCCAGATCAGCGAGGAGCTTTCCTCGCGAAACGTATAGGCACCCGCCTTGAAGCCTTCGAAGGCCGCTGTGCTGTCGGCGAAATACTCCACCCGGATGGTATCAAAGTTGTTGCGCCCGACGTTTATCGGATGATCCGCGCCCCAATAGGTCGGGTTGCGCCCATAGACCACGCGGCGGTTGATGTCGAAATTGTCCAACACATAGGGTCCGGTGGACATGAACAGCTGATCGCTGCTTTCGTCCAGTCGCGAGCCGGTTTCTTCGAACCACGCCTTCGAGAACACCGGCGTGCCCCCCGCCAGCCCGACGCGTTCGCGAATGGGGGCCTCGGGTGTAAAGGAAAACTTGATCTGGTGTGGGCCCAGGATTTCGACGCCCGCCACATAGCCTTCGATGATGGCGCGGTATTCGCTGATGCCCTGTGTCTGGAACAAATTGAAGCTGAACGCCACATCTTCGGCCGTCATCAGCGTGCCATCGGCAAAGGTCACGTCATCGCGCAGGTTGAAGGTGACCCAGGACAGGTCCTCGGGATATTCCATCGTCGCGCACAGGAAGCAATAGACGCCATAGGGGTCATCGGCAAAGGACGTCAACAGAGCTTCGTTGTTCACTGTCGACTGGGCCGCCGGCACGCCTTTGCGGGCATATTGGTTGAAACTGTCAAACGTGCCCATCGCCGATATCGAAACCTCCCCCCCCTTGGGCGCATCTGGGTTCACATAGTCCAGATGTGCCAGATCCGCGGGATATTTCAGCGCGCCGAAATTCGAAAAGCCATGCGAGACCGTGGTGCCTTCGGCCTTGGCCACCCCGGCAAGCGCCAGCAACACCACAGCCGTGGTCATGAAGGGCGTAACCAGCGCCTTGCGAATGTCGATCCGTTTGGCTTTCACCGTGACAGGCTGCATGTGCTCTCCTCCGAAAAACGCGCTTGTGCGCAGGATCTTAAAGCGTTTCCAGATCAAAGGGGACCCCGCTTGCTCTGGAAACGCCCGCGACCTCTATGGCTCCTGAGCGTTTCGCCATTTTGTTGTGACCTAACAAAAAGTCGAAACGCTTTCGTTCAATCCAAGCTAAAGCGGCACCCGTGGAACATTCAAGTTGAGTTTTGGTGAAGGAAGCGTGAACGCGCCGTTCAGCGCCTGTACGGCGGTGTTGCGCGCATGAAAAAGGCCGCCCCGGACGGGACGGCCCTTCTTGAATTCCATTCGGGCCGGGATCAGCCGCCGATCGTCTGAAGATATGCAATCAGGTTTGCGCGATCGGTGATCTTCTTCAGGCCGGCAAAGGACATCTTGTTGCCCGGCGCATAGGTCTTGGGATTTTCCAGATAGCCATTCAGCTCATCCGGCCCCCAGGCGCCGCCCAAAGCGGTTAGCGCATCAGAGTAGCCAAAGTCGCCAACGGCGGCAACGTCGCGGCCAACAATGCCGAACAGGCTCGGCCCCGTGCTGTTGACGCCGTCTTCCAGCTTGTGACAGGCCTTGCATTTCGAAAAGACCTTCGCGCCCTTGTCGGCGTCGGCCGCGGCCATCACATCGGCAAAGGAAACTTCTTCGACTTCCTCTTCGACGTGGGCCTCTTCTTCGCCCACCGCAATGGCATAGCCCGCCGCGTGGTGTTCATCCCCGTGCGCGTCCGGCGCAGTGGCGTACAGCGCGTCAGCCGCCCAGTTGCCCAGAAGGAAGATCAACAGCGCGCCCAGAAAGCCGCCGCCCAGTTTGGTAGTTGTCATAGTGTCGAACATGTCGCGTTCCGTCTCATCCAGATTTCAAAACCTTCTAGCCGCTTCCCTTGATCAATATCAAGCGATATGACCGCGACAGGCCGCGCTTTAGGCGCAAACATCGGAAAGAATGCGGATATGACGCGACGAATTGCCTTCCAGGGGGAACCTGGCGCCTATTCCCACGAGGCCTGCCATGACGCGCGCCCGGATATGGAAGCCCTGCCCTGCCGCGCATTCGAAGACGTCATTGCCGCTGTGCGCAATGGGGATGCCGACCTGGCGATGCTGCCGGTGGAAAACACCACCTATGGCCGCGTTGCCGACATTCACCGCATGTTGCCCGAAAGCGGGCTGCATATCATCGACGAGGCCTTCGTGCGCGTACACATCAGCCTGATGGCCGTGCCCGGCGTGACCTTGCCGCAAATCGACACCGTGCGCGCGCATCCCGTGCTGTTGCCGCAAAGCGCCGAATTTCTGGCCGCCAACACTATCCGTGGCATCGCCGCCACCGACAGCGCAGGGGCTGCGATGGATCTGGCCCAAAGCGGGCTGACGAACGAAGCGGTGCTGGCCTCGGACCTGGCCGCCGAGATCTATGGCTTGGACATCCTGGCCCGCCATATCGAAGATCAGGACCACAACACGACCCGGTTCCTGATCATGTCGCGCCAACCGAACCTGGAACGGCGCGGCGATCACGGCATGATGACGTCCTTTGTCTTTAACGTGCGCAACATCCCTGCCGCGTTGTACAAAGCCATGGGCGGGTTTGCGACCAATGGTGTGAACATGACCAAGCTGGAAAGCTATATGGTCGATGGTGCCTTTACGGCGACCCAGTTCTATGCCGACATCGAAGGCCACCCGGACGATCGCAACGTACAACTGGCGATGGAAGAGCTGGACTATTTCACCTCGCATATCGAGGTTCTGGGCACCTATCCGGCGGATGCGAAACGGCACTGAGCTGTTGAGCCTCGTCAGCCCCGACCTACGGGTCAGAGACCAGCGGCGGTCAAACCCACGCCCTTGAAGACATGGCTTGCTCGCCAACAACAGGACATGGCCTGCCAACACTTCGGGATGACCCGTGATTGTTCTGATGGGCTCACGGCGTTCGGCGCGCATCTTTGATGCGTGACGACAGGGCGGAAGCCGCCCCGTCGCACATGTGTCTTAGGCTGCTTTGCGCGCGGGCCGACGACGGCGTCCACCGCCACCGGGCTTGCCGCCACCATTGCCGCCACCTTTGTGACCGCCGTGACCGTGGCCACCGGCACCACCGTGGGCACCGCCACCATGTCCGCCGTGACCCTGTGCCTTCGGTCCGCGACGTTGTCCGCCACCGCCACCGCCACCCGGACGACCACCGCCGCCACCGCCACGACCGCCGCGTTGGATGCGTTTTTCTTCCATCGGGCGGTCACCGCCCAGGATCGGAATTTCGATCTTCATCAGCTTTTCGATGTCGCGCAGCAGGCTGATATCCACCCCGGCCACGAAGGAAATCGCGTCACCATCCGCCCCGGCCCGCGCCGTGCGGCCGATGCGGTGAACATAGTTCTCCGGCACTTCGGGCAGGTCATAGTTATAGACATGCGACACGCCGGGGATGTCGATCCCGCGCGCGGCCACGTCGGTCGCGACCAGAATGCGGGCCTCGCCGTCACGGAACGCCTTCAGCGCCCGTTCACGTTGGCCTTGCGATTTGTTGCCGTGGATCGACACCGCGTTGAACCCGACCTTGACCAGATCGTTCTTCAGCTTTTCAGACCCGTGTTTGGTCCGGCCAAAAACCAGCGCCAGCCCGTCCGGGGAATCACGCAGATAGCGTTCCAGCAGGCGCAGCTTGTCGCCCTTGTCCTGCGCGAAATGCACACCCTGAGTGATCTTATCGGCGGCTTTACCAGGCTTTGCGACCTGAATACGAACGGGATCATTCAGGTATGCCTTGGACAGTTCCGCCATCTGTTTCGGCATAGTGGCCGAAAACAGCATGGTCTGGCGCGGCGTGCCCAGTTCGGGGGCAATCCGGCGCAGCGCGTGGATAAAGCCCATGTCCAGCATCTGGTCGGCCTCGTC
>DFBF01000204.1:12782-28527 GCA_002367285.1 Rhodobacteraceae bacterium UBA3087 | reverse complement strand
CCATCATCACATTGTTCGGCGTCCCGCGCATCGCCTTCCAGCGCGCACCAGGTGGGCGACCAGGACAGGGCCAGCACGTAATAGTCGAAATCGCCCGCTTCGCCATCGGCCATCGCCAGATTGACGGACGCCAAGACTGCCGCCAGAAAACTCACCACGCGCGCCATTCGTCTACCTCGTCCAACAGGGGCTTTTGTTTGATTGCCCAACAGATTTCTTCAATGAGCTGCCATAGCTCTTCGCGCTCGTCGGTTTCAATCACTCCACCAGCGCCCTCATCCAAGCCATTCACATCTTCGACGAACTCACGCAAGAGCGTGCGCGCCTTTGGGCGGCGTGGCTTATCCCCCAGAGCGTCCAGATCCGCCAACAGTGCGCGCACTCGCTTGCGGAGTACCAAAACAAACTCCTGCGGCAAAAACTCCCCGCGATCGTCCCAATCTGCCAAAGCGACCCTTGCTTGAAGTTTCTCCAGAGTCAGCCCCTTGAGACGCGCAGCCTGACGCTTGTCGGCGTCCTTGGCCCGCACGCGTGCCGCTTCAACGTCAGCCCACCAGGCAATGGCGTCATGTTTCGCGCGGTGCTCGTCATCCAACGCAAGAGAGGCCTCCCCCAGACCAGCGCACCGCCGGGCATAGCCACCGGCCGCCAAAGCCGATTGCGCTTCATCTTCGATTTTTTGAAACTCCAACGCCTGTCCGATACCGACGATGTGAGGGGTAGGATAGTAGAAATCCTTGATCACCGCAAAGATCATTGGGAGGCCCATGCCCGAGACCTCGTCCGCGCCAAACCGGGTTTCCTGCAAGACCTGCGCGCCGCTGACCTGCGAGGGGGATGGGCAGACATCAAATATGCCCTCCAACAGCGAGACGACGGGCGTGTTATCCGCACCACAAAACAACACCTTCACCACCCCCCACTTGCCGGAGTTAGATGACCTAGCCCCCTCCCGCGGCGCAATCTGAAAAGCAATCAGGTCACCGGGGTTCAATGCTGTCAAATCCATGCCTCAAATCACCTCAAACCGGGGAAAAGCATTTCCTCTTCCCCTTTTTGCCTGTCCGCACTATATAGACCGCAAGTTCCCCGACAATGAGAACCCGCCCGACAGGCCAAATGGCCGGGGCCGCCCCTTCCAGGGCATGGGGAAGATGTATGTAAAGGAGACGTCAATGTCTGATAAACCGATCATGGCCAAAGCCACTGCCGTCTGGCTGGTGGACAACACGACGCTGAGCTTCAAACAGGTTGCGGACTTCTGCGGGCTGCACGAGCTGGAAGTCCAAGGCATCGCCGATGGTGACGTTGCTGCTGGCGTGAAGGGGTTTGACCCCGTCGCCAACAACCAGCTGACGCAAGATGAGCTGGACAAGGCCGAAGCCAACCCGCTGCACAAGCTGAAGCTGAAGTTTTACGCCGCCGCCGTGGGCGAAGAAAAACGCCGTGGGCCGCGCTATACGCCGCTGTCCAAACGTCAGGATCGCCCGAATTCGATCCTGTGGCTGGTGAAGTTCCACCCGGAACTGGCGGACGCGCAGATTTCGAAACTGGTGGGCACGACCAAGCCGACGATCCAGTCGATCCGCGAGCGCACCCACTGGAACATTTCCAACATGGAACCGATCGACCCGGTTGCCCTGGGCCTGTGCAAACAGACCGAGCTGGACCTGGCCGTTCAGAAAGCCAACGAAAAAGCCGCGCGCGAAGGTGGCGGTATGTCGGATGATGAACGCCGCAAGCTGGTGTCGACCGAAACGTCGCTGGGCATGGATACTGAGCCCAAGATGCCCAGTTCCATCGAGGGGCTTGAAACCTTCTCGCTGGGCAGCGCACCCGAAGAAAAGAAGGAAGCGCCGATCGACGCGGACAGCTTCTTCAACCTGCCGGACAATGACGACGAAGACGAAGATTGAGTTTCAAAGCCCCGGCCACCGCGCCGGGGCTTTTCATTTGCGCCACAGGTTATTTCCAGAACGGGGCGAACCGCGCCCCGGTATGCGGCATAGCCGCGCGGGGGGTTCACCACAGCAAAATTCGTGGCAACATGCTGTGCAAGGAGGCCCTATGTTCAAACCGATTTTAGCCCTTTCCTTTCTGGCCACGCCTGCCTTGGCGGATGACGAATATTGCAATGACATGTGGTTCGTGCGGAACCAGATTTTCGACCGCGCTGGCTATTGTTTCAAAAGCCCTCTGGGGCAGGCCGTGTTCGACAATTCCGACTGTACGGGCGGCGAAATCAAGGTGCCAAAACAGCACCGCGACCTGTTGGCCTATGTGAAACATGTCGAGGCGGACCTGGCCTGCAAGGTCGACACCCGCCGCACCACAGCCCCGGTTGAACGGGCCGATCTGCGCCTTCAGCTGCACGACCTTGCTGCCTTGGATGAATATGGCGGCGCTGGCTGCTTTGGCTATCAGGGCCCTGTGTTCAACCTGCACGCCGGGCATGACGCCAGCTCTCCGATCCTGGGCCAAGTCAAAACGGGGGATGACATCCGGTATCTGTTCCGCAGCTTTAACGCCCCGAACGACTGGATCTATACCGAAGCACAGAAGGACGGCGAAACCATCTCACTTGGGTGGAGCCAACGCCTTGAAACCCAACTCTGCGACAGCTTCGCAGGCTAAGGAGGCCGCCATGAAAACCCTGATCACATCGACAGCACTGGCCTTGCTGACAGCGGCCCCTGCCCTGGCACAGGACACCCATTGCGAAGACTGGTGGTTCACCCGCAATCAGCTGTTTGACCATGCGGGCTATTGCTTCAGCTCGCCCTTGGGTCAGGCCATGTTTGACAATGAACACTGCGTTGGAAATCAGATCGACCTGGATGACCACATCCAGCAGGAGGTCGACATCATCCGCTCGTTCGAAAAGGAATTCGGCTGCGCGGTGGATACCAGCCGCACGTCGCTCGATATCCCGCTTCTTGATCTGCGCAGACGCCTGGTGGACGTTCCGATCATGTCGGAATTCGCGTCCGGTTGCCTAGAGTGGCAGGGTGATGAAATCCCGCTGCATCTGGGCCACCATCCGGATGCCCCCGTACTGGGCGCAGCCTATCCCGGTGACGATATCGTTTGGGAATACGAATACCCCGCTCAGCCCGACGGTTGGGAGTTCCTGACCATCTATCGTGATGGCGAACAGATCATGTTGGGGTGGTCACAGACGCCGATCAACCATGATCAATGCGGACGGCTTGCCGGGTAAGCGCAAGCCCTATTGCAACTCGATCTGCGCGCGCGCCGCGTGGCCGTTTGCGTCAATCACGGCCAGCGAGACATGGCCCGGCCCCGGCAAGATCAGTTCGGCCTGTCGTGTTGGGCTGCCGACCAGAACCGGGGTGCCATTTGCCAACCAGGTGAACGGCGGCAGTCCCTCGCTGACCCGCACCACCAATGGGGCGCCACCGGTCGCAACCACCGCGCCATCCGGCGGGAATGCCATCTGCGGCGCGTCAGAGGGGGCCGTAAACACCGCATTGCGCGGTCGGAAAACACGCAATGGCTGGGGCAGCGCGGCGTTGGCCAACAACAACGTGGCCGGCGGCGGCACTGGCAACGGCTGCAACGCTGGTTTCACGCGTGAAAATGCCTCGAACAACACGGGGGCCGCGACATCCGCACCGAATGCCCCCGGCACAGGCGTGCCATCTGCCCGGCCCATCCAGACCGCCGCCACATGGCCGCCATCAAAGCCGATCGCCCAAGTGTCGCGGTGGCCGTAACTTGTCCCCGTCTTGTACGCCAAACGGTTGCGCGGTGCGTTGGGCGGCGGCGGCATGGATGACAGGATATGCCCGACCTGCCAGGCGGCCTCGGGTGACAAAACCCGTGCGCCCGACCCGCCCGCGCCCATCCTGTGATGCACGCCGACCGCCCTGCCGCCATTGCCCAACATGGCATACAGCCCAGCCATATCTTCGACCGTTACACCGACCCCGCCCAGCGCCACCGCCAGCCCCGGCGGGGCCTGACCGGGCAGTTTTGCCGCGACACCAGACCGGCGCAAGGACGCCATCAGGCGGGCCGGGCCAATCGCCTGCGTCAGGGATACGACCGGGATGTTCAGCGACTGTTTCAATGCCTCGGACACCCGCAACGTGCCGCGATAGGCCCCATCGAAATTCTCGGGCGCATAGGTGCCAAACCGCGTCGGGCGGTCCTCGATCATCGTTTCCGGGTGCGCCAGTCCATCGTCAAATGCCATGCCATAAACCAGCGGTTTCAGCGTCGATCCGGGGGAACGAACTGCGCGCGTCATATCAACGAACCCCCGCCGCTGATCCGCGCGATATCCGGCTGAGCCAACCGAGGCCAAGACCTCGCCCGATTGGTGATCCAGCACCACCATGGCAATCGACAGACGTGCGCCGTGATCGGCCACAGCGGTTGCCGCCAAAGCCTCCAGCCGGGCTTGCAGATCGCCGTCCAGGGTCAGGTGATGCACCCCTTGCGCCGGGGCCTCAGCCACCGCGCGGTCGGCCATATGCGCGGCCAGGCTGGGCATGGCTGCACGCAACGACGGAACGGGGTCGCGCAACGCAGCCTGCACCGTGTCCGGCGACAGAACATCCGCCGTCACCATGCGATCCAGTACGGTATCGCGCGCCCGGCCTGCCCGCGCCGCATGACGGTCCGGGCGTCGGGATTCGGGCGACTGTGGCAGGGCGACCAGCAACGCCGCCTGGGCCGGTGTCAGCCGCGCGGGTTCCTTGCCGAAATAAGCCCGTGTCGCGGCGCGGATGCCTTCCAGGTTGCCCCCATAGGGCGCGCGGTTCAGGTACAGCGTCATAATCTCGGCCTTGGACAGCTGACGCTCCAACGCCAGGGCCACGCGGATTTGACGCAGCTTACCATCCCAACGCCCGGTCGGCCCATCCTCTAACAGGCGGGCGACTTGCATGGTCAGGGTTGATCCCCCCGACACAACCCGTCCGTTCCACGCCGCCTGGCCGACAGCGCGCAGCATTGCCACTGGATCCACTCCCGCGTGCCGGTAAAACCGCTTGTCCTCGTAGGCCACCAGCATGTCGGTGAACATCGGGTCCACACGCGCTGGATCGACCGCCAGACGCCAACGCCCGTCATCAACCGTATAGGCCCGCAGCAACGCGCCGTGCCGGTCCAGCACCTCAACCGCACTGTCGATGGTCAGGTCAGGCATATCCGCCCCGCCAACCCAACGGTCCAACGCTGCCTGACCTGTTTCAAACAGGGTCAGGCAGATCGCCAGAACAAGGGCCGCGGCGCGTTTCACGGTGTGATCCGCACCTGCGCCGTGTCGCCATGGGCGCGGTATGTCGGGCGATACATGTCTTCGACCAACGGGGCGGCGTGATGGAACACACCGGGCGTGATCGCGCGCACCACATAAGCCAGCCGGAACGGCTTGTCCGAGCTCCAGTCCACCGCCGCCAGGAACCGATCCTGCCGGAATTCGGTGTTCTGCGGCGTCACCGTCAGTTCCAGCCAATCCAGGGCCTTCACATCGCCCGCCCGCAACAGATGCGGATTGTCGATTTCAAACCCGGCGGGCAGAGGGTCAGACACCATCAGCCGCCCTTCCGAATGATCCCAAGGCGTCACGCTGAGCACTGTCACCAGACGCGTGCCTTGCGCCACCTCGTTCACGTGAACCGACTGGCCCTCCATCGTGAAGTACCGTCGTTCGATGGTATAGCCGTTGCCCCCCGCAGGTTCGGGCACCAAAGGCACCCCAAAGGTGGTCAGGGTCAGCTCAGCCGCCTCGGCCCCGCCATTGTGGACATCCACAGCCCCCGCCAAAGCATCCGCCTGCAACACGGTCGCCAATGGCCCGTTCAAGGCATCACCGTTCAGGGTCAGCCCCGCGCCTGTGCTGTTGCNNGATCAAGGCGTTGGTCGCCAGCAGGGACCAGGTGGCCTCCTGTGTTGACAGGTGGCGGTCGCCCCGCGCCACACGGGCCGCCAGGGCCTTGCGGTCAATCGCGCGGCTTCCGGCCTCTGAGGCCAGCGTCAGAACCGCTGCGCTGTCGCGCAGGCTGGTGCCGTAATCGTCACGCCAGACCTGGCCGATGTTCTGCACATTGGCAATCTGACGCGCCGCCTGCACGAACAGGCGGTCCGCCCGGGTCGGGTCGCCATAAGCCGCCAAAGCCGCCCCCAATTGCGCCGAGGCCAGGGGCGAGCCAAACGCCATGCCCTTCACGTCGGCGTAATAGCGCAAATCGCCCATCGAGGCCGCACCTTCACGCGCCAGAACATACAGCGCATAGGCGACGTCCTGTCCGCCTTCGTCGAAATCAGACGCATAGTTCACCCGATTGCGCAGGTTCTCCATCGCGCGACGGAACGCACCATCGGGCACCGTATGGCCCTGCGCCTTGGCGCGCGACAAGAAGTCCGAGACATAGGCATCCAGCCACAGATCGCCACTGTCCGGACGCCACAGCCCAAAGCTGCCTGCGCTGGACTGGTTCGCCAGAACCTTGGTGATCGCGGTTTGCACGCGGGTCGGGATATCATCACGATCCGCCAGCCCCATCGCCTCGGCAACCGCGCCGAAGTACAGCAGCGGCAGCGCACGCGAGGTCAGCTGTTCCGTGCAACCATACGGATAGCGATCCAACCGCTCCAGCAGCGCAGGTGCGTTGATCAGGGCCAGCGGACCCGAGGCCAGCGTCGCCTTGCCACTGCCCGCCACCAGCCCGTCGAACACATTACGATCCAGCGTGAACGTGTCGCCCGCCGCCAGCGTAAAGCGCGAGGTGCGCGTGGTGGGGGGATCAAGCGGCGCAACCGGCACAGTCAGGCCCTTCAACAACCGCTGGCCATCGGGCGCATGCAGCACCAGGTTCACCGTCGCCAGCCCTTGCGTCTGGGCATGGACCGGCAGAGACAGCGTCAGCTTGCCGCCCTCAGTCAGGCTCAGGCGGTCAGGCACGGATGAACTGTCCACCACCACGCCCTGACCAGAGACGGACAATTGCACATCCCCCGCCGGGCCGTCCGCGTGGACAAGCTCCAGCAGCAAACGCGCGGAA
The DNA here is from genome assembly GCA_002367285.1 of Rhodobacteraceae bacterium UBA3087. Lineage (GTDB taxonomy): Bacteria > Pseudomonadota > Alphaproteobacteria > Rhodobacterales > Rhodobacteraceae > Aliiroseovarius_A. The sequence goes on along the minus strand of DFBF01000204.1, from coordinate 21,493 downwards.
TCACCCGGTTGCAGGAACCGGGGCAGCGATGCCGTCATGACCACAGGGTCGCGCACCAGCACGTCGGCCTCGGCTTGCCCCACGCCGGTGGGCGACCAGGCGACCGCCATCAGGCGTACCGTGCCGTTGAATTCCGGCGTGCTGAACTCGGCTGTCACGCGTCCGTCGGGACCAACCGGCAGCGGACCGATGAATTGCGCCATCAGCTCTTCGGTCGGGGGCGGGGCCTGCATGCGCATTTCCGCCATGGCGTCGCCGCCGGATCGGATCATGCCCATCGCGCCGGACATGCCATCAATCAGACGGCCATAGAGGTCACGCACCCCCATGCCCAACCGACGTTGGCCAAAGTAGTGGTCGGATGGGTCCGGGCTGTTGAATGAGGTCAGGTTCAGGATGCCGACATCAATCGCGGCAATGGTGACGAACGCCTGTTCTTCGCCCATGCCCGCCACGGTCATGCCCACGGGCAAGGCACCACGTGGATTGGCCTGTTCAGGCGCGTCCAGCGTCACCGTCAATTGGTGCGGGCCGGGATCAACGCTGGCGTGGGCCAAGCCCAGCGCGCGGGTCGGATTTTGCCCGGCGACACGGTCCATCGGTTGGATCAAGGTCGCCGTGACATAGGCCCCCGCGCCCCAGTCATCCGTCACCGGCAGGGTCAAGGTGTTTTCACCCGCGACCAGGTCCACCGGCACCATGTCGATCAAACGGTTCGACATGACGGCCACCAGACCCTTGCCCGGCACGCGTGGCACAATGCGCACAGTTGCCGTGTCGCCTGGCGCGTATTTGGCGCGGTCCAGCGACAGTTCCAACATGTCAGGGGTCGAAGACGCATCCGCCACCCCGTACCAGCCGGCATAAAAGTCGACCGAAGAGGTCAGATAGGTGGCGCCCGTGCGTTCAACCACCAGCTCATAGTGGCCCCAATCGACGCGCGCGGCGATTGGCAGGGGTTGGGTGCCCAACACGGCCTCGCCCCCCGCAATACGGGTGCGGCTGGTGACCGGGTCCCAATTCCAACTGCCATGCAGGCGATACCACTGATAGCGCGTGTTGACCCGGTTCAGGGTCCATTTCACCGGCATATCTGTTGGTGTCAGGTCGGGCGATAGGGCTAGGACCTGGAATGCCGCTTCGCTGCCTTCGGGCACGTCTTCGTCAAACATCGGCTTGATGCCGATCATCGGGCTGTCGGGTGTGATTGTGCGCGTCACGGTCCGTTCCACTGGCCGTCCCGACCCTTCGGAAACACGCACAGTCAGACGGGCCTCCAAGGGCACACCGGCGGCCTCAATTTCGGGGAAATTCACCAACAGGCTGGCATCACCATCCGCGTTGGTCCGGGCCGTCGACAGCGTGTCCCATGACGGTGCTGCGCGGTCTTCCCACGGGCCAAACCGATAGCCGGGCCAATCGGCCAACGCGTTTGCGGGCGCAAGGCGTACGTCACCTTCTATGGGCAGATCGGCACCGGGCGCGCCGAACAGATACCGGGCCGAGATGATCATCGTCGGGTGATCGGTGGCGCGAATGCGTCCCTCGGGCAGGGTCAGGTCGAACTCAATCCGTTCGGGCAGGAAATCTTCGACCAACAGCGTGGTCGAGGCCAGTGCGGGCGCGTCCGGATCTGCGTGCAAGTCCAGCCGCCATGTGCCGCGTGGGGCGGTGCCACCGACGGGCATATTGAACACGTGGCCGCCAGCACCTGCGCCTTGCGACAGGTGGCGCGAATATTCGACCCCATCGGGGCGCAACAGAATGGCGGTGATCGGCAGGCCGTCAATCGCCTCGGCCTGCGCGTCCCGCGCCAGCGCGGTGGCGTTGATGACTTCGCCCGCACGGTACGCGCCCCGGTCGGTGGTCAGGAACAAATCAATCGGCGGAGCAGCCGGGCGCCCTTCGACGCCCCGGTCCGACAGATCAAACGCGGGATCGGTCAGCGACAGAAACGCCATGTCGTCCCCCGCGCCTGTGGCCACCACCAAGGCGGGTTCCGCAGCGCCCAGCCCGGCGGTCAGACCGGCGGGGAAATGCGCGTATCCGCTTGCATCCGTCAGGGTCGTACCCAGCACGGCATTGGCACGAGAAATTAGTTGAATTTCGGTGCCTTGGGTCGCTTCTGCCGTCGCCAAGGCACGGGTGAACACATGCAACCCATCCGCACCGATCATCGTCGCAATGCCAATGTCAGACACGACGAACCACTGAGTCGCGGGCGGGTTGTCATAGGGGTCGGTGCCCGGCACTTTGGCCTGCAACACATAGATGCCCGGTGGCTGGTCGCCAATCGCCTGCCCCATTGGCAGGCGCGTGGTTACGTCACGGTTCAGATCGCTTTGCAGCGTGCCGGTGCCGGTCCAGATTTCCTGAGCGGTATTTTCGGCAAAACCTTCCTCCTCCCACGGGGAAAGAGACCGACCGATCAACCGCTGCTGCATCGCCCGCACAAGGTTGCGGTCAGACACACGGTACAGGGTCAGATCAACCGTATCGGCATTCACACCAACAATCGGCAGCGCCGCGTCATCCGAACGCGGCAGCACATAGGCCCGCCCCGGAAAATGCACCGACGCCGACCGGTCCTGTACATAGATGGTCAGGCTGACGGAACGGGCCAGTTCCTCGCCGCTGGCCGCAGGCAGGCCGTCACGCAAAGTAATGCGATAGCGTTCGCCATGGGTCACGCCCTCCAGGCACAGCTGACGGCCCTTGGCCTCGACGGCCAAACCCGGCGTTTCGACCTGAACGAAGGGGGTGTAATCCACACCCGCCGCCACCAGATCCTCGGAAAACGTCGCACAAATCCGCGGCTGCGCGCTGTCACTATCCGCCGAATGGTCGGTCACACGGAACCCATACCGGTTGATCGCGCGCTCCAACGCCACATCCGTGTCATCGCGCGGTGACAGGTTCATCGCCAGGCGCAGCACGGCAATCGTGTCACGCCCCCGCCCCAGCTTGTCCATCGCATTGGCCATCAGGACCAGCGCATTGGCCTGTTGCACCGGGATGTTGCTGCGCAGATATCCGTTGATTGCCGCGCTGAACCCTTGCTGGCGATACTTGCGCTGATCGCCACTGTTGTTCGTGCGCAAAGCCAAGGACAGGCGCGCATATTCCAGCCAGGTGCTGGCGGTATCGCTCAACACCACCGCACCAGCCATGTGACGCGTAGCGGACAGGATATTCGCCTCACCTTCCGCATTGCGGGAAGCCTGGGTCAGCGCCTGAGAGGTCCAGCCGCCAACAACATGTTGATGCGGCAGCGCCCGCGCCTGGATACGGGCGGCCTCCAGATCACGATCAGACAAAAAATTCAGCTCCTGCGCCCGCACCGGGCCCATGACACGTGGGTCGGTCGGTAGGATCTCGGCAGAAAACGCGCCCTGATAGCCGACCTGGTCAGAAATATCGGACTTTAGAAAACAGGAATTCGACCGCGTATTAAACGTGAAAGCGACACAGCGGGGATTCGCCAGACAGGCGTTTTGACAGGCCACCAGCGACGTTTCAAAGATCGATTGCAGGTCCGATCCATAGAAATCCATGTCCCTGTGAAACACCACACGGCGGTCTGGAACCGGGTTTTCGGCATGGGCCGGCTGGATAAAGTTCAAGACAAAAGCGATGAAAATCAGAATGTTCCGCATGGGGGCCTCCTCCTGCGCTGTCCTGATGCTGACACAGAGAGGGTGAGTCGGGCAACGGGGTGAATGGTCCGGTTTTCCTGATCTTCATCTCGATTAACGGCCTGTTCACCTAGTTTGTTCATGGTCGGTCCTCAGACAGTGGGCCGAAGTGTCCACACCGGCACGGAGAACGGGATGAGCCTGGACAATACACTCGCGCAAGAACGGCGCGCACGGATGGCGGCGGAACGGCTTTTGGAACAGAAGCAAGCCGAGCTGTTCGAGGCCAACCGCAAGCTGTCGACCCATGCCCGCGCCCTGTCGAACGAAATCGTCGAAACCCGCGGGGTTGTGGAAGAGGTCAAAGGCGAGAATGTTCAAGTGCGTGCCGATCTGGAACGTGTCTCTAACGAAGTCTTCATTGCAAAACGCCGCCTGTGGGATTCGGTCGAAACGATCGAAGATGGGTTCGCGGTGTTTGATGCCAACAGCAAGATGGTCGCCGCCAACACCGCGTATCTGGCCCCCTTTGACGGCTTGGAATGCATCGGGCCCGGGGTCCATTACGAAGACATCGTCATGATCCTTCTGGAAGAAGGCATTGTCGATATCGGCGACATGCCCCGCCGCACCTGGCGGGACGACATGATGACCCGCTGGACCCAACCAGACATCCCCGCCAAAGTTCTGAAACTTTACGATGGCGCCTTCATCCGCTTGATGGACCAGCGCGGGCGCGATGGCGACGTGGTCAGCCTGGGGCTGAACATCACCGAAAGCATCCGCCGCGAGGCCGAGCTAAAAGAAGCCCGCAATCGAGCGGAATCCGCCAATCGGGCGAAATCGGCCTTCCTGGCCAACATGTCCCACGAAATTCGCACCCCCATGAACGGCGTTGTCGGCATGGCCGATCTGATGGCCGAGGGCGACCTGGACGACGAACAGCGCCTGTATATCGACACCATTCGAAATTCGGGCAACGCGCTTTTGACAATCATCAACGACGTGCTGGATTACTCGAAGATCGAGGCCGCCAAGCTTTCGCTGAAGGTTGAGCCCTTCGATCTGGAGAAAACCATTCTGGATATCGTCACCCTTCTGGGGCCGTCCATTCAGGAGAAGGGGTTGCAGATCCTAGTCGATTACGACCTGTTCCTGCCGACCCAATACGAAGGCGACCCGGTGCGCATCCGTCAGATTCTGACCAACTTGATCGGCAACGCGGTGAAATTTACCTCGGACGGGCATGTGTTGATCCGGGTCGTCGGCTTGCCGGTGGAACCCGGTCCGTGTCAACGGGTGCACATCACGGTGGAGGACAGCGGCATCGGCATTGCCGAGGACATGCAAGACCACGTGTTCGGCGAATTCAATCAGGTCGAAGACGAACGCAATCGCAAATTCGAAGGCACCGGGCTGGGCCTGGCCATCACCAAACAGCTGGTCGAATTGATGGGCGGTGAAATCTGGGTTGAAAGCGAAGAAGGCGTGGGCTCGTGCTTCGGGCTGCATGTCACCTTGCCGGTCCTGCAAGACGGGGTCGAACCCGACCTGCCGGACGGGTTAAAGCGCGCCGTGGTCGCGATGGCGGACAACCTGCACCGCTCGATCCTCGAGAAGCGGCTGATCGCGCTTGGGCTTGGCGTCTGGCTGGTTGATGACCCGGCCGCCCTGAAAGAAGCAGCTGGCGGGGCCGATGTGTTGTTCATCGATCAAGACCTATCGGACGTTGCTGGCAAGGATCTTGCCGCAAACCTGCGCGTGGATGGCGTGACGGCGCCGATCCTGCTGCTGACCTCTCTGACAGCCCGCACCCCCGCATCCAAGGCCGTCAGCCATGTCCTGCAAAAACCGCTGATGCGCCCAGACCTGATCACGGCGCTCGCCGGGCTTGAAATGCCCAAATCGGTGGTCGGTGTCCCACCGCCCCCGACCGTGGATGCCATCGAGGTTGTCGAAATCGCCCCGCCCCCTGCGGCCCCAGCCCCCGCGGCTCCACAGGCCCGCCAAATGCGCGTTCTGGCCGCCGAAGACAACAAAACAAACCAGCTGGTTTTTTCGAAACTGGTCAAAGCGCTGAACATCGAATTGCGTTTTGCCAATAACGGAATCGAAGCCGTAAAAGCCTGGGAAGATTTTCAGCCGGACCTGATTTTCATGGATATCTCGATGCCGGAAATGGACGGCAAGGAAGCCACCCGTACCATCCGCGCCAGCGAAGATGCCCAAGGGCTTACGCGGACCCGAATCGTCGCCCTGACAGCCCACGCCATGAGCGGCGATGGGGACGAGATCATGACCCACGGACTGGATGCCCACCTGACCAAACCGCTGCGCAAACCCGCAATCCTTGCCGAGATCGAAGCCTCGTGTCCTGACGGAGCACAGGCGCCCTTGCCAAGCGCTGAACCGGTCGCCGTCTAGGCCAAATCGCTGGCGGCCTCACGGCCTGCGCGGTCAGCTGCCCTGCGGCGTCGCGTCAGGACGCTTCGGGATAGTCGCGCAGGAAGGTCCAGTCGTCCCCTTTGCTCAGATCCTCGCGAAACCTGTACCCGCCGAAATCAAAATCCTTCACCCCGTCCGGATCAGTGATCCGTCGCTGGATCATGAACCGCGCCAACGACCCGCGCGCCTTCTTGGCAAAGAAGCTGACCACTTTCGCGACGCCATTACGCTCTTCAAGAAAAGTGGGCGTGATCACCCGCAGCGACAGTTTCTTCGGATCAATCACCGAAAAATATTCAACCGAAGCACAGTTCACCAACACCCCGGTGCCCACAGCTTCGGCCTGATCATTCAATGCTTGCGTCACGCGGTCACCCCAAAATTCATACAGGTTTTTTCCGCGTGGATTTTTCAGCCGTGACCCCATTTCCAGACGATGCGGTTCAATCATGTCCTGCGGGCGCAACAGGCCATATAGGCCGGATAGAATGCGCAGATGCTCCTGCGCATAAGCCATCTCATCAGGCTCGAGCGAGCCCGCATCCAATCCCGTATAGGTGTCACCAGCGAACATTTCGAGCGCGGGTTTTTCACCCTCACCGGATCCAAAGGCGGCAAAACGATCAACATTCAGCGCGCCGAGCTTGGGCGAAATATGCATGAGCTTTTCCAGCTGTGGGCCTGACAACTTGCGAGCAGTTTGCGCCAGAACGTCCGCCTGATCCAGAAAGGCAGGTGTGGTGCCGACGCCCCCTTTTGCAGGGCTTTCATCCAGCTTTTTCGCGGGGGAAACAACAACTAGCATCGTCAATCCTCTTCTTGGATGGCCGCCAGGAAGGCGTCGCCAAACCGTGCCATTTTATGTTCGCTCATACCTTGAATCCGGGCCATATCGCTTGAAGTCGCGGGGCGGCGTTCAGCGATCTGACGCAGGGTTGTGTTAGGGCAGGACATGTATTTTCCAGTCCCGTCCGCGCCGCGCACAAGGTCGCCTTGCAGCTGCTCTAAACGATCAAAAAGCGTCCCCGCCCCGCGCCCCGCCAGCTTGCGCCGCATCGGGTGCATGTCAGGCACGTCACCCGCGATGACCTCAAGAAACATCTGGCCATAGCTTTCCAGTTTCTTCGCGCCAACCCCGCCGACCTGCGCCATGTCATCCAGCGTTTGTGGCCGGGTTTCCGCCATCTCGATCAAGGTCTTGTCGGTGAAAACCACATAGGCCGGCACGCGCTGTGCCTCGGCCAAAGCGCGGCGTTTGGCTTTGAGCGCCGAGAGCAGTGGCTCATCCTCGTCCGAGACCAGGCGCTTGATCTCGGGTCGACGCGAGCCTTTCTTCAGCGTATCGCGCCGCAACTGCACCGGGGCTTCGCCGCGCAATACGGGATGCGCCTTTTCGGTGATCCGCAGGGCACCGTGGCGTTCGGGATCGGGGCGAACCAGGTCCAAGCCCATGATCTGACGAAAAATCGCCTGCCACATGCGTTTGTCGTGGTCCTTGCCAACCCCGAAGGTCGGCAACCCATCATGGCCCCGGTCGCGTATGCGATCCGTCATCGTTCCGCGCAGAATGTCGATCAGGTGACCGGCCCCAAAACTTTCGCCAGTACGCAAGGCAGCCGACAGCGCCTTCATCACATCGACGGTGCCGTCGAACAGATCGGGCGGCGTGTCACACAGGTCGCAATTGCCACAGGGCTGGGCATCTTCTCCGAAATAGCCCAGCAACTGCACGCGGCGACAGCCGTGCGCCTCGGCCAGGCCCAACAGGGCATTCAGACGGCCATGATCGGCTGCGCGTCGTTCGGGCGGTGCCAGACCTTCGTCAATCTGCGAGCGGCGCAGGCGGATATCATCGGGACCAAACAGGGTCAGCGTTTCGGCGGGCGCCCCGTCGCGCCCCGCACGGCCGATTTCCTGGTAATAGCTTTCGATTGATTTCGGCAGGTCGGCATGGGCCACCCAACGGATATCGGGTTTGTCGATCCCCATGCCGAAGGCCACGGTGGCGACGACAATCAGGCCGTCCTGCTGCTGAAACTGCCGTTCAACATCCCGACGGTCCTGCGCATCCATTCCGGCGTGATAGGACACAGCCTGATGCCCCGCCTCGCGCAACGCCTGAGCCAGGGTTTCGGTTTTCGACCGGGTTGCGGAATAGACGATGCCGGACTGGCCCTTGCGGGCGGCGCCGAAGGTCAGGATCTGCTGACGCGGGCCATCTTTGGCGGCGAAGGCCAGGTGGATGTTGGGCCGATCAAAACCACGCAGAAAGGCGCGAGGCGGCTGGCCGTCAAACAGTTTTTGCACGATCTCGGCGCGGGTTTCTTCGTCTGCCGTGGCAGTGAAGGCGGCCAGCGGCACGTCCAGCGCACGGCGCAATTCACCGATGCGCAGATAGTCAGGGCGGAAATCGTGGCCCCATTGCGACACACAGTGGGCTTCGTCCACGGCGATCATCGAGGTGCCGATGCGGCGCAGCAGGTTCTGCGTCCCGCCCGAGGCCAATCGTTCCGGCGCCATATACAGCAGTTTCAGGCGACCCTGCTCAAGCGCGGCAAAGACCTCTTCGGTTTCTTCGTCAGTGTTGCCAGAGGTCAGCGCGCCCGCCTCGACCCCCACCGCCTTGAGCGC
>DFBF01000204.1:8003-12736 GCA_002367285.1 Rhodobacteraceae bacterium UBA3087 | reverse complement strand
CGCAAAAGCGCGGGCAGTTGGAAGCACAGGGATTTCCCGCCGCCCGTTGGCATGATCGCCAGGGTGTTTTCACCTGCCGTCACGGCTGTCACGATCTCCTCCTGCCCAGGACGGAAGGCGTCGAAACCGAAGACGGATTTCAGAAGATCAAGATCGCGCGGCATGTGGTCCTGCTGGTTTGAGCCGGACAATCCCATGCACGCGCAGGCGGGGCAAGCCGTTAGTAGAGCGCCGCCGCGTTGTTGACCAGGATAATGCGCAGGGCATAGATCACGATCAGCGCCACCAACGGGGCCAGATCCAGGCCACCCATGTCGGGCAGGAAGGAGCGGATGCGGCCATAGATCGGCTCAAGCAGCCGATTCAGGCCATACCAGATCTGCGACACGATCGGCTGGCGCAGGTTCAGAACCTGAAAATTGATCAACCACGACATGATGATGTGCGCGATCATGATGAACCAGACGATATCAAGGATCAACATGAGGATTTGAAACAGAGAGGTCATGGGCGTTCCCGGTGTTGTTTGGCCATTGATCTAGGCGCGCAGACACCAAAGCACAAGCCTGACGCGATGTCTTGGTTGACGTCTGCGTAAGCGCACGACATTGGCGGGGCAAAGGAGATCCGCGCCATGTACCCATTCGTCCGCCTGATCAAAGAGATGATCGTTCACCGCAAGGCCGACGGTCTGGGCATACTGGATACCCATATCAGCCACCATATTTGCTGGCCCTGGGATCTGGATCTGTGGCGCGAGCTGAACAACGGGCGCACGCTGACGCTGTATGATCTGGGTCGGGTGCCAATGGCCACGCGCATGGGGCTGTCCGGGGCGGTGCTGAAAAACCGTTGGGGCATGGCGGTCGCAGGGGCCTCGGTCCGGTATCGCAAACGGGTGACGGTGTTTCAGAAAATTCAGATGCGCACCCGCGTGGTCGGTTGGGACGACCGGTTCGTCTATATCGAACAAAGCATGTGGCGGGGTGACACCTGCACCAGCCATATCCTGTTGCGTACCGCCGTGACCGGCAAGCACGGCATCGTGCCGCCTGATAAGGTGGTGGCGGCCATGGGCATCACGGTGGATCGCCCGCAATTGCCCGACTGGGTACAGACCTGGATCGACGCGGACCACACGCGCCCCTGGCCACCGCAGATGTAAACCCTTGCCCCAAGGTTGTTTTGCCTGTCATATCAGGCACAAACAGGGGGCAGTATGACCGAAATTTCCGTGAAGAAACGCATTTGGGGTTGGTTCTTTTTCGATTGGGCCAGCCAGCCGTATAACACGCTGATACTGACCTTCGTGTTCGGCCCCTATATCAAATCGCTGATTGGCGATGGGGCGCAGGCGCAGGCGACCTGGGGCTTTACCGTGGGGCTCGCGGGCATCTGCATCGCGCTTTTGGCCCCTATTCTGGGCGCGATTGCCGACAATTCCGGCAATCGGTTGCGATGGATCTGGCTGTTTTCGTTGATGTATGTCGTGGGCGCTTTTGGCACCTGGTATGCGGTGCCCGACATGTCAAACCTGACCTGGGTCCTGGTGCTGTTCGGCATTGGCTTGATCGGCATGGAGTTCGCAACGATCTTTACCAACTCGATGTTGCCCGATCTGGGAACGCGTGAAGAGATCGGAAAACTGTCCGGGAATGGCTGGGCGTTCGGCTATGTCGGCGGACTGTTTGCTCTGGTGATCATGCTGACGCTGTTTGCCGAAAACCCCGAGGGCAAGACCCTGATCGGGATCGAACCCCTGCTGGGGCTGGATCCAGCCATGCGTGAAGGCACGCGGTTTGTCGGCCCCCTGACGGCAATCTGGTTCATCGTCTTCATGATCCCGTTTTTCCTGTGGGTGCGCGACCCGAAACACACCGGTCCTGATCCGCAACTGATCAAACATGCATTGGGCGATCTGGGGCGCACGATCAAACGCCTGCCGGAAAACGCCAGCCTGTTTGCTTATCTCAGCAGCTCGATGTTCTATCGTGACGCGCTGAACGGGATCTATACCTTCGGCGGCATCTATGCGGCGGGCGTGTTGAACTGGAGCGTCGTGAACATCGGCATCTTCGGCATTGTCGCCATCATCACCGGGGCGGTCTTTGCCTGGTTGGGCGGCAAGGCGGACCATACGTTCGGGCCGAAACCGGTCATCACCGTCTGCATCAGCATCCTGACGGTTGTCGCCATTGCCATCGTGTTCGTGTCGCGCGACAGCGTGTTCGGCATGGCGGTAGGCCCCGACAGCAGCGTGCCTGACATCGTCTTTTACATCGTCGGCGCCATCATTGGCGCGGCGGGCGGATCGTTGCAATCGGCAAGCCGCACCATGATGGTGCGCCAAGCCAACCCCGACCGCATGACCGAAGCCTTCGGGCTGTATGCGCTGGCGGGCAAGGCCACGTCCTTTATCGCACCGATTTCGATCGGCATCGTAACAGCCGCGACGGGCAGCCAACAGCTCGGCGTAACCCCGCTTATCGCGCTTTTTGCCATTGGGTTGGTGCTGTTACGGTGGGTAAAACCGAATGGACAACCAGTGACGGTGGAAAGCGTATGATCATTGAACAATTGAAACCTCTTGCCATGGGGCTGACGCTGTTAGCCCTTGCTGCCACCTCGACCATGGCCGAAACGCCCGCCAAACAGGTGTTCGGCGCCGCGCAAACGGGGTCGGATCAACGGGCCCGGGCTTATGGGTCTTATGCCAATGGATGTTTGGCGGGTGGCGTGCAGCTGCCTGAAACCGGCCCGACCTGGCAGGCAATGCGGCTGAGCCGCAACCGCAACTGGGGCCATCCGCACCTGATCAAGTTCATCGAACGGCTGAGCGCCAGGGCCGCCAAGCAGCCGGGCTGGCAAGGCCTGTATATCGGTGACATGAGCCAGCCGCGCGGCGGGCCGATGTTGTCAGGCCACCGCAGTCACCAGATCGGGTTGGACGTCGATGTCTGGATGTTGCCACCCAACCGGCTGAACCTTGGCCGTCAAGCACGCGAAAATCTCAGCTCGATTTCCATGCGCCGTGCCAATGGGGCCTATACGAATTCCAGCTGGACCCGGGCGCATCATGAAATTCTGAAAGCGGCGGCCAGCGACCCGGACGTTGCGCGCATTTTCGTCTTTCCCGGCGCGAAAGTGCAGATGTGCAAGGACGAAAAAGGCGACCGGAAATGGCTGCGCAAAATTCGCCCCTGGTGGGGGCATCATTACCATTTCCACGTACGCCTGAAGTGCCCCAAAGGTGCGCGTGGCTGTGTGAACCAGGACCTGCCCCCCGCGGGTGACGGATGCGCCGATGCGCAGAACTGGGTGAACGACATTCTGGACCCACCGCCGCCGCAACCGCGTGATCCGAACGCCCCGGCGCCCACACCGCGCCGCGAACTGACCCTGTCCAGCCTGCCAAAACAATGCGCTGGCGTTCTGTCCTCGCAATAGGGGCCGGCGCGGCCCTGATCCTCAGCCTTGGCTTGCGCGCGGACCCAACGGACCGCGCGCGTTTCCTGTCGTCCAAACGCTGGGCGCACAATCACGATAAATTCGGCGGCATGTCCGGGCTGGAACTGAGCGACGATGGCGCGCGCTTTATCGCGATTTCAGATCATGGCAAGGTGATCCATGGCGAAGTGATCCGCGAGGGCGACCAGATCACCCAAATCGCCGCCGGTAAACTGCGCACCCTGCGCGGTGCCGACGGCAAACGCCCACCGCGATACCACAATGACAGCGAAGGTCTGGCGCAGACCCCGAATGGCGACTTTTACGTCTCCTATGAGGCGGTACATCGCGTGACGCATCACACCGCCCCCGACGCCCCGGCGCAGACCCTGCCAACCCACCCGGATTTCGCCGGAATGCAGAACAACTCGTCGCTCGAGGCGCTGGCAATCGGGCCTGATGGTACGCTGTATACCCTGCCAGAACGGTCGGGCGGTACGACGGTGCCTTTCCCCGTCTATCGTTTTCGCAACGGCGCTTGGGACAAACCCTTTTCCGTCCCACGCCGGGGGCCATTCCTGCCCGTGGGAATGGATTTTGGCCCCGATGGGAAAATCTATCTGCTGGAACGACACCTCAGCGGCATCCTGGGTTTTTCCAGCCGCGTGCGACGGTTCGATTTGACCGCGACGGGGCTGGAGGGCGAAGTCACCCTGTTGGAGACCGGCCCCGGCGTGCATGACAACCTGGAAGGCATCAGCGTCTGGCGCGGCAAGGACGGGCAAATCCGCCTGACCATGGTGTCAGACGACAATTTCCAGATCTTTCAGGTGACCGAACTGGTCGAATACCTGGTGCCCGAATGACTTGACCGAGGCGTCAAGAGCGCTTAGAGACCGCCCGTCCCTGACGATCAGGGGCCAAGTCTCCGCTACCTTGATAAAACGGACCACAGTTATGAAACGTATCCTTCCCGGCGTGATCGCCATGGCCGCCATTGTCGTGGCCTCGAACATCCTGGTGCAATTCCTGTTTGGCCAATGGCTGACCTGGGGCGCCTTCACCTATCCGTTGGCCTTTCTGGTCACCGACGTGATGAACCGCGTCTATGGCGCGGGTCCGGCACGGCGCGTTGTTTTTGTCGGTTTTGTCGTCGGCATCGCCTGTTCCTTTATCGGCACGCAGATCATGGGCGAATTCGGCCCGCTGGTGACGCTGCGCATCGCCATCGGCTCAGGCCTCGCGTTCCTGACGGCCCAAATGCTGGACGTCGCCATCTTCGACCG
>DFBF01000204.1:0-7962 GCA_002367285.1 Rhodobacteraceae bacterium UBA3087 | reverse complement strand
GTTCTGCCCCTGTTGGGCGTCGGGTTCATGGCCCCCCTGTGGGTGTCCCTGGCCATCGCCGACTGGATGGTCAAACTGGCCCTGGCGCTGGTCGCACTGGTTCCTTTCCGCATGCTGGTCACAAAACTTTCACCAAATGTTGCGTGAAAGTTTTTGACATACGCAAAATATGTGGCAGTCTTCCAAGTATTGAAACTTTGAGAAAGGAGGTGTCCATGTCTAGAGATGCAATGGAGCGAGGTGCTGGAACAGCGTAGATCGCGTTTGGTCGGGGCAGACCCTGATCAAGGTCGCGGGCCAAGCTGACCAACGTCTAACCGGCCCCACCTCCTCAATTCTCGAAGGGTCGTCCCACAGGGCGGCCCTTTTCGTTTGTTGTGACGGCTGGGGGCCAGCCCCCAGACCCCCGGGATATTTATGGCAAGAGGAAATAGGACGGGGTAAAGGTGGGTCATGATCCATGTGACCGACAATATTATCCTGCAGGACTGGGAGCTGAGCGAACAGTTCACACGCAGTTCCGGCCCCGGTGGGCAGAACGTGAACAAAGTGTCCACGGCTGTTGAATTGCGGTTCGAAGCGGCACGGTCACCGGCCCTGAGCAGCGCGGTCAAGGCGCGGCTGAAACGGATCGCCGGGCGCAAGTGGACCGGAGATGGCGCCATCCTGATCCGCGTCGAAGACACCCGCAGCCAGGCCCGCAACCGCGAATTGGCACAGGAGCGGTTGGCCGAAATGATCCGCAAGGCGCTGGTCGCCCCAAAACGGCGGATCGCCACGAAACCCACATTGGGATCAAAGCGAAGACGGCTTGACGGCAAGACAAAGCGCGGCCAGGTCAAATCTCTCAGAGGCCGCGTTCAGGAGGATTGAGCATGTCAGACAAACAGGCGCTTATGGCGCGACGCGAGCGGCTGTTGGGGCCAAACATGACCACCTTTTATCGCGACCCTGTGCATCTGGTTCGCGGCGAAGGCGCCTGGGTCTGGGACGCCGACGGGCGGCGGTATCTGGACTGTTACAACAACGTCGCGCATGTGGGGCACTGCCACCCGCACGTGGTCGAGGCGATTACGAAACAGGCCCGGACGCTGAACACCCACACGCGGTATCTGCATAACGGTATTCTGGATTATGTCGAACGCCTGACCGCCACCATGGGCCACGATCTGAGTTCGGCGATCATGGTCTGCACAGGGTCCGAAGCCAATGACATCGCCCTGCGCATGGCGCGCGCCGTGACCGGCAAGATGGGCATCATCGGCACCGACAACACCTATCATGGCAACACCGATCTTGTGTCGCATCTGTCTTCGAAAAGAACACCGATTGGTGGGCCGGTTGGATACGTGAAAAAGGTGCCCAGCCCGGATCAGCTGCGCCCGCTGGGCGGGTCGCTGGCTGCGCAGGGACAGGCCTTTGCCGCCCATGTTGCCGATGCAATCGCCGCGCTGGAGGCCGAGGGCCATGGCTTTGCCGGTCTGATCCTGGACCCGTTCTTTGCCAACGAAGGCGTGCCGATGTTGGAGCGGGGCACGCTGGACGCGGTCGCCAAACTGGTGCGTGACGCGGGCGGTGTGATCATCGCAGACGAAGTCCAACCGGGCTTTGGTCGCACGGGCGCCGATTTCTGGGGCCATGACCGCATCGGGCTGGCGCCAGACATCGTCACCATGGGTAAACCCATGGGCAACGGCCACCCGGTCGCCGCCGTCGTGGCGCGGCCTGACGTGTTGGCCGCCTTTCGCAATGTCTTTGGATACTTCAACACTTTCGGCGGCAATCCTGTATCGGCCGCCGCCGCCATGGCCGTGATGGATGTGATCGAAGACGAAGGGTTGATGCAAAACGCCCATGATGTTGGCACCTATGCGCTGCAACGCCTGGCCGAGCTGAAACACCCGATGATCGCCGATGTGCGCGGCGCGGGCATGTTTATCGGCATCGAATTCGCGCGGGATACGGACCTGACCCCGGCAACGGATTTCACAAAAGAACTGGTCGAACAGATGCGCCAGCGTGGCGTTCTGGCCCATTCGATGGGGCGCGATTATCACATGCTGAAGATCCGCCCGCCGATGTGTTTCAGCCGCGAACAGGCGGACCTGTTGGTCGACACCGTACAGGACGCGCTGGCGGCGATGCCCGTATGACCGAGTTGAAAGAGGCCCTGCGTGCCTGGGGCGCGCGCGATATGCGCATGATCAAGGAACGCGAGAACGTGGTGCATGAGATCCGCATTGGCGCCACCCGTGCCGCCCTGCGTCTGCACCGTCCGGGGTATCAGAGCAAAGCGGCGATCCGGTCCGAGTTGACCTGGATGGGGGCGCTGTCCGACGCGGGCATGTCCGTGCCCGCGCCCGTGTCCACGTCGGGCGGCGACACCGTCGTCACCCTGTCCACGGGCCGTTTGGCGACTGTGGTCAGCTGGGTCGATGGCGCCCCGATTGGTGAAAGCGGCGTGGCGCTGGAGGGCACCCCGGCTGAACAGGTCACACTGTATCGCAACGTCGGGCGCGAAGTCGCCCAGATGCACAACCTGACCGACGCGATGGATCTGCCTGACGGCTTCACCCGCCATGCCTGGGACGTTGCAGGTTTGCTGGGGCCTGACCCGTTCTGGGGGCATTTCTGGGAAAACCCCGTGCTGAGCGCCGAAGACCGCGCCCTGATCAACCGCGCCCGCGCTGTGGCCCATGACCAAGCGCTGGCGTTTGCGCAAAACGGTGCCGACATGGGTCTGATCCACGCCGATGTGCTGCGCGAAAACGTGTTCGTCAAGGATGGCGTGGTCACGCTGATCGACTTTGACGACGCGGGCTTTGGCTTTCGCCTGTATGACCTGGCCGTGATGATGACCCAAAACGAAGAGGAGCCGGAGTACCCAGCCATCCGCGCCGCAGCGCTTGCGGGATATCGCGAATTGCGCGACCTGCCACAACAGGCCGAAGACCTGCTAGACATGTTCCTGATGATCCGCCGCTTTGCGTCCATGGGATGGGCTGTGCCGCGATACGCTCACGATGGCGATGCACTGCGGGCTTACACTGGCAAGGCCGTCACAGCCGCGAAACAATTCCTGTCCTCGGCTTAGACAATCACGTCGATCTCGGGCTGTACACCGACGTCAAACACACGCTTGTAACGCGCGATCTCATCCGCTGGGCCCATGGCCTTGTTCGGGTTGTCCGACAGTTTCACAGTTGGCCGACCGTTTGCAGACACCGCTTTGCAAACCAACGAGAACGGCGCCAGACGGTCCCCGGGCACCAGCCCACGGAAGTCATTGGTCAGCAAAGTGCCCCAGCCGAAACTGGGTTTCACCCGGCCCGCGAACTGCGATTGCAGCTCGACGATCTTGTCCACGTCCAGCCCGTCGGAAAAGATCACCATCTTTTCACGTGGGTCTTCGCCGCGATCCTGCCACCAGCGGATTGCGATCTCAGCCCCTTCGGCAGGGTCACCGCTGTCGACGCGAATGCCGGTCCAGCCGGCCAGCCAGTCGGGCGCATTGTCCAGAAAACCCTTGGTGCCATAAGTATCCGGCAGTATGATGCGCAGGTTGCCGTCATGTTCGACCTGCCAGTCGTTCAGCACGTCATAGGGCGCGTTGCGCAGGGCATCGTCGCCATCCGCCAGCGCGGCATAGACCATGGGCAATTCATGGGCGTTGGTGCCGATTGCTTCGATGTCGCGCTTCATGGCGATCTTGCAGTTCGAGGTGCCGACGAACTTCTCACCCAGCCCTTCCATCATCGCCTGCACGCACCAGTCCTGCCACAGGAACGAATGACGCCGCCGCGTGCCGAAATCGGCAATACGCAGCTTGTCCACACCACGCAGCGTGTCGATCTTTTCCCACAGTTTGGTCATGGCGCGGGCATACAGCACCTGAAGTTCAAACTTGCCCATGTCGCGCAGAACCGCGCGGGAGCGCAGCTCCATCAACACCGACAGGGCCGAGATTTCCCACAGCATGACCTCGGGCCAGCTGCCTTCGAACGTCAGCTCATACTGATCGCCGACGCGTTCCAGGTGATATTCCGGCAGGCGCAGGTTTTCGAACCACTCCATGAAATCCGAGCGGAACATCTGGCGTTTGCCATAAAACGTGTTGCCACGCAGCCAGGTGCTTTCGCCGCGTGACAGCGACAAGGATCGGATGTGGTCCAACTGCTCGCGCAGCTCACCTTCGTCGATCAGTTCGGCCAAAGGCACTGATGTCGTGCGGTTGATCAGGGAAAACCTGACCACCGTGTCGGGCTTGTTGCGAAACACCGACTGACACATCAGCAGCTTGTAAAAATCCGTATCAATCAACGACCGGACGATCGGGTCGATCTTCCAGTGGTGATTATAGACGCGGGTGGCGATATCGACCATGGGCGAATTCCTTTGTTCCGACCTTGGTTACAGCATGTTTTGACGGTTGTGTAGGGTCAGACCAAAACGACGCCAGCCGCGCCCATGTCAGCGCGTGCCGCCGCCAACGAACCACCCAGATCAATCGCCCGGCACAGGTCCGTGCGCACGATCACATCAAAGCCCAATCGCGCGCCATCTATGGCCGAATAGGCAACACAGAAATCGGTGGCCAGGCCGACCAGGGTCAGGGCCGCGACCCCGCGATTGCGCAAATAGCCTTCAAGCCCCGTTGGCGTGGTCCGATCATTTTCGAAGAACGCGGAATAGCTGTCGATGTGGGGGCGGAACCCTTTGCGGATCATCAGATCGGCGGAGTCGGTTTGCAGGTCATCATGGAACGCCGCGCCCCTGCTGCCCTGCACACAATGATCAGGCCACAGAACTTGCGGCCCATAGGGCATCTCTGCCTCCTGAAACGGGTCCAGCCCATCGTGGGACGACGCAAACGACGAATGCCCCGCCGGGTGCCAGTCCTGGGTGAACACACGTACGGGGAAATCCGCCAACAGCGCATTCACACCGGGGATGATCGCGTCGCCATCAGACACGGCCAGTGTGCCGCCGGGGCAAAAGTCGTTCTGAATGTCGATCACGATCAGGGCTTGGGTTGCGTCACGCATGCATGCCTCCTTGGTTGCCCACAGGCGTACGGGGCGCGTGCGGATGGGTCAAGCGGTTGACCTCACCCGCAGGCCCGTCAATATGCTGGGATGGAAGTCAAAACATACAGCTATCGCGCCCGTGTGGGGATGATCCTGGCCATCGTCGTGTTCTTTGGCCTGTGCACGGGTGTCATCGCAAACTCGGCGATGAACGTGGATGGACCGGTGCGCATTCGCGGGCTTGGCACATTTTCGCAGGCCTCGGCCCCCACGGTTCTGTGGATCATGACCGCCCTCTGTGTTGGCTTTGTCGCAGCGGGCGTTTTGGCCGCGCTGCGGTCGCGCGATGACTGCCGGTTAATCCGACTGGATGGTGACGGGATCGAAGCGCCGCGCAGCGCGGTGTCACGTACGGTCATACGTCTGGCTTGGACGGATATCACAGATGTCGCGGTCAAGAGCGTCTCGGGCCAGACAACCATGGCGCTGCGGGACCTGGACAGAAAGCTGGTCATCCCAAAGAACGGGTTGAACAACGGCGCAGCTTTTGACGACCTGGTTGCCGAGGTGCAAGACCGTGTGGCACACCCCGCCCCTTGATCCGCCTGCGGCCGGGGCGTATGCCAACGCGCATGTATACAATCGCCGCGCTCTATCACTTCACCCGGTTCGATGATCCATCAGCCATTCGTGACCCGCTGTATGACCTTGCCATCCAGCAGGGCGTGACAGGGTCGCTGTTGCTGGCCCGCGAAGGCATCAACGGCACCATTGCCGGGCCGCGCGCGGGCATTGACGCCGTGATCGCACATATCCGCACCCTGCCCGGCTGTGATGATCTGCATTGGAAAGAGGCGACCGCAGCTGATCAGCCTTTTGGCAAGATGAAGGTCCGCCTGAAGCGCGAAATCGTCACCATGGGCGTGCCGGACGTCGACCCCAAGGCCAAGGTTGGACATTACATTGAACCGCAGGACTGGAACGATCTGATCGCACAAGATGACGTTGTGCTGATCGACACCCGCAATGACTATGAAGTCGCGATTGGCACTTTTGACGGTGCCATCGACCCGCATACGGCATCGTTTCGCGAATTTCCCACCTGGTGGCAGGAAAACAAGGACCGGTTTCACAACAAACGTGTCGCCATGTTCTGTACCGGCGGCATTCGTTGCGAAAAATCAACGAACTATCTGCTTGGCGAAGGGGTCGAGGACGTCTTTCACCTCAAGGGTGGCATCCTGGAGTACCTGGAACAGATCCCCGCCGAAGACAGCAGCTGGACTGGCGAATGTTTCGTCTTTGACGGGCGGGTGTCGGTTGGCCACGGGTTGGTCGAAGGACCGCATGAAATGTGCCACGCCTGCCGCCGCCCGATCCTGCCGGCCGACAAGACCCGCGCCGCCTTTGAAGAAGGCGTCAGCTGTCACCAGTGCATCGACGAATTTGATGACGCCCGGCGGGAACGGTTTCGCGAACGACAGCGCCAGATCGCTTTGGCGAAATCACGCGGGAAACGGCACCTGGGGCAATAGCACCGTCGCGGCGGTGGGGTTAATTCGACAGGGCTGCGTCGCGCACATCAATCAGGTTGTCCGTGACCCCGACCACCTTGCCGATCAGGCCCAATATCGCCGCGGTATTGTTGATCGGGCTTTCGGTCACCAACACAGTGTCCTGTGAGTTGATCGCAAATTGGTCGGCCGAAAACAGGCCGTCCGCACTGGTCAGGTCAATCACGAAAACACTGCGTTCATGCCCCGGCCCCGCGATACCGTCACGCACCGCGCCAATGGGATATTGGCGCAGGATCAGAATGCCCTTGGGGTCAGCCCGCGTATCCGACAGCCCGCCGATCAGCGACATCGCATCCAGCGCGGTCACCTCATCCTTGGGAAAGGCCACGATGGTTTCTTTCGATGCCGCCCCCAGCGACCGGAAGTAACGCGGGTCTTTTTCGACGATCAACTTGTCGCCACCGCGCAGCACCGTGTCACGCGCCGGGTCACGATACAGACGATCCAGCGAGGTCACATAGCTGCGCCCATTGCGCACCAGACGCACCTGAGCATTGTCGATCCGCGAGGAGGCGCCGCCAGCCACCGCCAGCGCATTCAACACGGTGAAATGCGTATCATGCATCGGATAGCTGCCCGGCTTGGCAACGCCATCCACCACATCGACAGACATGCGCGCGCCGGGCTTCACGGTCAGTTGCACCTGGGCCGATGGCATGATCTCTTCCATCTTGCGCTGAATACGGGCACGGGCCTGGGTGCGCGACAGCCCGGCCACCTGCACCGACGACACGAATGGCAGGAAAATAGTGCCCCCGGCGGACACTTGCATGTCCTTCATATCGACCATCTTTTGCGATGGCGTGGTCAACAGCGACGTCTCTTCGCTGTCCCAGATCACGATATCCAGAACGTCCAGCGGCTGGATCAGGGCCTCGGCAGGCGCGGGGGAATGACCGATCCAGCCATGCGACCCGTTCGTGGCCCCGGTTGTTGGCCACTTTCCCGCCAAAGGCAGAAAATCGCGGGTGACATGATAGACGGCAAAACCGGCGGCTTGATCGGGATCGGCCGACAGCACTTCGGATTGCACAGCCGCCCCGCGCGGCAGGTTGCACGCGCTCAGCGTCAGAATGGCCAGAACGGCAGCGATGGCCCTGAACACGGTATCCCCCCATGGATTCGGTCGCGGCGACCCCGCGCAGGCTGGGTCACATTACGGCGTGGGTTGCGATGCGGCAAGCACCCGCTCACAGCAGATTTGCTTTATGCGCCTCAAGCCCTTCTTCGACGTTGTCATAGAAGGTCAGATGCCCCTGCTCCAGAACTGCCACCTGATCACAGATGCGGTTGACCAGGTCCATGCTGTGGGTCACCACCACCGCGCTGCTGTCTCGCATCCGGGCCTGAAACAGCTC
>DFBF01000210.1:5529-6620 GCA_002367285.1 Rhodobacteraceae bacterium UBA3087 | reverse complement strand
ACCGACCTTCGCAGACGCCATCCTCGACCGGCTGGTTCACAACGCATACCGCCTCGAACTCGACGGACAATCGTTCCGAAAGAAAGACGCTCAAGCAGGTGACGAAACAGGCCGAACCTGATACCGAATACCGGTCTTAAGAAAACATTTGTGTTGCCGGAATGATGACGGGTTTCCGAATCTGTGACAATCAACAACACTGGATA
Organism: Rhodobacteraceae bacterium UBA3087; assembly: GCA_002367285.1. Lineage (GTDB taxonomy): Bacteria > Pseudomonadota > Alphaproteobacteria > Rhodobacterales > Rhodobacteraceae > Aliiroseovarius_A. The sequence continues at coordinate 6,414 of DFBF01000210.1, read as the reverse complement.
GTGCGAGAATGTAGGCTTAGGAGTGGAGTACGACGTTTCACGAATGACAAGCCGACTTTATGTCAGTAGGCGAACTTTTAGGATTCTATTGGACATAGTGGTTTCGGTTCGTGATTTGGATGGTTTTCTGACCGAATGTCCGCAAACTCGAACAAGCCTGTCAATATCAAGCTCATCATTAGGCGCAGCAATGCCTATAAGGATCTGCAATTATTCAAGAAAACAAATGGTACCGACACCCCGGCTCGAACGGGGGACCTCTTGATCCACAATCAAGCGCTCTAACCTACTGAGCTATGTCGGCACTGGCGCTGCATTTACCCCCCCCCGCCGGGCTTTGCAAGAGGCTTGGCCTTGAAAAATGCACTGAAGCCAAGTAACCGAGTGTTCAACGCAAAAGGAGGCCGCAATGGGCATCAACAGCGAGAGCGAAATCACCGCGAACCTGCAAATCGGACCGACCGACCAGGGCATGGTGCGCTTGTATATAGAAGGTGCCGGAATTGACCTGCCGATGGATTTCGATCCCGAAGAGGCCGAAGACATCGCCGAAGAAATCCGCGCTGCAGCCGAACAGGCCCGCGCGGTCGCTGCGAAATAGGCAGCTCTGGCTCAGGTGTGCACAGCTCCTGGGCCAATCAGTTCGAATCCCGTGATATCGAATTCATAAAGCGCTGATCCATCGGGTTTTCCGCCCGCGCGATCAGCTTGCCTTCGGCATTGTGAAACACCGCATGCGCAGTGTGCAACGCGCGATAACACCAATCGCCGTCCGGGTCATAATACTTGATCATCATGGTGGTCCTTTCGTTTCAGTGGTCCCGATCAGAGCGCTGACCCCGGGATCGCGCAGCGCATGCAGCCTGCGGGCGGCGTGCTGGGCGA
>DFBF01000210.1:539-5514 GCA_002367285.1 Rhodobacteraceae bacterium UBA3087 | reverse complement strand
CCCTCCGGCAGCAAGTCGCAGGGAAAATCCGCGTCCACCGCCCAGAAATACCGATCGCACCAGTCCAGATAGCCCCGCCATTTCTGATCCGAGATAAAATCGGCCCGCGAGGATTTGCATTCAATCACCCAAATCTCGCCTTTTGGTCCCAAAGCCATGACATCGACCCGCAAACCGCGCGTCGGCACCAATTCTTCGACCGTGACAAACCCATGCGCGGGCATGTGGCGGCACACGCCGCGGGCCAACAACTGGCCGGGTTGCAGAGAGGGGTGAAGGGTGGTTTTTAGCATGACCTAATCATGAACATTTCATGAACATCATGTCAAGCGCGTCCCGATCAGGTCGAATCGCCCCAGATCGGCGGGGGGCAAAGCGCTGATTTTCCCTGCCTCAGCTGCGCCTCGGATGCTGGGTCGATAAAACCACCTGCCCGCCAGAACGGCACGTCCAGCGTTCATCGCCCGCCCCATCGTGCGCCCCACAAAAGGTTTCGACAGAGGATTGACCGCGTCCGCAGATCAACAGATCCAGCCCGGCAATGTCCGACAGCAACTTTGCCAGACACTCATGGCCCCGGCATTTCCACCTGCCCCCTTGCCCAAGGCGGCGCCACACCCTATCTAGGGCTGTGGCGGTTTCTGCCCTTCTCGTCAATGGGGTCAAATTCCAGTGGCCTTAAGCAAATCCGAGGGAGCTGGCTCTGTTTGGACCGTGGTCCACTTACCTGGCGCCCACCTGTACATACAGGTCCTCGGGAATTAGCAGCCCCGACGGATGCGCGCGGTTCCGCCACACCCAACCTTCTGATTTCAGTGGATTACTTGCGCTTAGGCGCGACCGCCTCGACCCGTATGGGGATCGTGGTGGCGATGGGGGCACGGGTGCCGCCCTTGGGGGTGTCGTCCGTCTTTTCCATCCGCATGATGACGATGGCGAATTGCACGCCGGCAAAGACGACGCCGTGGAACATGAACAGCATGGCCACCGCAATCAGCCCTATGTCCGAGGTCGAAATCAGGTGCCACAGGTTGCCCACATTCGTATACAGCAGCCCGGCGACAAAGATCGCGGACAGGCCAAAGCCGATGAAAATTTGCTTGATATAAAGACGAACCAGTTCGGGCATGACACGCTCCTGAGGAATCACATATTCAGCAAGTCTAGCCTATGGGCGAGGAATGAAAAGGGCCGCATGGTCGCAGGGGGGTCACCCGATCTCTGGCCACTTGATCAATGTCAGGGCACCCGTCCTCGCCGTGCCGCAAGGTGGCGCGACTCATGCAACCGGAGCCCACCATGTCCCTGCCCCGCCTTTGCCTTGCCACCCTGTTGATCGCCACACCGGCCCTGGCCGCCGACCCCGCGCCGGTCACCGACGAAGCCGCCTTTCGCGCCTTTGCCATCGACCGGTCCATGGATTTCGGCATCGGTAAACAGGTGATCCACGCCGATGGCCGCGTCACCGGCACAATCAACGGGCCGGGGGATTTCACCGGGATCTGGAGCTGGAAAGACAACCTGTATTGCCGCGATCTGGTCGTTGCCGGGGAACAAACCGGCGAGGACTGCATGGTCGTGGAACAGATCGGAGACACCGGCATGCGCATGATCCGCGCGCGTGGCGAAGGCCGGGTCTATGAGTTTACCTTTCAGTAGGACGCCGCGACGCTTTCTGGCAAACGTCGCCAGACAGTGTTTCCGGAATAATCCACCCGTCCCGATAGGCGTCCAGACGAGGACCGGTCTGCAACACCTCTAGCAGCTCTTCGTCGGGGGGCTCTGTTCCGGCGCCGCCATCCGCCGTATCTCTGGACAGCATACGCGTCCGCAGGGCCGTGATCGCACTGCGGTCAACGGCGCGCAGCACGAAACCGATGCTCAGGGCGTTAACGTCTCGGCTAGGTACAGACCATATTCGTGCAGACGGCGGCTTAAAACGCGTCCGGCTTTGCCTCGCGCGCCATGTGATCCATCACGGCGTTGGCAAACTTTGCCTCGTCCCCTTCCGGGAAGAACGCCTTGGCGACATCGACGAATTCGCTGATCACCACGCGGGGCGGGTTTGACGAATGCAACAGTTCGGCGCCAGCAGCACGAAACAGCGCGCGCAGGGTCGGGTCGATGCGCGCGATCGGCCATTTCGCCACCAGGGCGCGGTCGGTCATCTGGTCAATCGCCGCCTGATGGTTCACCGCGTTTTCGATCAGCTGGCGAAACAGCTTGGTGTCGCCTTCAGCCATGTCATAGTCGTCGAAATGTTCACCAAACCGGTGATCTTCGAATTGCACGCGCACCTGGTCGACGGTCTGGTCGGACTGCTCCATCTGGAACAGGGCCTGGACTGCGAACAGGCGCGAGGCCGATTTCATCTGACGTTTCTGGTTGCCGGACAGGGTCATGCGCTGGGGGTATCCTTGATGTCGCCCGCCAGCTTATAGGTTTCGGGCAGGGTCTTGAACCCGACACCCTTGCTGGCGCGGCCCCATTTGCGCGAAAGCGCGATCAGATGCAAGGCCGCAGCGGCCGCTCCGCCACCTTTATTCTGATCCTTGGTATCTGCGCGCACCTCGGCCTGGCGGCGGTTTTCAACCGTCAGGATGCCATTGCCAATGCAAAGGCCGCTCAGCCCCATCATCTGAATGGCGCGCGAACTGTCGTTGCAAACCGTATCATAATGGGTGGTTTCACCGCGAATGACACAGCCAAGCGCGACATAGCCGTCAAAATTCGACATGCGATCGGCGATGGAAATGGCGGTGGGCACTTCCAATGCGCCGGGCACCTCGACCAGCTCCCATGTGCCGCCAGCGGCCTCAATCTCGGCCTTGGCGCCTGCGACCAGGTTGTCGGCGATGTCTTTGTAGTAAGGCGCGACGACGATCAACAACTTGACGGGTTTGTCAAAGCTGGGGCGCTCCAGGATGTGGTGTTGTTCATGTCCGGCCATGTCAGTCTCCGTAAATCGGGCGCGTGCCCTTGATGTTCAGGCCGTAAGCCTCCAGCCCCACATATTGGGTTTCCGGGCTGTCGGTCAGAAGGATCATGTCATGCAGGCCCAATGTTGACAGGATCTGGCTGCCCAGCCCGATCTGACGCACCGTGCGCGGGCCGTCTTCCTCATCCGCATGCAACGTCTTGCGCGGCTCGCGGAACAGGCAGACAACGCCCCTGCCCTCACCGGCAATGATCTCCATCGCGCGGTGCAATTCGCCTGCCGGCTTCGGGCCAAGACCCAACAGATCAGACGCGGCCTCGAGCGCGTGGGTGCGCACCAGCACGGGATCAGGCGTGGTGATGTCGCCCTTGATCATCACCACATGTTCGATGCCATTCACCTGATCGGTGAAAATGCGCATCTGCCAGTCGCCGCCAAATTCCGAATGCACCGTTTCCGATGATGTTTCACGCACCAGATTATCATGGCGACGGCGATAGGCGATCAGATCTGAAATCGTGCCAATCTTCAGCCCATGGTCCTGCGCCACCTTCACCAGATCGGGCAGACGCGCCATGCTGCCGTCTTCGTTCATGATCTCGCAAATGACACCCGCAGGGGTTTTGCCGGCCAGACGGCTTATGTCCACCGCAGCCTCGGTATGCCCGGCGCGCACCAAAACGCCGCCGTGACGGGCGCGCAGCGGGAACACATGGCCCGGCGTCGCAATCTCGGCAGGACCGTTTTCCGGGTCAATCGCCACGGACACAGTCAAGGCCCGGTCTGCGGCGGAAATCCCGGTGGTCACGCCCTCGCGCGCCTCGATGCTGGTGGTGAACGCGGTCTCGTGACGCGAGGAATTGAACGTCGCCATCATCGACAGGCCCAGCTCATCAATCCGATCCGACGGCATCGGCAGGCAGATCAGGCCCCGGCCATACATCGCCATGAAATTGATCGCCGCCGCATCTGCGTCCTGCGCGGGGATAACAAAATCGCCCTCGTTCTCGCGATCCTCGTGGTCGACCAGAATATACATCCGCCCGGCTTCCGCCTCGGCAATGATGTCCTCGATCGGGCTGATCGCATCGGCCAGGCTGGCCTCAACCGGACCCGGGGTTTCGTATGTGGTGCTGTCAGGCATGAAAGGCTCCCATTGGCGTTACAGGCCAATACCGCAGCCGCGCGCGCGATGCCAGTGCCCAAAGCGATAGGGCAGCGTGCAGAAACGCACCCTCACAGCCGGGTGCCAATCAGAATAAAGCGTGGCGCAGCCACTCCGCTGGATCACGCCCGTTCAGAATTGCCACAGCGCCGGCACGAATTCGAACGCCGCGTCGCGCCGCATCACATGGCCCACACCGGGGAACGGGAAATGATAGCCCAGCACCGCAATGCGATCTGTCGCCACCATATCCATCAGGCGCAGCCGCGTTTTCACGGTCAGATCGCCATCATGGTCAAAGCCATTGAACCACTCGGGATGGGCAAAGTTCAGCCAGGTGCTGCTCATCGCGTCCCCCAGCGCGATCAGCGCTTGGCCATCGCTTTCCACCATCACCGACATATGGCCTGGCGTATGGCCCGGTGTGGCAACCAGACGGATGCCCGGCGCGACCTCGTGCCCCTCACCCGCCATGGTCCATTCCAGACCGTCCGCGGCCAGCGAATTCACCGCCCCCACGACCATCTGCTGTTCCGCTGGGTTAACCCGGTCGACCAGACCGTCCTGCATCCACCAGTCATATTCCTGCGCACCGATGACATATTCGGCGTCTGGCAAGATCGGTTCATCAAAGTCATCGCGGATGCCCCAAATATGGTCGGGATGCGCGTGGGTGATGACCACATGGGTGATACCCGCCGGATCAATCCCGGCGGCGTCGAGGTTCGCCATCAACCGGCCAGCCGTGTCGGCAAACCGGCTGCCCGATCCGACATCGACCAGAACCTTGGCCTCGCCCAGCTCGACATACAGGTGGTTGGTGTGGCTATAACCCACCTCAGCGTCCTGATAATGCGCCGCCAGAAAGGCAA
>DFBF01000210.1:0-493 GCA_002367285.1 Rhodobacteraceae bacterium UBA3087 | reverse complement strand
GATCGTCACCTTGGCCGCCCCCAGATCAAACCGGAAATGCGCCGGGTTGCTGGCGCCAGGTGCGCTCAGCACGGCGGCACGGGCGGCGGCTGGCATGGCAAAAGCCGGCGCAACGGCGGCCAGACGCAAAAGATCGCGGCGGGTGGGTTTGATCAGTGACATGGGGTTCTCCTTAACCTGTTCGCACCATCATATGCGAAAACAGGAATGTCCGGAAAGCCCCGATATCACGTCACCAGGAAATGCCCGATTGTTGCATCCAGCCGCCCCGTGCTCAAAGCCAGAGGATCGCGGGACACCCTCACCTCAGATGTCGAACACGGATGTCGAGGGCAGGAACCCAGCCAAACGCCCCGCATCAGCCCATTCGCGTTCCAGCCCGGTGTCGCCAATCACCACGACCCCGTCGCCAGGCACCCCACGCGCGGCGGTGATGGCGTGGACTTTCGCCCGTGTGTCGCCCCAAGTATCGCGCAGGTCCGGGGCGCGGGCA
>DFBF01000258.1:1859-3979 GCA_002367285.1 Rhodobacteraceae bacterium UBA3087 | reverse complement strand
CCCGTTTTCACGATCCGACCGGCGGCCATGATATGCACAACATCAGGTTTGATATGATCCAGAAGCCGTTGATAATGCGTGATAACCAAGAAGGATCGGCCTTCGCTACGCAGCGCGTTCACACCTTCGGACACCAGTTTCATCGCGTCCACGTCCAGGCCGGAATCAGTTTCATCCAGGATGCACATCTTTGGCTCCAGCATCGCCATTTGCAGGATCTCGTTGCGCTTCTTTTCACCGCCTGAAAAGCCCACGTTGACAGGGCGCTTCAGCATGTCGGCGTCGATCTTCAGCGTCTTGGCCTTGGCCCGGATCACCTTCAGGAACTCGGTCGCCGACATCTCGTCTTCGCCACGGGCTTTGCGTTGGGCGTTCACGGCGGTGCGCAGGAAGGTCATATTGCCAACCCCGGGAATTTCGACCGGGTATTGAAAGGCCAGGAACAGGCCAGCTGCGGCGCGTTCTTCGGCCTCCAGCGCCAACAGGTCTTCGCCGTCAAGCGTTGCCGTGCCGCCGGTCACCTCATAGCCATCACGGCCCGACAGCACATAAGACAGCGTCGATTTTCCCGACCCGTTCGGCCCCATGATCGCGTGCACTTTGCCAGCGGGCACTTCCAGGTTCACACCTTTGAGGATCTGCTTGTCCTCATCTTCAAGTTTGACCTTCAAGTCATTGATCTTAAGCATAGTTTGCCCTTTCAACTGGCAGAGGCGACCGGGGGCGCAGGCTGACTGGGAAATGGGCCATCAGGGCCTCTTTCCCGGCGGCGATCCCGTCGGCATAAGTGATATTCGTATCTTTCAGGCGGGGGAGAAGCGCAGGCACGTCCCCCAGGTGGACCGGCGACGCCAAGGGGCGCTGGATGCCGGCCGCATAGTCATAGAATTTCAGCGCGGACATCGCGTGGATGCCTGCGGGGTCAAGCCAGGTGTTGGCAACACCATAGCTGTCGGCAACCACCAACCCATGCAGGCTGGAGGAAATCACATGGGCAGCAGCCGCGATTTCGGCGCAGACCTCATCTGCGGTCCGGCGCGGATCGACCAGCCGCAGGGCAGGATCGGCGGCCACGATCTCGGCGACCATCGGGTCATCAATCTGGCTGATATGGGGCACCAGGGCGATGTAGTCCTGTTGCGCCACCGGGCCGAAGGTTTCGGCAGCCAACAGGCCCGGATCGCCAAAGCTGCGCGCCTCGATCCCCAAAAGGCTGGCGGTAATCGGCCCGCGCAGAAGGTGGACACGCAATTCCCCCAGGAAATCAGCTGCAACGGGGTGCATGAGGCCCGTGCCCCAGACCCGCAAGGCATGTGCCCGTGGGGCACCGTTTCGGATCTGGTTGCGCACGCCCTGAAGGATTGAGCCAATCGCGACCATATCCGCCTGTTGCTTGTCCGCCCAGGCGACATCGCGCCCGGACACGTGGCCCACGATCGCGCGCGACAGATCGTCCCCGAAATTCGGGGCACCTTTCCACCAGAACAGGCTCAGCGGTTCGGACACGGGTGTCAGCGCTCCTCAAATGTGGGTGTTCGGCGGATCATTGGATCAGCCCACCGTCACAGCGGTGCCAGAGGCCGAGACCATCAGCATGTTGTTGATGACCTCATAGTCCAGATCGACGCCAACGACAGCATTCGCGCCCTTTGCAGCGGCCCGGTCTGACAGTTCCTGCAACGCAATGTCGCGTGCCTTGCCCAGCTCCTGTTCATAGGCGCCAGAGCGGCCCCCGACGATATCGGTGATCGCGGCGAACACATCGCGAAAGACGTTGGCGCCCAGAATGGCCTCGCCCACGACAATGCCGTGGTATTGCGCGATGGGATGGCCTTCGACGGACGGGGTTGTGGTGATGATCATGCTTTCAAGCCTTTTCAGGATGCTAGCGCATCCGGTCCATGAGTTTCAAAACGCCGCGCGAGACCGCCCAGCCCAGAAAAATCCCCAGCGGGATCCAGATCATCGGGTTCAGCAACGCGCGCGGGTTGAGATTGACGAAAATCACCCCTGCAAAGCCGCCCAGCACCGGAAACACAAAGGGTGTTACAGCCTCAAAACTGTCCCAGAATTTGCTGCGTTGTTTCATTGATGGTTCCACATTCTCTTTTCAGGCGTTG
>DFBF01000258.1:0-1742 GCA_002367285.1 Rhodobacteraceae bacterium UBA3087 | reverse complement strand
GAAATCGCAACCAACTGCTGCGCTTCCATGGCAAACTCCATCGGCAGCGCTTGCAGCACTTCCTTGGCAAAGCCGTTGACGATCAGGGCCACGGCCTCTTCTTCGTCCATGCCGCGCTGGCGACAATAAAACATCTGTTCGTCATCCACCTTCGATGTCGTCGCCTCGTGTTCCACCCGTGACGAGTTGTTCTTGACCTCGATGTAAGGCACCGTGTGGGCCCCACATTTGTCGCCAATCAACAGGCTGTCGCACTGGGTATAGTTGCGCGAGTTTTTCGCCTTGGGGTGCATCGACACCAGACCACGATAGGTGTTCTGCGCCTTGCCTGCCGAAATCCCTTTCGACACGATGCGCGATTTTGTGTCGCGCCCCAGGTGGATCATCTTGGTGCCGGTATCCGCCTGCTGGTAATTGTTCGTGATGGCGATCGAATAGAACTCGCCCTGGCTTTCGGCGCCGCGCAGGATACAGCTGGGGTATTTCCAGGTGACCGCAGAGCCGGTTTCGACCTGGGTCCACATGACTTTCGACCGATCACCGCGGCAATCGGCGCGTTTCGTCACGAAGTTATAGATGCCGCCAACGCCGTTTTCATCACCGGGATACCAGTTCTGAACGGTGGAATACTTCACCTCGGCGTCTTCTTCGATGATGATTTCGACCACGGCGGCGTGCAGCTGGGCCACGTCGCGTTGCGGTGCCGTGCAGCCTTCCAGATACGAGACATAGCTGCCCTTGTCGGCGATGATCAGCGTGCGTTCGAACTGGCCGGTGTTTTCCGCGTTGATACGGAAATAGGTGCTCAGCTCCATCGGGCAGCGCACACCGGGCGGGATATAGACAAACGAGCCGTCCGAAAATACCGCCGAATTCAGCGTTGCATAGTAGTTGTCGGACGCGGGCACGACCGTACCCAGGTATTTCTTGACCAGCTCAGGATGTTCACGGATCGCTTCGGAAATCGAACAGAAGATCACGCCGGCTTTCTTCAGCTCGGCCTGAAAGGTGGTGCCGACGGACACGGAATCAAACACCGCATCCACGGCAACCTTGCGCCCTTCGGCGGGCATATCTTCGGCGCCTTCGACCCCGGCAAGGATCATTTGTTCCTTCAGCGGAATGCCAAGTTTTTCGTATGTTGCCAACAGCTTGGGGTCAACATCTTCAAGTGACTCGGGCTTCTTTTCCATCGACTTGGGGCGGGCATAATAATACTGATCCTGGAAATCGATTTCCGGGTAATTCAGCAGGGCCCAGGACGGTTCCGTCAGCTTTTCCCAACGCGAAAACGCCTCAAGACGCCAGTCGGTCATCCAGTCGGGTTCTTCGTTCTTGTCGGAAATCAGCCGCACGATATCGGGGTTCACGCCTTTTGGGGCGTATTCCATCTCGATTTCGGTTTCCCAGCCGTATTTGTATTTGCCTGCCAGGGATTTCACGGCCTCAACCGTTTCTTCCTCGACCCCGTCCTTGACGATCACGTCATCCATACCGGCCATGTTGCCCTTTCATCCGCGTGCGCGGAACCTGTCATGTTCTCGGATCCACGCCTCGCAAAAGCGCATCACCTCGTCTTCCGTTGTTGTGGGGCCCAACGAGACACGCACAGCACATGCCGCCTGTTCCTCGTCGAACCCCATGGCTCGCAGCACCCCACTGGGTTTCACTTTGCCGCTGGAACACGCCGACCCTGCCGATATGGCAAAGCCGGCCAGATCCATCACCATCACCTGCGTTTC
>DFBF01000145.1:7755-12371 GCA_002367285.1 Rhodobacteraceae bacterium UBA3087 | reverse complement strand
CCAGAAGGTGATCGAAGAAGCGCCCGCGCCGGATATGACCGCTGAGCTGCGCGAGGCCATGGGCAGTGCCGGTGTAAAAGCCGCCGAGGCGATCGGATACAAAGGCGCGGGCACGGTGGAATTNNGGAATTCATCGTCGATGGCGCCAACGGGCTGCGCCCCGACGGGTTCTGGTTCATGGAAATGAACACGCGTCTTCAGGTGGAACACCCCGTGACCGAAGAAATCACCGGCGTCGATCTGGTCGAATGGCAACTGCGCGTGGCCAGCGGCGAAGGTCTGCCGAAACAGCAGCATGAGCTGTCGATCAACGGCCATGCATTCGAGGCCCGCCTGTACGCCGAAGACGTGCCCAAGGGGTTCCTGCCCGCCACCGGCACGCTGACGCATCTGCAATTCCCGGCGGGCGTGCGGTCCGACAGCGGTGTGCGCGCGGGCGACACAATCAGCCCGTTCTATGACCCGATGATTGCGAAAATCACCGTGCATGCGGCGACGCGCGCGGCAGCGTTGCAGCGCATGTCATCGGCTTTGGAGCACACGCAAGTGGCCGGTTCTGTCACCAACCTGGGCTTTCTGGGCGCGCTGACACGCCATGCCGGATTTTCCAAGGGTGACGTGGATACGGGCCTGATCGAACGCGATCTGGACGCGCTGACCGCCGAGGCTGGACCGTGTGTGCAAGACAAGGCGCTGGCCGCTTTGGCTGCGCTGGGCTTGCTGGACGATGTAGGCTCGGGCTTTCACTTGTGGACGGCACCGAACCGGTATGTGACGCTCAGCTTTGCGGACGAAGCCTTTGATGCCATTGTGAAAACACGCGGGGCAGGGGACCACGTGGTCATCGTCGATGGCACCGAGGTCGGGGCCCTGTGCCTGAACGGCCAATGGGAATTGGATGGCGACCGCGCCCCCGCCGTGGCGGTCGCGGGCAATGTCATCACCGTCTTTGCCCAGGCCGGGTTGGAATTCCACGCCGCCGATCCGTTGGACGTCGACGCAGGCGCGGGCATGGGCGCGGGCGTGGTCGAAGCCCCGATGCCCGGGCTGGTGAAAGCCGTCTTTGCCCAGGTAGGCCAGACCGTGACCCAGGGCGACCGTTTGGCGGTTCTGGAAGCCATGAAAATGGAACATTCGCTTGAGGCCGCGCGCGATGGTGTGGTGGCCGAGGTTCTGGTCAGCGCGGGCGATCAGGTCGAAGCGGGCGCGCCACTGGTGCGGCTCGAGGAGGAGGACGAGGCATGATCCGTCTTCACCATGCCTCTCAGGCGCGGTCTTTTCGCACCCTGTGGTTGCTGGAAGAAATGGGCTTGAGTTTCGAGGTCGCGCAGAAGGATTTCTTTTCGAAATCCATGCGCTCGGCTGACTATCTGGCCCTGTCCCCGGCTGGCCGTGTGCCGGCGTTGGAAATCGACGGGCGCGTGTTGTTCGAAAGCGGTGCGATCACCGAATATCTGGTCGAAACCCACCCTGAGGCCGATCTGGGGCGTCTTCCGGGCCATGCAGAGCGGCCCGAGTTTCTGGAATGGCTGCATTTCGCCGAAACCATTGGCCAGCATCTGGCCACCCTGTCGCAGCAGCATATCGTGTTGCGCGAGGACTGGATGCGGTCGCCCACCGTGATGCGGCTGGAGGCCCGGCGGCTTGAAAAGGTGCTTGAGGTGGTCGAACGTGTGGTCAGCCAGCGTGATTACCTGCTGGCCAGCGGGTTTTCCGCCGTCGACACCAACGTCGGATATGGCGTGATGATCGCGCGCCATTTCGTTCCCGTGGGGCTGTTGCCCGGGGTGGATGCCTATTACAACCGTTTGGCCCGGCGCGAGGCATTCGCGCGTGCAATGAAGCGGGACGGTGGCGTCGCGATCTATACGCAAGACTTTTATGAGGCGCCTGATGTCTGAATATGTCGAGATTTTCGAAGTCGGCCCGCGTGACGGGCTGCAAAACGAAAAACGCCTGATCCCGACGGCGGAAAAGGTCGCGTTGGTCGATCTGTTGTCTGGGGCCGGGTTCAAACGGATTGAGGTGGCAAGTTTCGTCAGTCCTAAGTGGGTGCCGCAGATGGGCGACAGTGCCGATGTGCTGGCCGGGATCACACGGGCGGACGGCGTGTCTTATGCCGCCCTGACCCCGAATATGCGGGGCTTTGAAGGCGCGGTTGCCGCACAGGCCGATGAGATTGCAATCTTTGGATCGGCCAGTGAGGGTTTCAGCCAGGCGAATATCAATTGTTCGATAAGTGAAAGTCTGGAGCGGTTTCAGCCGGTAGCTGAGGCTGCAAAAGCGGCAAATATGAAAGTGCGCGGATACGTCTCCTGTGTCACCGACTGCCCTTATGATGGGGAAACCGCACCGGACAAGGTGGCCGAGGTGGCCGAAAAATTGATCGCCATGGGCTGTTACGAAATCAGCCTGGGCGACACGATTGGGCAGGCAACGCCTGACAGCATCGCACGCATGTTGGATGCGGTTCTGGAGGTCGCAGGGCCTACCATGTTTGCCGGTCATTATCATGACACCTCGGGCCGGGCACTGGCCAATATCGAAACGTCCCTGGGCAAAGGCTTGCGGGTGTTTGACGCTGCGGTGGGCGGGTTGGGCGGATGCCCTTATGCGCCGGGTGCGGCCGGGAATGTGGCGACCGAGGCCGTGCATGACCGTGTGATCGCGTTGGGATACAGGACCGGGTTGGATCGGGATGTGATTGAAAGGGCCGCCGAAATGGCACGCCAGATGCGGGCGCAGGGCTGAATGTATCAGACCATTGATATCGAACTGGACGGGCGCGGGGTCGCGACCCTGACCCTGGACCGGGAAGCCAAACACAATGCGCTGAGCGCACAGATGATTGAAGAGCTGACCTTGGCGGCCGAGCGTCTGGGGGCGGATGACGCCGTGCGGGTTGTTATCCTGACCGGTGCTGGCAAAAGCTTTTGTGCCGGTGGTGATCTGCGCTGGATGCAGGACCAGATGGCGGCGGATGCCCAGACGCGATTTGTCGAGGCCAAGAAGCTGGCGATGATGCTGAACGCCTTGAATGAACTGCCAAAACCCTTGGTCGGGCGGGTGCAGGGTCAGGCCTTTGGCGGCGGTGTCGGCATGGCCTGTGTCTGTGACGTGGCAATCGGGGTGGACGGCGCGAGGTTCGGGTTGACCGAAACCCGGCTGGGTCTGATCCCGGCAACCATCGGCCCCTATGTGTTGGCCCGACTGGGCGAAGCGATGGCGCGCCGCGTCTTCATGTCGGCGCGCATTTTTGGTGCCGATGAGGCCGTGACCCTGGGCCTGTTGGCCAAAGCCGTGGCCGCAGAGGACCTGGACGAGGCGGTCGAGGCAGAAGTGAAACCCTATCTGACCTGTGCCCCCGGTGCCGTGGCCGAGGCAAAACGGTTTACCCGCCGCCTGGGAATGGCGATCACCGAACAGATCATTGACGAAACCATCGCCGGCCTTGTGGCGCGTTGGGAAAGCCCCGAGGCCCAGGAGGGGATCGGAGCCTTTTTTGACAAACGCAAGCCCGCCTGGGTGGGCTGAGCACCGGAACAGGTGAGTCCCTTGGGGAATTCAAGCCCCCGTCGGTGAAAATCGGCGGGGGTTTTGATTTTTCTGCGAAAATTCGGGGTTTGATTTTCGGAAAACGGGGTCTGATTTTCGGAAGAAAAGGCGCGGAAATCTGGTAGTTTATTGTTTGTAAGCAATGGTATACATAGCATGTTGCGCCCTTGTTATCGCGTGACATTCCATTGTCTGAATGCGTGACGCGCTCGGTTGACCCTTCCGCACTGCGGCGGTAAACCGCTGGAAGCTGACGACATGCGGCCCGCCCGCATAAAAGGAGCCACACGTGGAAGATCTGCTTCGGGAATACCTCCCCATTATCATTTTCCTTGGACTGGCCGTGGTACTCGGTCTTGTCTTCATCCTCGCCGCCGTTGTTCTGGCCGTGCGCAACCCTGACCCGGAAAAACTGTCCGCCTATGAATGCGGCTTTAACGCATTTGACGACGCGCGGATGAAGTTCGATGTCCGGTTCTATCTGGTGTCGATCCTGTTCATCATTTTCGATCTGGAAATCGCCTTTCTGTTCCCTTGGGCCGTGGCCTTCAAGGATGTCGGGTTGGTCGGGTTCTGGTCGATGATGGTGTTCCTGGCGGTTTTGACCATCGGCTTTGCTTATGAATGGAAGAAGGGAGCGCTCGAATGGGAGTGATGACCGGAGCGAACACGGCAGGCGGGGATCGCGAACACGCGACGCGCATGCTGAACGATCAGCTGGCCGACAAGGGCTTTTTGCTGACCACGACGGATGACATCATCAACTGGGCCCGCACCGGGTCGCTGCACTGGATGACCTTTGGTCTGGCCTGTTGTGCGATTGAAATGATGCATTCTTCCATGCCCCGGTATGACCTGGAACGCTATGGCACTGCGCCGCGCGCCTCTCCGCGTCAGTCGGATCTGATGATCGTGGCCGGCACGCTGACCAACAAGATGGCCCCGGCGCTGCGCAAGGTCTATGATCAGATGCCCGAGCCACGGTACGTCGTGTCGATGGGCAGCTGTGCCAACGGTGGCGGATATTACCACTATTCCTATAGTGTTGTGCGGGGCTGTGA
>DFBF01000145.1:3635-7621 GCA_002367285.1 Rhodobacteraceae bacterium UBA3087 | reverse complement strand
TGGGAGGTCGCCTTTGGCGAGCTGACCGTGACAGCCCCGCTGACCGCGTTGCCCGGGTTCATCGAGTTTTTGAAGGCCGACAAGACCTGCCGGTTTTCGTCGCTGATCGACATCACAGCGGTGGATTACCCAGAGCGCGAGCCGCGCTTTGATGTGGTGTATCATTTCCTGTCGATGTACCAGAACCACCGCATCCGCATTCGTGTGGCCGCGCGCGAAGAAGACCTGGTGCCGTCAATCACCGATGTGCATCCCTGTGCAAACTGGTTTGAACGCGAAGTGTTCGACATGTTCGGCATTCTGTTTTCGGGTCACCCGGACTTGCGCCGCATTCTGACGGATTACGGTTTCCGCGGTCATCCGCTGCGCAAGGATTTCCCGACCACGGGGTACACCGAGGTGCGGTATGACGAGGTTGAAAAGCGTGTGGTGTACGAACCCGTCACGTTGACCCAGGATTACCGCCAATTCGACTTCATGTCGCCGTGGGAGGGTGCGCAATACATCCTGCCGGGTGACGAAAAATCCGACGACGCAAAGGGCTGATTATGGGCGTGGAGCAGACAGTCATGTTCTGCATAGGGGCAGCGAAAGCCGGCACAAGCTGGCTGTCGAACTATCTCTATTTCCACCCCGAAACCGGTCTGCGGGCGATGAAGGAAATCCATTACTGGGACTGTCTGGAAAACCGCGTTGGGGCCTTCTGGCGCAAACAGCACCAGGGGCGCGTCGACTATTTGTCAGAACGTCGCACGCGCGAAACCATTGTCGCAGCACAACAATTCCAGGATGCCAGCCTTGGTGACCTGGGCGAATGGCTGGATACATTTGACGGCAAGACGCGCGATGACGCGGCTTACTTGAAATTCCTGGGCCAGGGCGGTGACGCCAAGCTGATCGGGGATATCACGCCGTCCTATGCGATCTTGTCCGAAGATATGTTTCGCGCCATGGCCAATGTCGCGGCCAAGGTGAAATTCGTTTTTATCCTGCGCGACCCGGTCGAACGGCTGTGGTCACATCTGCGCATGGATGCGGCAGGGGACGCGACCAAACTTGCGGCCGGGCTGGACGGATTTTTGAACAATGACGGGGCGCATGATCATGTGCGTCGCTCAAATTACCGTCGGACGATCCAGCGCTTGATGAATGTCATCCCGCGCGACGCCCTGCATGTGGAATACTACGAAAGACTGTTCATGCCCGAGGCCATCGCCCGGCTGAGCGCGTTTCTGGGCATCACGCCGCAACCGGCGGATTTCGCCCGCCAGATCAATCAATCCGCGTCGGCAGATCTGCCCGTGGACAACCGGATACAGCTGCAGGCGCAGCTTTGGCCGCAATACAATTTCGTCGGCAAGTTCATGGGTGAACTGCCGCGCGAATGGACCGAAAGGATGGTTCACGCATGATGGACGGTGACTTCAACGACGCGCTGACAGGCGAACAGAAGATCCGCAATTTCAACATCAACTTCGGGCCTCAGCACCCTGCGGCGCACGGCGTGCTGCGTATGGTGTTGGAGCTGGACGGCGAGATCGTGGAACGTGTGGACCCGCATATCGGCCTGCTGCACCGTGGCACCGAAAAGCTGATGGAAAGCCGGACGTATCTGCAAAGCCTGCCGTATTTCGACCGTCTGGATTACGTGGCGCCGATGAACCAGGAACATGCCTGGTGTTTGGCGATCGAAAAGCTGTGCGGCGTCGAAGTGCCCCGTCGCGCCAGCCTGATCCGCGTGCTGTTTTCCGAAATCGGTCGGGTGTTGAACCACCTGTTGAACGTGACCACACAGGCGATGGACGTTGGCGCGCTGACCCCGCCTTTGTGGGGGTTTGAGCAGCGCGAAGAGCTGATGATCATCTACGAACGGGCCTGTGGCGCGCGTCTGCACGCGAACTATTTCCGCCCCGGCGGTGTGCACCAGGACCTGCCGCCCGAGCTGATCGACGACATCGAAAAATGGGCGCATCAGTTTCCTGCCGCGCTTCAGGACATTGACGATCTGCTGACTGAAAATCGCATCTTCAAACAGCGCAATGCCGATATCGGCATCGTCACCGAACAGGACATTCTGGACTGGTCCTTCTCGGGCGTGATGGTGCGCGGGTCCGGTCTGGCCTGGGACCTGCGGCGCAGCCAGCCCTATGAATGTTATGACGAGTTTGAATTCCAAATCCCCGTCGGCAAGAACGGCGACTGTTACGACCGATACCTGTGCCGCATGGAAGAGATGCGCCAGTCCACGTCGATCATCCTTCAGGCGGTCGAAAAGCTGCGTGCCCCCGAAGGGCAGGGCGACGTTCTGGCCCGTGGCAAGCTGACTCCGCCGAAACGCGACGACATGAAAATGTCCATGGAAAGCCTTATTCATCACTTCAAATTGTATTCTGAAGGGTTTCACGTGCCTGCGGGCGAAGTGTACGCGGCCGTTGAAGCTCCAAAAGGAGAATTCGGCGTCTATCTGGTCGCGGATGGTTCGAACAAACCGTATCGCGCGAAGATTCGTGCGCCTGGATATCTTCACCTTCAGGCTATGGATCATGTAGCAGGTGGTCACCAGCTGGCAGATGTCGCTGCGATCATCGGAACCATGGACGTCGTATTTGGAGAGATCGACCGATGAAACTTAAGAACCTGAAGATGAGCTGTGCATTCGTTTTGGTTGGCGCTGGCGCCGCCTATGCTGACCTGCCCCAGGGCATGTCGCAGACGGATGTGAACACCTTTACCTCTGCCATGATCGAAGCGGGCTGCGTTGTCAGCACCGACGAACAGGGCGCCGCCGTGGAGGCCTCAACGGGTTTTCACGAAAACAAACTGACTGAAATTGTCGACTACCTGACCGAAATGGGCCAAATCGTACCGCTCGAGACAGGTGACGGCATCAAGCTGGTGAATGAGGCCTGCAACTGATGAAACGCTGTATGGTCATCCACGGGCCTCTGGCCCTAAGCCTTGGGGGCTCGTGGTGATCAACTGTCCTGTGAAAAGACTTTCCGCCTTGCGGATCGGGGTGCTCGACAAACTTGGGCACCCTGGACCGCGTGGTGGGTGCAGCGGCCCTTTTGAACCTGGTGTGTCCATACGGGCCTGCCAACCCCTGACAAGAAACGACGAGGTCGAGACAGCCTGATGCTCCGCCGCCTGCACAAAGAACAACCCGCAAGTTTTGCCTTCACCCCGGCCAACCTGGCCTGGGCCGAAGGGCAGATCACCAAATACCCCGAAGGCCGTCAGGCCAGCGCGGTCATCCCGCTGTTGTGGCGCGCCCAGGAGCAGGAAGGCTGGTTGACCCGGCCCGCCATCGAGCATGTCGCCGACATGCTGGGCATGGCCTATATCCGCGTGCTGGAAGTGGCTTCGTTCTATTTCATGTTTCAGTTGCAGCCGGTTGGATCTGTCGCCCACATCCAGATCTGCGGCACCACGTCCTGCATGATCTGTGGCGCCGAAAGCCTGATCGAGGTCTGCAAGGACAAGATCGCCAACACGCCGCACACCCTGTCGGCCGATGGCAAGTTCAGCTGGGAAGAGGTGGAATGCCTGGGGTCTTGCACCAATGCGCCCATGGCCCAGATCGGCAAGGATTATTACGAAGATCTGACCGCTGACAGCTTTGCCAAGCTGCTGGACGGCTTGTCTGCTGGCAAGGTGCCGACACCTGGTCCACAGAACGGTCGCTATGCGTCTGAACCGCTGTCCGGCCTGACCTCGCTGACCGAATACGAAAGCGGCAAGACGCAGTATAATGCGTCGGTGCAGCTGGCCACCGACATTGGCGACACGGTGAAACGCATCGACGGCACCGAAGTGCCGCTGTTGACGCCCTGGCAGGGCAAGGCTGCGAAATCGCCCAAACCTGCCGCGAAAGCTGCTGCAAAGTCGGCTGCGAAGGCCGAAAAACCAGTGGCCAACCCGGCCAAAACTGCTGCCAAAAAGGCAAAACCGGCGACGGAAACCGCCAAGCCTGTCGCGGGCACGCC
>DFBF01000145.1:0-3598 GCA_002367285.1 Rhodobacteraceae bacterium UBA3087 | reverse complement strand
GGCTTCTGGCATTTCGACCAGATTGCCAAATGGGGCCCGGATCAGATTTCCTGGGTCGACGATAATTTGTCCTTCAAGGGCCGGATCGAGCGGGATGGCTGGGTTGACCAGGCCAAAACCCTGGCAGACGGCGGGGAAACCGCCTTCTCGAACAAGGTCAAAAAGGGCGACGTGTATAAAGGATGACACGTGAAATGAGCAACGATCCACACGACAAGCGTGCGCAGCAGGGCAGGGTGGCCGGACTGGTCATCGCCTTCACGGGCGCGCTGTGGGTCGGGGCAACCTGGGCGGGGGCTCACTTCGACTGGTCTGTACGGACCCGAGCGTTGTTTGACCTTCTTGCTTTGGCGGGGTTCGCTTGGGCCCTGATTGCAACATACCAGATCTGGCGGTCGCGCCAGGATGACGAAGGATAGACGAATGCTGAAAGATCAGGATCGGATCTTCACCAACCTATATGGCATGCACGACCGCACCCTTGCGGGCGCCAAGGCGCGTGGCCATTGGGACGGGACCGCGGGCATCATCAAGAATGGCCGCGACTGGATCATCGACCAGATGAAGGCCTCGGGCCTGCGCGGTCGCGGCGGGGCGGGGTTCCCGACCGGTCTGAAATGGTCCTTCATGCCGAAGGAAAGCGACGGTCGCCCGGCCTATCTGGTCGTCAATGCGGATGAGTCCGAGCCCGGCACCTGCAAAGACCGCGAGATCATGCGCCACGATCCGCATACGCTGATCGAAGGCTGTCTGATTGCCTCTTTCGCGATGAACGCAAACGCCTGTTACATCTATATTCGCGGCGAATACATTCGCGAACGCGAAGCGCTGCAAGCGGCGATTGACGAATGTTACGACGCCGGTTTGCTGGGCAAGAACGCAGCGAAATCCGGTTGGGATTTCGACCTGTATCTGCACCACGGTGCGGGCGCTTATATCTGCGGCGAAGAAACGGCCTTGCTGGAAAGCCTTGAGGGCAAAAAAGGCATGCCGCGCATGAAGCCGCCCTTCCCGGCCGGGGCTGGCCTGTATGGCTGCCCGACCACGGTGAACAACGTGGAATCGATTGCGACAGTGCCGACCATCCTGCGGCGCGGCCCGGAATGGTTCGCCGGTTTTGGTCGCCCGAACAACGCGGGTACGAAACTGTATGGCATCTCGGGCCACGTGAACAATCCCTGTGTCGTCGAAGATGCCATGTCGATTTCTTTTGAGGAACTGATCGAAAAGCATTGCGGCGGCATTCGTGGCGGATGGGACAACCTTAAGGCGGTCATTCCTGGTGGCTCGTCCGTGCCCTGTGTGCGTGGTGAAAATATTCGCGATGCGGTGATGGATTTTGACGGGCTGCGCGATGTGGGCTCATCGCTGGGCACCGCTGCGGTCATCGTCATGGACAATGACACCGACATCATCAAAGCAATCTGGCGTCTGGCGAAATTCTATAAGCACGAAAGCTGTGGCCAGTGTACGCCGTGTCGCGAAGGCACCGGCTGGATGATGCGCGTGATGGATCGTCTGGTGCGCGGCGAGGCGGAAGTTGAGGAAATCGACATGCTGTTTGACGTGACCAAACAGGTCGAAGGCCACACGATCTGTGCCCTTGGCGATGCATCCGCCTGGCCGATCCAGGGTCTGATCAAGAACTTCCGCGAGGAAATCGAAGACCGTATCAAAGCGCAGAAATCGGGCCGTATGGGCGCGATGGCGGCTGAGTAGGGAATAGACAGATGGCCGTGGGGGCAAACATCTTCAACACACTGAAAAACGGCGGTAATTCGCTGGGAAAAGGTGTTGGATATTGCATAACAGCCCTGGCTGGCCCCACCTCCTTTCTATCGAAAGGAGATACCTCATGAGTAAATTCAGTACCACTGTTCTGACAGCTGCGATGGTTCTGGCCACGGGGGCGGCTGCCGCCACGGCCACCGACTACACGGCCATTCGCGAAGATACGCATATCCACGCGCGTCTGTTGGCGGCCTCCAAGGCCTATCTGATCGCGGACACCTGCCCGACGATCAAGGAACGCAAGTTCTATCTGATCAGTCAGGGGCTGAAGCTGCAAAGCTATGCCCGCAGGCTGGGCTACACGAACAAGGAAATCTCGGCCTATGTCGATGACAAGACCGAGCAGGCGCGGTTTCGCGCCGTTGCCGAACCCTGGGTCGCCGCAAAGGGCGCCGTGATGGGGGACGCTGACAGCTACTGCGCGGTTGGCCGCGCCGAGATCGAAATGAAGACCGACGTCGGGGCATTTTTGCGCACGAACTGAGGCCACAAAGGTAAGCGGGGGCATAAGCCCCCGTGGGATGAAAAGGGACCGTGATGAGCGACCTGAAAAAGATCGTCATTGACGACACGGAAGTCGAAGTTGATGGCGCGATGACGCTGATCCAGGCCTGTGAAGTGGCCGGGGTGGAAATTCCCCGGTTCTGCTATCACGAGCGCCTGTCGATTGCCGGCAATTGCCGCATGTGTTTGGTCGAGGTCGTGGGCGGCCCCCCCAAGCCCGCCGCCAGCTGTGCCATGCAGGTGCGCGATCTGCGCCCCGGCCCCGAAGGCCAGGCGCCGGTGGTGAAAACCAATTCACCCATGGTCAAAAAAGCCCGCGAAGGCGTGATGGAATTCATGCTGATCAACCACCCGCTGGATTGCCCGATTTGCGATCAGGGCGGCGAATGCGACCTTCAGGATCAAGCGATGGCCTATGGTCTGTCGGGCAGCCGTTTCACCGAAATGAAACGTGCGGTTGACGATCTGGATCTGGGACCGCTGGTATCGACCACCATGACGCGCTGTATTTCCTGCACGCGCTGTGTGCGGTTTACATCCGAGGTCGCAGGCATCACCCAGATGGGCCAGACCGGTCGCGGTGAAGACGCCGAGATCACCAGTTATCTGAACGCCTCGCTGGACAGCAACCTACAGGGCAACATCATCGACCTGTGCCCGGTGGGCGCGCTGACCTCGAAACCCTATGCGTTTTCTGCCCGTCCGTGGGAACTGTCCAAGACCGAAACCATCGATGTGATGGACGCGTTGGGCTCCAACATCCGTGTGGATACGAAGGGGCGCGAAGTCATGCGCATCCTGCCGCGCAACCATGATGGCGTGAACGAAGAATGGATTTCCGACAAGACGCGGTTCGTCTGGGACGGGTTGCGTCGCCAGCGCCTGGATCAACCTTACGTGCGGGTTGACGGCAAGCTGAAGCCCGCCACCTGGGGCGAGGCCTTGAGCGCCGCCGCCACCGCGATGAAGGGCAAGACTGTTGCCGGTATCGTCGGCGATCTGGTTTCGACCGAGGCCGCTTTTGCGCTGAAACAGTTGGTCGAAGGTCTGGGGGGCAAGGTTGAATGCCGCACGGATGACGCCAAGCTGCCCGAAGGCAACCGGTCCGGGTATGTCGGCACCGCAACCATTGAAGATATTGATACCGCTGAGCTTATCCAGCTGATCGGTACCAATCCGCGCGACGAAGCGCCGGTGCTGAACGCGCGGATCCGCAAGGCCTGGACCAAAGGTTGCAATGTCGGTCTGATCGGCGAAGCCGTGGACCTGACCTATGACTATCACCATGTCGGCAATGACCGTC
>DFBF01000028.1 GCA_002367285.1 Rhodobacteraceae bacterium UBA3087 | reverse complement strand
AACCTACGACCTTCAGGTTATGAGGGTGTCCGGCATGGTAGAAATTATCGCGTAATTTCAGCTTCTTAGCCTGTTTTCACACCCAAACGTCGTTCACGTGTCGCACGGAACAGCCGTAAATTATTGGGAACCGT
Organism: Rhodobacteraceae bacterium UBA3087; assembly: GCA_002367285.1. GTDB lineage: Bacteria > Pseudomonadota > Alphaproteobacteria > Rhodobacterales > Rhodobacteraceae > Aliiroseovarius_A. The sequence goes on along the minus strand of DFBF01000028.1, from coordinate 8,607 downwards.
CAGTCATGCCAAGGCAATCCCAACAGCCTCTTTGGCTTGCTCTCCAAGCTTGGCACGTTTGTGCTCGTTTACACCAAGCCAATTCGGAATCAATGCGCCTTGGGATGCGAAATGCTCGACATGCACGAATGCCGTGCGTGTGTCAGTGTAGGCGACTTCGTTGATCGTTCGCCAGGGTCCCGGTCTGGCCGCCTCCATCAGTTTCCGGGTCTCACGAACATAGTTCAACTTCGTTCCGAGCCCAAACATGATGACGAGCTTTGTCTTCGCAGGCAGATCGCAGAGGAACTGGGTTGCACAGTTGTGAGTGACTTCATTTCCGAATTCGGTAGCCACGAACTTATCGAGCATCCCACCACCCGAGCCGACCCACGCGCGCCTCTTCTCGTCGAAGCGTTCTACTGTGCATCGAACGAGGGATCCGAAATGAAATCGCCCTTGACGATCAGCGATCAAACGATCGACCACGCGCCTATAGTTGCCGTCGCTCACATTTGAAATGACGCCAACATGCTCAAGGATCTTGCCAACTGCTGTCCTCGAACTTTTGTAGGCGATTTCATCATGCGGTGAACTTGCCAATGCTCCTGCCTGTGTTGGCCCTTTGGAAAAACCCAGCACGACAATCTCGGCTTCCACGTTTCCCCATGAGAGCGGATTCCAAGTTGTACGCCACTTTCCGTCCGGTGCCTCCCGACGGGTTCCGTCGAAGCTAACAGCGTGAGTTTGATCAAAACAGCGCGTGCAGTTGACGCGGCCATGTGCCGGAAGACAACTCATTGGAAATCCTTTTGTTTTTCCGATTGCTATCCGAGCACACGCTGTTCCACAAGTGCCATGGCACGCTGGTGATCTGGCGACGGAAACAGGTGCCCGTAACGCTCCATGGTCATCTGCACCGAGGAATGGCCCGCGAACGTCATGACCTCCTTGATCGAGAACTCTTGCTCGATCCAGAGCGACACCGCGAAATGGCGCAGGTCATGCCACCGCATGGTGATCCCGATCTCGGCACAAAGGGGTTTGAATAACCGCTTGAGCAGATTGGTGTGCTGCTGGATGCCGCCGCGCGGGGCGGGAAATACGAGGTCCAATTCGTTTTTGGGGCACCGCAACCGCCAGTGGCGCAGGCAGTTCAACACCATCGGCCCGGCTGGGATGTCGCGGAAACCGGCCTTCGATTTCGGCTCTCCCATTTTGTTAAAGGCGTCCGCCCGTTGGCGGATGTGAATGAAACCGGCCTCGAAATCCACATCCTGCCAGCGTAGACCCCGCATTTCGGATGCGCGTAGCCCACCAAGGGCCGAAACGATCAACTGCGGTTTGAAATCCTCGCTGGCCGCCGCGATCAGCCTGCGAATATCCTCTTTTGACGGCACCGGCGCTTTGTAATCGATCCGGCTGGACCGGATAACCGTTACCCCGTCGGCGGCATTGGCAAACAACTGGCCGTTGTCGATGGCGTGGTTCAGAATGAGTTTCAGGACCGAAATCACCCGTCGCGCCATATGCTCGGATCGGCCCGACATCAGCAACCGATCACGCAGTTCGTTGACGTGTCGCCGGGTCAGACGCACCAACAGCTGGTCGGCAATTCCAATCTCAGGGTCTTTGAGGTGGAGGCGCACCTTGTCGCTGTAATCGCGCAGCGTGGTGCGTTCCATGCGACGACCGGTTTTGCACCGCATATCGCAATGCTCAAGCCAACTTGCCGCCGCCTCGGACACCGTGATGCTTTCGCAGTCTGCCAGATAGGTGTGGTTGGCAACAAGAGAGCGGACCTTGACCAGATAGACATCCGCATCCTTTCGGCGTGGAAACAGCTTCGAGCGGCGCTTGCCCAACTGGTCGGTGAAATCCACCTGCCAGCGCACCAGACCCGATGGCAGTGTTCGTTTGCGTATTGTCGCCATTGAGGCCTCCTGCCGTACATGAGGCTTTGTTTTCGGGCCTGTTCAAGTCCCCAAAGCCATATCTGAACGAATACCATTGACAGTATGTCGGAGGTCACTTATTCATACCTCAGACGGCATGTCAAAGGTAATCCAATGAACAATGAAATCACTATCCAGAAGCTGACCGAAGCGGTGCAGCTCACCCGCTACCAGGTCGAAGCCTGGATCTCACGGGGCCATTTCAAACCTGAGAATCCTGTGGAGTCGGGCAAGGCGCGGGTGTTCACCCTGCGCGATGCCATAGCGCTCGGGGCTATGGCCGCCTTCGTCCGGTTAGGGTTTCAGGCATCTGATGCAGGATCGCAAATCTCGGTTGGGCTTCATGGTTACAAGGATGATCGCGCGCTTTTCGTCATCTGCGAAGGTCCCATCCGATTGGCCGACGTCCCGAATGCAGCCTATGTCGAACCTGACATGGCCGCCCCATTTTCAAAGATCATTCGGGCATCGCAACTCACGAATTTGCTGACCGACCCGGAAATCACATCCTTCGCAGTAGTTGATCTCAATACCATCGAAGAACGCATTCAGCGGGCGCTCGCCGCAGACTAACCAACGCATACCCTTCAGGAGGACGTCATGGAAAATGAAATGCGGGCTGGTCCCGCCACAGGAGAGGTGTGCCCGCCGCTTGCCGATGATCTGCTGCGCGGGGCCGAGGCCATTGCCGTGTTTGTGTTTGGTCACGCCAAGCACCGCCGCAAGGTTTATTACTATGCCAGCGACGCCAAGGTACGGTTGCCGGTCTTTCGGATCGGCAACGTGATCTGTGCGCGCAAGAGCAGGCTGATGGAATGGATCAAATTCCAGGAGGTTAATCTTTGAGCGATACCCCGGCATCCATCGACGAGTTGACCGATCTGCGCCTTGCGCTGCATCGCAATGGTTACCACCCAGTACCGGTGTCGGGTGCCCATCTTTCCATGAATTCAGCGGGCAAGCGTCCGCTGATGAAGGGCTGGGAAACGATTTGCGCCAGTGCCGACGAGATGGAAATCCGCCGCTGGGGCCGGGCGCAACGCAATTGCACGAACACCGGCTTGCTGTGCGGCACCCTTGTCGGCGTGGATATTGACCTGCTCGATGAAACTCACGCAAAATGGTTGACCGACATCGCGACTGAAATGCTGGGCGCTACACCGGCCCACCGGATCGGGAATGCCCCGAAACTTCTGCTGGCATTTCGCACAGACGCTCCATTTGACAAGGTGCAAACTTCTGAGTTTCACATGCTTGACGGCACGGTGGCGCGCGTCGAGGTGCTGGCAACCGGACAGCAGTTCGTGGGATTTGGCATCCACCCCGGCACAAAGGAGCCATACTACTGGCCGGAAAGCTCGCTGCTCGATGTGCCACTGGAAAATCTTCCGGTCATAGATCAAACGCGCTGCACCGCCTTCATTGAGGCCGCTGAACAATACCTTCGCAAATCCGGTGGTCAAACCTCCGCAGAGCGGCGCGACATCGAACGTATGGGGCGCAAGATTGCAGGCCTGAAGCAAAAGGAACTGCCCTCGCGCAACCTGCTCGAAGAAGCAGTTGGCCATATTGGCAATGATGATCTGGCCTATGACGAGTGGATCAAGGTTGGACTTGCGCTCTACGCGGCGCTGGGCGCGGAGGGGCGGGATCTGTGGGAAAATTGGTCGGCGCAGGCCGCGAAGAATGACCCCGCCTATACGGCCGAGAAATGGGACAGCTTCGCCACCGTGCGCAGTGTCACCGTTGGCACTTTATTCTGGATGGCCCGGCAAAATGGCTGGCGCGCTGAACGCATCCGGCAAGCCCGCCCTGCACAACTGACGGAGGGCGGTGATGAGAATGCCCCCGCTAGTGGAAACCGTCCGGAAATTCGCATCTATTCTGGTTTCATGCCCGAAGCCATCGACAATGGAGAGAAGGCCCTCCTGACTGCAGACCTCGGCTTCTACCAGCGGGGCAGTCTGGTGGTTCGACCGGCCATGGTTCCGGTTTCTGTCGAGGCCGGACGGCAAATGGATGTGCCCCGACTGGTTCACGTCAAAGCGCCCCATATGGCCGAAGCCTTCACCAAAGTGGCAAGCTGGAAACGGTTCGACAAACGCGCCGGAGAATGGCTGAACTCCGATTGCCCCCAGCGACTGGCAGAAACCTATCTGGCCCGCGAGGGGCAGTGGCATTTGCCGGTTCTGACCGGCATTATCAATTGCCCGACACTGCGCCCTGATGGATCAATCCTGGAGCTGCCGGGCTACGATGTCCAAACCGGCCTGCTGTTTGACGCCCAGGGCGACAAGTTTCCGGCCATGCTGCACAATCCATCCCGTGAAACGGCCCTAAGCGCACTGGAATTCTTGCGCGACCTGATTTCCACTTTTCCCTTTGTATCACCGGCGGACCGCTCGGTGGCGCTGTCGGCAATCCTGACTACGCTCATCCGCCGATCCCTGCCCACCGCGCCACTGCATGCCTTCAATGCCCCCACCGCCGGAACCGGAAAATCCATGTTGGTGGACATCACGAGCCTCATCGCCACCAACCGCCCGGCTCCGGTGATCGCGCAGGGCAAATCCGAGGAGGAAATGGAAAAGCGCCTCGGGGCCGCGTTGATCGCGGGCGACGTGCTGATTGCCATCGACAATTGCGACGATCCGCTCGGTGGTGAACTTCTGTGCCAGGCCATGACGCAGGCCAGCCTGAAGGTGCGCATCCTCGGTAAATCAATGAATGCCGAGGTGCCGAGCAGTGCGGCAATATTCGCGACCGGCAACAACCTCACCCTCGAAGGCGACATGACCCGGCGCGCAATCCGTTCAACCCTTGACGCAGGCGTCGAGCGCCCCGAATTAAGGGCGTTTGAACGCAACCCGATAACGGAGGTTACAGCACGGCGCGGTGATTATGTCACGGCGGCCCTCACGATCCTGCGCGCATTTCATATCGCTGGCCGCCCCGAACAGTCCACGCCGCTTGGCTCCTTCAGCGAATGGTCGCGATGGGTGCGCGACGCGCTGGTCTGGTTGGGCGAAGCCGACCCGTGCAAGACAATGGAGGACATGCGCGGGGCCGACCCCAAGCTTGAATCGCTCAATACCGTGGTGGAACAATGGCACGAGGTAATTGGCAAAGATCGCGTCACCGTGCGCGAGATCATCGATCGCTCAACCAGGCAGAGCCAGCAACTGTATGGCCGCGCCGAGTTCGTCCACCCGGAGTTTCGCGAAGCCCTCCTCGCCATCGCGGGTGACGGTGGTGCAATCAATGGCAGGCGACTCGGCAAGTGGATCGGGGCAAACCAGAACCGCATCGCCTCGGGCCGAAAGCTCATATCTGCAGGTCTGTCAGCAGGGCGGGCGCGCTGGCATCTGGTCGCCGCTGATCAGTCCGCTGGAACTGGCGCAACGATTAACGAGGTTTCGGATGATTTCCCAAAACATACAGCCGCTTAACAACGAGTCCCAATTCATCTGGTGGGTTTGGTGTATTTGGTGGATGTGTTTCCGGCCAATTCATTGTTTGTCACAGAGTTTGTCAGCGGCGTGGAACATCGTGAAGCATGACAGATACCAAAACAAAAAGCATTTCATGACAGTTTCAGAAGCGTGTCGGAATAAATCCACCAAACCCACCAAACCCACCAGACAACTCGTTAATCACTGGCAAGGACCGGGACAAAGGCGGTTCCTTTTCGAAACATTTGTATACGGGGGGGCTTAGCGCATGACCTTTCCAACGTGGGGGTGGAAATATGCCTAAACTAAACTCGGAAACCGACACCAAAGCGGATTTTGCTGAGCGCGTCAGTGTTACGAAAGGACGGATTTCCCAACTGATCGCGCAGGGGCTGCCAGTGCGCGCGGACGGACGGATCGATGTGAACGATGGCCTTTCCTGGATTGAAAACAACCTCGATGCAGCCCGCCGCAACAAGGGTGGGGGCACTACGGCGCGTTCCGCCACGCTGGCCGAAGCAAAACGGATGCATGAAATCGTCAAGGTCCAGCGCGCCAGACTGGCATATGACCATGAAAAGGGTGACCTGATCGACGCGGCGGCGGCTGAGCGCACCGTATTTGCCCGCGCCAAGGCGGAACGCGATGCGCATATCGCCTGGGTGCAACGCTCTTCCCCCATCATGGCCGCTGAACTGGGCATTGAACCGGGACCGGTGTTCACCGTGCTGGATCGGTTGATGCGCGAGCATCTGGAGCATCTGGCGGAGACCCCATTGGAGGAATTGTTCGTTGCTGGAACAGATTGACAAAGCATGGCGAAAAGCCATCCGACCAGAACCGCAAATCCCGGTTGCAAAATGGGCCGACAGCCAGCGGATGCTGCCTGATACCGCTGCCGAGCCGGGCCGTTGGCGCACCGCCCGAACACCATACTTGCGTGAAATCATGGACGCCTTGTCGACCGGTAATCCATCTGAACGTGTGGTTATGATGAAGGGCGCGCAGACCGGCGGCACCGAGGCCGGATTGAACTGGCTGGGATACATCATTCACAACGCACCCGGTTTGGTCATGCTGGTCCAGCCGTCCCTCGACATGGTGCGACGCAATACCGTCACCCGCATTGACCCACTGATTGCCTCCAGCCCGGTGCTGCGAGACCGGGTGGCGACGCCGCGCTCGCGGGATGCGGGCAACAGCCTGTTCCGCAAATCCTTCCCCGGCGGCCAGTTGGTCATGACCGGCGCGAATTCAGCCATTGGCCTTCGCTCGACACCGGTGCGTTATCTGTTTCTTGATGAGGTGGACGGCTATCCCGGCGATGCAGATGGCGAGGGTGATCCGGTGGCATTGGCCATTCAGCGCACCGCCACCTTCAAAGGACGGCGGAAAATCCTCATGGTTTCGACCCCCACCCTGAAAGGCTTTTCGCGGATCGAAGCTGCGTTCGAGGAATCAGACCAGCGCTACTACCATGTGCCCTGCCTACATTGTGGAGATATGGCTCCGATAACCTGGGCGCGCATTTGCTGGCCCGAGGGACAACGGGATCAGGCCTATCTGATCTGCGAGGCATGCGGCGGGGTGCATCACGAGCATGACAAGACCGCACTGCTGAAACGGGGCGAATGGCGGGCATCAGCGCAAGGCGACGGGCGTACCGCCGGGTTCCATCTGTCCGCGCTCTATTCCCCGTGGGAGACATGGGCCGAAATTGCCATCGAGCATGGCAAGGTGCGCAAGGACCCGCCACGCCTTCAGGTCTGGGTCAACACCAAGCTCGGCGAATCCTGGGAAGACCAGGCAGGCGATACCGTGCCTGCTGATCCGCTGATGGCGCGCCGTGAGGACTGGGGCGTCGACCTGCCTGACAGTGTTGCGGTCCTGACAGCCGGTGTCGATGTTCAGGGCGACCGCCTCGAAGTGCAAGTCGTCGGCTGGGGACGCGACGAGGAGGCTTGGGTCATCGATTATCGTGTCCTCTGGGGCGATCCCTCCGGCCCGCGTCTCTGGGCCGACCTCGATGGTTTTCTGTGCGGGTGCTACGCCCATCCGCGCGCTGTGGGCGACCTGCCAATCCGTGCCACCGCCATCGACACCGGCGGGCATCACACCAAAATGGCCTATGAGTTCTGCCGCACTCGCCTTGCCCGCCGCATTTGGGCAATCAAAGGCCGTGGTGGCCCTGCTGTTCCGGTCTGGCCGCGCCGTCCGACGCGCACCAACAAGGGCAAGATTCCGCTGTTCATCGTTGGTGTCGATGCGGTGAAGGATGCGGTTTATGCGCGGTTGAAACTTGCTGAACCCGGCCCCGGCACGATCCACTTCCCCCTGCGCCTCGACGCAGACTACTTCCGCCAGCTGACATCCGAACGCGTTGTCACCCGGTTCCACAAAGGCCGCCCGATCCGGTCGTGGCAGTTGAAACGCGATGGTGAACGTAACGAGGCGCTCGATACCTTCGTTTACGCCAGCGCGGCGCTGCAAGGGTTGATCAGCATGGGGTTGCGTTTGAATGACGAAGCGGAGGCCGTGGCGGCGGCAGGATGGAAAGGCGAAAGACCGGTGCCGAACGATACCTCAGCCAAGGTAATTCGGTCGGCGTGGATGAGGTGAGAGCGGATTGACCCTGCTGTTGAATTGTGGACATTCTAGCCACGATCGTAAATGACTTCGCATGAAGGCCCCAAGGCCCCAAGGCCCCGACAAATGTTGTATTCGCCGGGAAGCCAATCACCAATTCGGTCGGATGATCGACGTTGCGCGCGAAAATCGAAACCGACGCGCACAATGATAATGACGAGGACGAGCGATAGCATATGCCGATACTGAACTGGCTGACCCGGAACGAAGACATCCGCACCGCGCAAAAGGTGCCCTACCGCCTGCTGGAGGAGGTGCCCGCGCTTTCGTCCGGGGACAAAGACAGCGGCAACATGTTGATCCAGGGCGATAACCTGGAGGCGCTGAAGGCGCTGCTGCCGTTTTATGCCGGGCAGGTGAAATGCATCTATATCGACCCGCCCTACAATACAGGGCAGGCCTTTGACCACTACGACGACAATTTGGAGCACACAATTTGGCTTTCTACAATATTTCCCAGGATGGAAATGTTGCGTGAACTATTGTCGGAAGATGGCGTTATTTTTTGCCAACTCAATGACGATGAGTGTGCATATGCGAAAGTATTGATGGATGAAGCTTAGACTCAAGTTCCA
>DFBF01000009.1 GCA_002367285.1 Rhodobacteraceae bacterium UBA3087 | reverse complement strand
GGAGGGAACTTGGGGCGCAGGTCATAGGTTGCACGGGTTTCCAGAGCGGGCTCAATAGCCATCACTGTGGCGAAACGCCGTTGGCAATTTGATCCTTACGACATTGTGGAGGGTAGGCTTTGTCCGCTTTGAAGCCATCCATCCCAGACACCGGGAAGGGGTGGTTCGATCCCTGTTCAACAACCGTAGCCCCGTGAAATAGAGTGGAATGACCAGTGAAAGAGTATTGGCCAATGCCGCGAGTGGGTTTTCGACCACCTCTTTCAGGGAAGCCATCACATACCCGTCGCTGCTTTTCTTGTGGCTAAGCTTTGAGCGAAATAGCGGCCTTCAGGTGACATCTTTTCGGTGGGGATATGGGGTACTCTAGGCGGGCGGATGAACGTGAGAATTATTGTTAATATTCAATTCTATATGCGTAGTAGGGGCACTGTTTGATGCGAACCAAGTCGATCCCACGCTACCATTCACCGGCCACGCGGTTTTTCCGGCGATGGATACAAAGACACCCCCGCCGGAAACGGTGGGGGTGTCTTTTTTCGCACCGGGGCACCACATGCGATCAGGCGCGTCGGGTCCCTCCAACGGGATGGCTATTTCTTGAGCGCCAGGGCGGGCGAGATCACGTCGATCGCCAGTGCTTTGCCAACGGCGTAATAGGTCAGCTCTCCGGCATGGACGTTCAGACCGTTCAGCAGGTGGGCGTCGTCCTCGCAGGCCTGACGCCAGCCCTTGTCGGCCAGGGCCAACAGGAAGGGCAGGGTGGCGTTGCCAAGCGCGATGGTTGATGTGCGGGCAACCGCGCCAGGCATATTGGCGACACAGTAATGCATGACGCCATCGACCTCATAGATCGGGTCGGCGTGGGTCGTGGCCTTGGACGTTTCGAAACAACCGCCCTGGTCAATGGCGACGTCCACAAGCGTTGCGCCAGCCTTCATGCCGGACAGTTGGTCACGGCTGATCAGCTTGGGCGCTGCGGCGCCGGGGATCAGCACCGCGCCAATCACCATATCGGCCTGGGCCACCAGTTCGGCGGTGTATGCGGCGCTGGAAAAGCCCGTGTTGAACGTGCCGCCAAAGATGTCATCCAGATAGCGCATGCGCGGCAGCGACCGGTCCAGCACGGTCACATCCGCGCCCATGCCCGCCGCGATGCGCGCCGCATGGGTGCCGACGACACCGCCGCCGATGACCACAACCTTGGCCGGACCGACACCGGGCACACCGCCCATCAAGACGCCACGCCCGCCGTTGGCCTTTTGCAGCGTCCATGCCCCGACCTGAGGCGCCAGACGACCGGCGACCTCGGACATGGGGGCCAACAGAGGCAGGCCGCCGCGATCATCCGTCACGGTTTCATAAGCAATCGCCGTACAGCCCGAGGCCAGCAGGTCGCGGGTCTGGTCGGGGTCCGGTGCCAGGTGCAGATAGGTGAACAACAACTGGCCCTCGCGCAGCATCTTGCGCTCATTGGCCTGGGGTTCTTTCACCTTCACGATCATCTCGGCCTTGGCAAAAATTTCGGCGGCGCTGTCCAACACGGTGGCGCCCATGGCGCGATAGTCGTCGTCGCTGAAGCCTGAGCCCGCGCCCGCATTGGTTTCGACGATGACGTCGTGGCCACGGGTGATGGCCTCATAGGCCGCGTTGGGGGTCAGGCCCACGCGGAATTCCTGGGGCTTAATCTCTTTCGGGCATCCGATCAGCATGGGGGTATCCTCCGTTGGCCAAGCTGTAAGCAACTGCGACAAAACTGCGCGGCTTTCCACACAATTGCTTTGAAAAGATATGGCGTGTTTGTTAGGGGCTTGCGGAGAAACCACCGGTTTGTCGGAAAACAACGCAAGGAATGTGCGCGATTATGGAATTGGACAGTATAGACCGCCGCATCCTTGGGGCGCTGCAAAAGGCCGGGCGCATGTCCAATGCGGACCTGTCAGACAAGGTGAACCTGTCGCCGTCTGCCTGTCACCGTCGGGTGCAGCGGCTGGAGGCCGAAGGGTTCATCAAGGATTACGTCGCATTGCTGGACCCGCGCAAGATGGGCTGTCCGACGACGGTGTTTGTGGAAATCACCTTGTCGGGCCAGGCCGATGAGGTGCTGGATGCGTTTGAACGCGAGGTGGCCTTGGTGCCCGATGTGCTGGAGTGCCATCTGATGGCGGGCACGGCGGATTACATGTTGAAGGTCGTGGCCGAAAACACCGAAGATTTCGCCCGCATTCACCGCCAATACCTGGCGCGCCTGCCGGGCGTGCAGGGCATGCAGTCCAGTTTCGCCCTGCGCACGGTGTTCAAGACCACCGCATTACCGGTCTAGGTCGGAGGTGCCATGCCGTTTCTTTTCTCGCTGATTGTCTTTCTGATTGTGGTCGGGGCCATCTTGATTCCCCTTCGTCGTCGCATCGCGCGTGATTAAAAAAAAGGGCCTCAGTCACCCCTAAGCCCGGCCAGAGCTGCCTGGAACTTGGCGACGTTCTTGCCCATCGTAATTTTTGTCGGATTGGGTTGCTGGCTGTGCTGTTCGCGTCCGGCGTCCGGTTCGACTGAGGTCTGGGAAGGTGTGCTCCCGCCCCGGGTTGACGCTGACGCGTCGCCACGCGTTGGGCGTGGCCGCTGCGCGGGGCGTTGCCCCCGGGATATTTGGGGCAAGAGGGAAAGGCAGGCGGCCAGTCAGTCAAGCCAGTCAGGCTGGGCGGGCATTCAGGGGCTGTTCTTTCACCGGCAGGTGAACGATGGCCGAAAACGCGCCGATGCCGACGCCGATCCACCAGACGGTGGTATAATCGCCAAACGCGTCATACATGCGTCCGCCCAGCCAGACGCCCAGGAAGCTGCCCAACTGGTGTGAGAAGAACACGATGCCATAAAGTGTGCCCATGTAACGCAACCCATAGATGTGGGCGACGAGGCCCGAGGTCAGCGGCACCGTGGCCAGCCAGAGTGAGCCCATGGAGATCGAGAACAGGACCACCGTTGTCGGCGTGATCGGAAACATGATGAACAGCGCCGCGATGATGGTGCGCCCGACATAGATGCCCGCCAGCAGGTATTTCTTGGAATACCGTTTGCCCAGGTATCCGGCGTAGAGCGTGCCTGCGATATTGGCGAGCCCAATGAGCGAGATCGACACCGCGCCAAGTGCTGAGGTGGTCGAGACGCCGATCGAGGCCAGCGTGCCGGAGGGGTCGATGCTGCCGCACATTTCCGTCACGAAGGCCGGGAAATGCGCCGTGATAAAGGCCAGTTGATAGCCGCAGGAAAAGAAGCCCAGAAAGATCAGTGTAAAGGAAGGGTCGCGCATCGCCTTTTTCAGGATCGCGCCCATGCTTTCTTCCAGCTCTGCGCGCGTGGCCACGACCTCGGATCGCATCATGGGCAGCAGGAACAGCACCGCCAGGATCGCCACCGCAAAGACGCCGAACACGTTCTGCCAGGGCATGAGCGTCAGCAAGTATTCCGCAAGGGGTGCGCCGAACACCTGGCCGGCCGATCCCGCCGCCGTGGCAATGGCCAGCGCCATGGACCGGTTGTCATCGGACGCGGCGCGGCCCACCACGGCCAGGATCACGCCAAACCCCGTGCCCGCGATGCCAAAGCCCACCAGGAATTCCAACATCTGATGCGCCTCAGGCGTCACAGCGAAGGAGGAGGCAACCAGCCCGGCCGCATAGATCAATGCGCCCGCGATGATCGCCTTGCGGTCGCCGATCTTCTCCGCGATTGCGCCGAAAAACGGCTGGCCAATGCCCCAGGCCAGGTTCTGTATCGCAATCGCCAGCGAAAATTCTGACCGGGCCCAGCCGAACTCGGCTGCAATCGGGATCTGGAAAACGCCGAAACTGGCCCGGATCGCAAAGGACACAAGGATGATGATACAGCCGACCATCAGGACGGGGGTGATAAGGGGCGCGCGCGTTTCAGTCATGCGGGCCAAGGTCAGGTATTGTGACCCAATCGTCAAATCATTCCTACTGATGTGCCGCGTAACCTTTTCTTATGCGCCGTGTCGTTTTATGCCGGACCCATGACGACATTGACAAAACTGTATCACGACCGGGTTCGCGCCGGGGACATCCACGCAGATCCTGCGCAGGAGGCTTGCCTGCCTGCGTTGGAGGACATTCGCGTGCATCTGGAAACCACCAAACAGAAGCGCCGGGGCATCCTGGGCGGGCTGTTTCACAAACCCGAAGAGGTGCCGATGGGGCTGTACCTGTGGGGCGGTGTCGGGCGTGGCAAGAGCTTTCTGATGGACCTGTTCGTGGAAAACCTGGCCATTGAGGGCAAACGCCGCGTGCATTTCCACGCCTTCATGCAAGAGGTCCACGCCGGGATGCACGCGGCCCGCCAACAGGGAGTCGATGACGCGTTAGAGCCCGTTGCGGCGCAGATCATCAAGGACGTGCGCCTGTTCGCCTTTGACGAAATGCAGATCAGCGACATCACTGACGCGATGATCGTTGGCCGCCTGTTTGGCAAGCTGATCGACGCCGGGGTGGTCATTGTCACCACCTCGAACCGCGTGCCGGATGACCTGTATAAAGACGGGTTGAACCGACAGCTGTTCCTGCCCTTCATTGCGCTGCTGAAAGGCCGCATGGGGGTGCATGAACTGGTCAGCCCGAATGATTACCGCCAGAACCGTTTGTCGGGTGAACAGGTTTATTTCACCCCCGCAAACGCCGCCGCGCGGGGCGCGATTGATGCGATCTGGCGTGACTTGACCGGCGGCGCGGCCAAGCCACACACGGTCACCGTCAAAGGCCGTGACGTGGTCCTGCCCGCCTTTCACAACGGGGCTGCGCGCGCCGGGTTTCATGACCTGTGCGGCGCGATGCTGGGGCCGGGGGATTACCTGGCCATTGCCGATGCCATCAAACTGCTGGTGCTGGAAAACATCCCCTGCCTATCACGCTCAAACTTCAACGAGGCCAAGCGCTTTGTCACCCTGATTGATGCGCTGTACGAAGGCGGCGTGCGCTTGATCGCCTCGGCCGCTGCCCAGCCTGAAATGCTGTATATTGAAGGCGAAGGATCGTTCGAATTTGAACGCACCGCATCGCGTCTGCGTGAGATGCAGGGCCAGGACTGGGGCGCATGATCGTTGGCGATCATCCGCGGGTGACAAGGCCAGTATCCTTGGCCATATTCTGGCGTTTCACCATCTGTACCGGGGTAAGGTGCGTGGCGATGACGTAGCGCAAATCACGCGTGAATGGGTTCCGGAGGCCACGCCTAACAACCCCGACGCGGCCCTGCGCCAGATCGCCAAATGCCTGCGGGTCATGCGCGACGAAGGCGGGATCGACGGCGTCGGCCTCAAGGCCTTGACCGAACGACTGGCCTGTTTCGCCCAGGCCCAGGCGGGCAATGAACGTCTGCTGACCACGCCTTTGCCCTTCGTCTATTCGCTGTTGGTGCGGCGCACGATCTGGCTCTATTGCCTGCTGATCCCGTTCGGGTTGTTCGAAACCGCGGGCTGGTTTGAACCGCTCATGGCGGCCACTGTTGCCTATGTCTTCTTTGGCTTGTCCGAGGTGACGCATGAACTTGAAACCCCCTTTGCCGACACGCCCAACAATGGGCCCCTGTCGGCCCTGTGTCGCACGATGGAAATCACGGTCTGCCACGCGCTGGGTCGTCCAGCACCCGCGCCCCTGACGCCGGTCAACCACGTCTTGTCCTAGGCGCTTTTTCGCGATCCAACCTGACACCGAAAAAGGGCCCCACGATGGGGGCCCTTCAGTTTCATGTGTTTGTTCTCACGCCTCGGAGGGCAGTTTCGGGATCGTCAGGCGCTGGCCGGAACTGATCCGATCTGGTGTCGCCAGAATGCGGCGGTTGGCCTCGAAGATATGGCCAAACAGCGACGCGTCACCGTAAAACTTGTGCGCAATCGCGCCCAGACTGTCGCCGCGTTGCACCGTATAGAAATGGTATTGGATCGTTTCGCCTGCCTGCTGCACCACACGGACCTCAACGCCAGCGCCACCGGCGATCACGTCTGAGGGGGCCGGTGTGGCATCGTCGCCACGTGCCACGCGGACCAGTTCTGACAACAGGATCGACGTGTCCACACCGCCATCCGAGGTGCGCAGCGCGGCAGGAACCGCGATCTGTCCATTCGCCGAGGCTTCGTTCAGCAGTTGCGCGATATAGGCGTCCGACTGGCCATGTTGCAGCGCCTGGGTGACCAGACCTTGCAAGTCCTGCGGCTGTGCGTCGGGCGCAACAGCCGTACCCAAACCGGCCAGAATGTTCGACGTCAGCGCGCGCATTTCCTGCGCCGCATCTGCGGCCGGGTCCGGTACGGTGATCGCGGCGCTGACACCTAGATCGGCCAGAACGCTGCTGGTCAGGTTGGCCATGGCGTCCGGTGCGGTGGCGACGGGCAGGGGCGCCGACACATCGGTCACCTCGGTCAGTTCTTCAATCGGTTTTTCGACCGGTGCCAGGGCGGCCATTTTCGGGTCACTGCGCCCGCCTTGCAGGAAAACGAGCCCGCCTACGGCAATCACAAAAGACGCGGCGATGATAAGAATACGATACATCAGATGCTCCGGATCACGTGTTGGGGGTGTTGACGGTCAGGCCCAAAAGCAGCCACAGTTGCATGCCCCCGCGATAATAATTGATCTTCTCGGCTGGGTATCCGGCGGCCAGAAGGCTGCGGATCGACCGGGGGCTTTGGTCACACCAAGGCCCGTTGCAAAACAGCGTCAGCTGCATTGCATTGTCGAAATTCCAGCCATCTCCAGACTGCGTCGCCCCCAGTGCTTTGATGATTTCCAACCGGTAGGGGTTGGTTTCTTCCAGCGCGGCAAAGGGCACGTTGACCGCGCCGGGGATCGAGCCTTTGGCGAACCAGGCTGGCACACGGCTGTCGATCAACAGCCCGGTGCCACCCGCCACTTCGTTTTCCAGAAACGAAATGACCTCGATTTCGCCCACCGTGCTGACACCGGGCGCCGCAGCGATCGGGTGAATGCAGAAGGGTGGGCAGGGGCGCGATGTTTTGGTGAACTCGGATGTCAGCTGATGGCTGGTATCCTGAATGCGCTCAATCTGGATCAATTCTCCGTTGATCTCGATCGAAGCCGAGGCGGTATCGGGTGTGATGTTCACCTCTTGCGCTGTGGCGTGTGACCCTGTGATCACAACCGCCACCAAGGCGCCGCAAAGCAACCTAAACATGGATTATCCCCCTGTGTCCTGTCTGCTCGACAGGTCTTGTAAATCGTTAATGCGGGCGGCAGCTGCCCACGATATGCCCCCATATATTGAAGAACATACTTGATTTCGTCAACATTCTGCGTCTGTCGCTAATGCGAATCGGGGCAGGGGCGAAAAAGTGAGTCGTTTCGGGGGGTTGAATCGTTTTTCACGCCATGAAGCGTGAGGGTTGTGAAAAAAAGTTTTTGTGATCGCGCGGGTTTTGCGTGAAAGGCGCCCAAAAACCGCGAAAATCCGCCGGGACGAATTGCCGCGTATTCGGGAATTATCCGTTCTGTTTCAGAATGTCACCGGCCAGGTAGAGCGATCCGCAAATCAGGATGCGCGCGCCGGGTTGGTCTGCGGTAATGCGTCGGATCGCGGTTTCGACGTCCGGGGCTGTGCTGGCGTCCAGACGCACCTGGGCGGCGGCCTCGGCGGTGACGTCGGCGGGCAGGGTGTTGGCCTCGCCGGGGATCGGCACGGCAATCAGCCCATCGGCAACACCGGCCAGCGGGCGCAGATATCCGGTGATGTCCTTGGTGTTCAACATGCCGCAGATCAGATGCGTGGGGCGCGGTGGCAGATCCGCAAGCACACCGGCCAGCATTTCGCCCGCCGCCGGGTTGTGACCGCCGTCCAGCCATAGTTCGGCGTCGCCAGCGGCGTCAATCAGCGGCCCGGTTTTCAGCCGCTGCATCCGGGCGGGCCAGGTCACGTTTTCCACTGCTGCGACGCAGGCCTCTTCGCCATACCCCAGCGTACGGAGCGCCACGACCGCTGCTGCGGCGTTCTCCAACTGGTGCGGGCCGATCAGGGCGGGCAGGGGCAGGTCGACCAGCCCGTTTTCGTCCTGAACCACCAGACGGCCACGTTCCTCATAGAAATGCCAGTGCTGGCCGTGCGCCAGCAGCGGCGCGCCCAGGGCGGCGGCGCGGGCCTCGATCACCGCAAGGGCTTCGTCCGGTTGCGGCCCAACCACGCAGGGCACGCCGCGTTTCAAGATGCCCGCCTTTTCGCCCGCGATGGCCGCCAGCGTGTCGCCCAGAAACTGGGTGTGGTCGATCGAGATCGGCGTCAGCACCGTCAGGGCGGGCTGATCGACCACATTGGTCGCGTCCAGCCGTCCGCCCAGCCCGGTTTCCAACAGGGTATAATCGGCGGGCGTTTCAGCAAAGGCCAGCAACCCGGCCACCGTGGTGATTTCGAAATAGGTGATGGTTTCGCCGTTATTTGCGGCGTAACAGCGGTCCAGAACCGCGCTCAGCGCGGGTTCGGAAATCAGATCGCCAGCCAGACGAATGCGTTCGTGAAACCGCGCCAGGTGGGGCGAGGTATAGGCATGAACGCGCTGTCCTGCGCCCTCTAGCCCGGCGCGCATGAACGCCTGGGTCGATCCCTTGCCGTTCGTTCCGGCCAGATGGACGACGGGCGGCAGGCGGCGTTCCGGGTGGTCCAGCGCGGCCAACAGGCGCCAGACCCGGTCCAGGGTCAGGTCGATGATCTTGGGGTGCAGCGACATCATCCGCTCCAGGATGACGTCCGAGCCGGTCGCGCTCACGCTTCCGGGGCCTCTGCCGGGGTCTCATCAGACCCCTCTTTCACCGCTTCAACCGGGTCCGGCGCGGGCAGAACACCGGCAACCGCAGGCGGCTGGCCGGTCAGCATGCGCAGGATGGTGACCAGTTCGTCTTTCATCTGCGTGCGGTGCGTGACGCGGTCCAACATGCCGTGATCCAACAGGTATTCGGCGCGCTGGAACCCTTCGGGCAGCTTTTCGCGGATCGTTTGTTCGATCACGCGCGGCCCGGCAAAACAGATCAGCGCATTGGGTTCGGCGATATGCACGTCGCCCAGCATGGCATAGGACGCGGTGACGCCGCCCGTGGTCGGGTGGGTCAGCACAACGATATAGGGCAGGCCCGCCTCTTTCAGCATCTGAACGGCGACGGTCGTGCGCGGCATTTGCATGAGGCTAAGAATGCCCTCCTGCATCCGGGCGCCACCGGCGGCGGAAAACAGCACCAGCGGGCGGTGCATCTGAACCGCGCGTTCGGCGGCGGCGATGATCGCGTTGCCGACATACATGCCCATCGAGCCGCCCATGAAGCTGAAATCCTGCGCGCAGGCAACGATCGGGGTGCGGGTGATTTCGCCCTCGGCCACCAGCATCGCTTCGCGTTCGCCGGTGCTTTTGCGCGCCGCTTTCATGCGTTCGGGGTATTTCTTTTGATCCTTGAAATGCAACGGATCATCAACCGGCATCGGCACGTCGATTTCGGTAAAGATACCGCCATCAAATAATGCGCCAAACCGATCCCGCGGCGTGATCGCCATGTGGTGGTCGCAGTTGGTGCAGACGTTCAGGTTATCGGCCAGTTCACGGTGAAACAGC
>DFBF01000213.1:6909-7994 GCA_002367285.1 Rhodobacteraceae bacterium UBA3087 | reverse complement strand
CAAAAACAGGGCATGGCTGTGACGCTGATCTCGGGCGACGTGCCCGCAGCTGTCGCCGATATCGCGGGCCGGGTGGGCATTACCGATTGGCAGGCCGACACTTTGCCCGAAGACAAGGCGGCCTTTGTCGGCCAGTTGGCCAAGACGGGCCGCAAGGTTTTGATGGTCGGCGATGGGCTGAACGATACCGCCGCGCTGGCGGCGGCCCATGTGTCGATTTCGCCCGCGTCCGCGTTGGAGGCGACCCGCGTCGTGTCCGACATCGTGTTGCTGGGCAAATCCCTGGCGCCGCTGGGTGGGTCCGTGGCGCTGGCCAAATCCGCGACCCGACGGATCAAGGAAAACTTTGCCATTGCGGCGGGCTATAACGCCATTGCCATCCCGATTGCCCTGATCGGCTTGGCCACGCCTCTGGCGGCGGCCTTGGCCATGTCACTGTCATCGATTACAGTCTCGCTGAATGCAATGCGGCTGAGGAAGTTATGAACGTACTTGTCTATCTGATCCCAATTTCACTGCTTCTGGGCGGGCTGGGTCTGGCCGGGTTTTTCTGGACGTTGAAAAGCAGCCAATATGACGATCCTGATGGCGACAGTCACCGCATTCTGTCGGATCGCTGGGATGACGCACCGCCTGAGGATTGATCGCGCCTAGACCAGGTTTTGGTCGCGCGCGATCATCGCGGCATGGGTCCGATTGCGCGCATTCAATTTCCGAATGATTGCGCGCACATGCATCTTTACGGTCACTTCCTGCACTGCAAATGCATGGGCGATTTCTTTGTTCTGCAAGCCGTTGCACAGCCCCCGCAGAACCTGCAATTCGCGTTCCGAAAGCTGCGCGGCGGTGGCATTGACCGACGTCATGCGCACGCTATCCAGCACCACGACCCGTTCCTGGGCTGCAATCAACGCAAGGGCGTGTGGCAGCGCGTCGGGCGCAGTCACGCGGGGCAGTACCCCGGCGGCGCCGGTCCCGATCACCCGTTGCGCCAGTTCAAGCGAGCCCGAGGTCATCAGAACGACCAGGGGCGTTGAGCCACAGCGCTGCACAAGGGTGTGAACACCCTTCAGCCCATTCAGGCC
>DFBF01000213.1:6066-6851 GCA_002367285.1 Rhodobacteraceae bacterium UBA3087 | reverse complement strand
AAGTGCGATTTCGACCGTCTCAGCGGCCTCGAAAACGAGATGGTCATTTGATACCGAGGCCGACGCGATCATATCAAGAACCGGCGCGTGACACGCGGCAACGAGTACTTTCAAAGCTTTACCCTCTCCCCATGAGGTGGCGAAACGAAACCGGCCAACCCATAGTTGTATGATTGGCATAATGGGCTGGGGGGGAATACCTATCAATAAGGATAGGTTTTTATTGGATTTTTTATCGAATTTGTCGCATTTCGGTTAGGGGGGGCCGCATTACCAGCTGTTCCTTGCAGAATGCAAAGCAACCTGAGGGGCAGAGTGCAGGTTGACCTCGGGGCAGGGATTCGACGTTAAGGGCGTTATTGCGCCTGGGGGATCTGTGAAAGCAGTCTTGTGACGGCGGGGCCCATCGCCTCAACCACCAGAAGAACTCCGGCGGCATTTGGGTGCAAACCGTCAGGCTGCATATACTGTGCCATGACCGTATTCAGGTCGTTGCGCGTCGTTAATCCAGCCAGAAAATCGGGGAACAGGGCCGTGTCATGGGACTGGGCCAGGGCCGGATAAATCGCATTGAACGCGTCGCGATAGGCGGGGCCATAGTTTCCGGTGGCCTGTTGCCCAACCAGCAGGACAGGCAGGTTCAGCCCTCCGATCTGGGTCAGGATGCTGTCCAGGTTGGCCTTGGCCACGTTGGCGGGGATGCCGCGCAGGATGTCGTTGCCACCAAGGGCAACGATCACCGC
Source organism: Rhodobacteraceae bacterium UBA3087 (assembly GCA_002367285.1). Lineage (GTDB taxonomy): Bacteria > Pseudomonadota > Alphaproteobacteria > Rhodobacterales > Rhodobacteraceae > Aliiroseovarius_A. Next base: position 6,108 of record DFBF01000213.1, on the reverse strand, counting down.
ATCGACGTCTTCGGTCAGGGACCAGGCCACGCGCGCCGCGCC
>DFBF01000213.1:5553-6011 GCA_002367285.1 Rhodobacteraceae bacterium UBA3087 | reverse complement strand
AATTGCGGCACGAACCCATCCTTGGGCGTCAGGCCATAGCCCTGTGTCAGACTGTCGCCCAAGGCCAAAACCGTGATGGGTTCAGCCAGGGTGGTGACAGTGGTAAAAAGCAGTGCAATGAATGCCTTGAGAAGCTGGCTCATGCCCCCATATCCCTTTGATAGCTTATTGAAAGATCTGACATGCCCGATCCCGTGCTTACCCTTGTTGATACATCCCTGACGCTAAAGGGCAATGCCGGTCCGGTGGATATCCTGCGCGGCATCGACTTGTCGGTCACACGCGGTGAAACGCTGGGGCTGACGGGGCCGTCGGGCTCTGGCAAAAGCTCTCTCCTTATGTTGATGGGCGGGCTGGAGCGCGCCACGGGCGGGCAGGTCACGGTGCTGGATCACGAACTGGGCGCGATGAACGAGGACCAGTTGGCCCGCTTTCGCAGGGATCATATGGGGGTGGTG
>DFBF01000213.1:2071-5463 GCA_002367285.1 Rhodobacteraceae bacterium UBA3087 | reverse complement strand
CGGAATTGCAGGCGGTCGGGCTGGGCGACCGGATGGACCATTACCCGGCGCAGATGTCTGGCGGCGAACAGCAACGCGTGGCTTTGGCGCGGGCCGCCGCGCCACGGCCGCAGATCCTGTTGGCGGATGAACCAACGGGCAATCTGGACGGCACAACAGGTCAGGCGATCATGGACCTGCTGTTTGGGCTGCGCGACCGGCATGGCGCGACCCTGGTTCTGGTCACCCACGCCCCCGAGCTGGCCGAACGCTGCGACCGTGTCGTGCATTTGACGGATGGGGTCCTGGCATGATCGCCTGGCGGATTGCGCGGCGCGAGCTGCGCGGCGGGCTGGGTGGCTTTCGCATCTTTCTGGCCTGTCTTGTGCTGGGCGTTGCGGCGATTGCCGCTGTCGGCTCGGTCCGGGCGGGCATTCAGGCCGGGTTGGCGCGCGAAGGGGCGGCCATTCTGGGCGGGGATGCCTCGGTCTCATTGACCTATCGTTTTGCCAGTGACGATGAACGTGCGGTGCTGGATCGCGTGGCATCTGTGGTGTCCGAGGTGGTCGATTTCCGGTCTATGGCCGTGGTTGGCGATGAACGTGGCCTGACGCAGGTCAAGGCCGTCGATGCGGCCTATCCATTGTACGGTGCGGTTGAATTGGAGCCGAACATGCCGCTGGCACAGGCCTTTGACGGTGTGGGCGATACCCCTGGGGCGGTCATGGACCGGCTGCTGGTGGATCGGCTGGGCCTGGCGGTTGGCGATGTCTTCACGCTGGGCGAAAAGCGGTTCGTTCTGGGCGCGGTGCTGCTGCGCGAACCGGACAACGCAACCGGCGGCTTTGGCTTGGGGCCGCGCACGATGCTGCGCCGGGTGGACCTTGAGGGGTCGGGCCTGTTGGCGCCGGGCACCTTGTTTGACACGGAATACCGGCTGCGGCTGCCTGAGGGCACGGACCTTGCGGTGGCCGAAGCCGCAGTGATGAAAACGCTGGAGGGGGCCGGCCCGCGTTGGCGGGATGCGCGTGATGGCGCGCCCGGCGTGCGAAAATTTGTCGACCGCATGGGGGCGTTTCTGGTGCTTGTCGGTCTGGCCGGACTTGCCGTGGGTGGCGTCGGCATTTCCGCCGCAGTGCGCGCCTATCTGGACCGGAAAACGGAAACCATCGCCGTTCTGAAAACCTTGGGCGCGCCCTCGCGCACGATCTTTGCGATATACCTGATCCAGATCGGCGCGTTGACGCTGGTCGGCCTGGTTCTGGGGCTTGCTCTGGGGGCCGTGTTGCCGCTAATTTTCGCCCCGGTGATCGAAGCGGCCTTGCCAATTCCTGCCGATCTGTCGATCCACCCGCGTCCCTTGGCCGAGGCAGCGCTGTACGGAGCCCTGGCGGCGCTTTTGTTCACGTTGTGGCCTCTGGCGCAGGCTGAACAGGTGCGGGCCGCAGCGCTGTTTCGCGATGCGGCTTTGGGGCGGCGGCGCTGGCCGCGCTGGCCCTGGGTGCTGGCGACCGGTGCGGTGCTGGCCGCTCTGATCGGCAGCGCCGCGATGCTGTCGGGCGTGGCTATGTTGACGCTGTGGGCGGCCTTTGGGGTTTTTGCCGCGTTCATCGTCCTGCTGTTGGCCGGAGGGCTGGTACGGCGCGCGGCGCGTTGGCTGGCCCGGCGTCCCATGATGCGGGGACGGCCCGTATTGCGTGGTGCCTTTGCTTCGGTCGGAGGGCCGGGGGGCGAGGCAGGGTCTGTGGTTCTGTCACTGGGTCTGGGCCTGTCGGTTCTGGCCGCCGTGGGGCAGATCGACAACAACCTGCGCGGGGCGATTTCGCGTGAATTGCCCGGCGTTGCGCCAAGTTTCTTTGTGGTCGATATCCAGCCCGATCAGATCGGTGATGTGATGGCCCGGCTTGAGGGTGACGCGGGCGTCGACCGGATCGACCAGGCCCCAATGCTGCGCGGGGTGATCACCCAGATCAACGACCGCCCGGCCATTGAGGTCGCGGGCGATCACTGGGTTGTTCGCGGCGACCGGGGGCTGACCTATGCCGCCGAGAAACCGCAACGCACCAAGATTGTTGAGGGCGCTTGGTGGCCGGAGGACTACACCGGTCCGCCCCAGATCAGTTTCGCCGCCGAAGAGGCCTCCGAAATGGGCCTGTCGCTTGGCGATACCCTGACCATGAACATCCTGGGGCGCGATATTACCGGCGAAATCACCAGCTTTCGCGATGTTGATTTCAGCTCGGCTGGCATGGGGTTTGTGCTGTCGATGAACCCCGCCGCCTTGGCCGGTGCGCCGCACACGTTCATTGCCACGATCTATGCGGAACAATCGTCAGAGGCGGCGATTTTACGCGATCTTTCAAATCGTTGGCCGAATATCACGGTGATTTCGGTGCGCGATGCCATTGGCCGGGTGACCGGCTTGATGGGGTCCATCGCGGCGGCGATCACCTATGGGGCGATGGCGTCGCTGGTCACCGGGTTCGTTGTGTTGATCGGGGCGGCCGCAGCGGGTGAACGCGCCCGCACCTGGGAGGCCGCCGTGCTGAAAACTCTGGGCGCATCCCGCGCATCCGTGCTGGCAAATTTCGCGCTGCGCAGTGCCATTCTGGGCGCGGCGGCGGGGCTGGTCGCGGTGTTTGCGGGCGGTTTGGCAGGCTGGGCCGTCACCCATTTCGTGATGGAGGGCACGTTCGTGTTTGAGCCCATCAGCGCGATGGCGATTGTCACCGGCGGCGTGGTGGTGACGGTGCTGGCCGGGCTGGCGTTCGCCTGGCGCCCGCTGGCGGCACGGCCTGCGCAGGTGTTGCGCGCGCGCGAGTAGGCCTGAGGCCAAAACGCAAAAGGCCCCGCCATTGGCAGGGCCTTTAGTGTCTGTCAGGCGGCGCTTACAGCGTGCGCTGGACCATCAGTTTCTTGATCTCGCCAATTGCCTTGGCCGGGTTCAACCCTTTGGGGCAGGTCTTGGCGCAGTTCATGATCGTGTGGCAGCGGTACAGTTTGTACGGATCTTCCAGATCATCCAGACGTTCGCCGGTGGCCTCATCGCGCGAATCAATGATCCAGCGATAGGCGTGCAGCAACGCGGCCGGGCCGAGGTAGCGGTCGCCATTCCACCAATAGGACGGGCACGAGGTCGAGCAGGACGCGCACATGACGCATTCATACAGCCCGTCGAGTTTCTTGCGATCCTCAATCGACTGTTTCCATTCCTTGGCAGGCGCGTTGGTCTTGGTTTCCAGCCAGGGCATGATCGAGGCATGCTGCGCATAGAAGTGGGTCAGATCGGGGATCAGATCCTTGACCACAGGCATGTGGGGCAGGGGGTAGATCTTCACGTCGCCCTTGATTTCATCCATGCCAAAGATACAGGCAAGCGTGTTCTGCCCATCGATGTTCATGGCGCAGGAGCC
>DFBF01000213.1:0-2035 GCA_002367285.1 Rhodobacteraceae bacterium UBA3087 | reverse complement strand
GGCGTCCAGCGATAGATCGTGAACTTGCGCACGTTCTTGGCACCGTCCGGCTTGGGCCAGGTTTTGCCAGTGCGAATGGTCGAATTCTTGGGGAGTGTCAGTTGTACCATTCGTCAAACCTCGTGTTTGGAATTAGATGAGAATTTCCGCATGTTCAGGATGTCCGTCAGGTTCATTCCAAACCGTGCAAGAAGTTCTGGATCGGCAGCGTCGGCAACAAATTTCAGTTGCGTGTCTGTATATCGGTCCAGATAGGAGTGCGTCAGATATTTTTCGGGCGTAAAGGACTGGTGCGTTTCGCGATTCGACCCGCCCATGAGTTTGCCCAGAAGCCCGCCCTTTCCGCGTGAAATCTTCCGCGTTGGATACAGGAAAGCATTCTTGCCGCGTACAAGCCCAAGCGACTTGGCAGTACGCGAGATCTCGCCCTCAGGGTCTTTCAAGCAATCTTCATAGACCAAGACTTCTGTTGTGATTGACTGTGGAGGCAGGTTGGTCAGGTTGGCATACAGATCGTTCCAATATGCCACCGGGTTGGCGAACCGGTAGGTGGCAGCGGAGCTCGGATCGGTATCATAGATTGAGATCGGGGAGGTCAGGAAGGTGCCCCAATTGCGCGAGCTATCGATGTTGCGGTCGACTTCGATACGGTAGTCGAACAGTGAGGTCAGGAAGGCGAAAGGGTTCTTGGCCACAACGACCATCGGAATATCTTGACAATCGTCCCGGTAGGGCCGGGCGATAGGCGCATGTTTCCAGCCATGCGCCCCGCCATCGACGACACACAGGTAATTCCGTTCCAACAAAAACTGAACGAAATTGGTGCCTGAGCGGAACGCTCCAACAACGGCAATCTGTGGCCCGGTATGTTTAGAGGGTCGCGACATGCCAGTCTCAGAAAGTCCGTGCCTTGGGCGCGATCTTCTTCGGCTCGATGCCACCCTCGGCGGGGGTGGTCAGCGGGTCGACTACGACGGGGCGATAGGTCAGGTCGACCTTGTTGCCCTCGACGCGGCTGATCGTGTGCACACGCCATTTCTTGTCGTCGCGCGCGGTGAAATCTTCATGCGCGTGGGCGCCACGGCTTTCTTTGCGCGCTTCGGCACCATGGATCGTGGCCAAAGCGTTGGGCATCAGGTTGGTCAGCTCCAGCGTCTCCATCAGGTCGCTGTTCCAGACCAGTGACCGATCGGTGACCTTCAGGTCGTCCATCTTTCCGGCGATGGCGGTCATTTTTTCGACGCCTTCGGCCAGCGTTTTTGAGGTGCGGAAGACGGCGGCGTCGGCCTGCATGGTCTTTTGCATTTCAAGGCGCAGATCGGCGGTGGTGGTGCCCCCATCCGCATTGCGCAGCCCGTCAAAGCGGTCAAATGCCGCGTCGACAGACGTCTGGTTCAGCATCGGGTTCGGCGTATCGGCGTCGACCACCTGACCAGCGCGGATCGCAGCGGCGCGGCCAAAGACCACCAGGTCGATCAGCGAATTCGAGCCCAGACGGTTCGCGCCATGCACCGAGGCACAGCCCGCTTCGCCCACGGCCATCAGGCCGGGCACAACTGCGTTCGGATCCTTGGCGGTCGGGTTCAGGACCTCACCAAAGTAGTTCGTGGGAATACCGCCCATGTTGTAATGCACCGTCGGGATGACCGGGATCGGTTCCTTGGTCACGTCAACACCGGCAAAGATCTTGGCGCTTTCCGAAATGCCCGGCAGGCGTTCGGCCAGGGCTTCGGGCGGCAGGTGGTTGAGGTTCAGGAAGATGTGGTCGCTTTCGGCGCCCACCCCGCGGCCTTCGCGGATTTCCATCGTCATCGACCGTGAAACATAGTCTCGCGGCGCCAGGTCCTTATACTGGGGCGCGTAGCGCTCCATGAACCGTTCGCCTTCGGAGTTGGTCAGGTATCCGCCTTCGCCCCGTGCGCCTTCGGTGATCAAACAGCCGGAGCCGTAGATGCCGGTCGGGTGGAACTGCACGAATTCCATATCCTGCAACGCCAGGCCTGCACGCGCGACCATGCCGCCACCGTCGCCGGTG
>DFBF01000294.1:7786-25036 GCA_002367285.1 Rhodobacteraceae bacterium UBA3087 | reverse complement strand
AACCTGCCCCTTAGGAGGGGGCTGCTCTATCCAGTTGAGCCACGGGGCCGTCGCAAGTGGGATAATCGCGCGCGCGCGGCTTGTCTAGCGGCGCTTCAGCGTGTCGCCGGTCTCGATCTTGGGCGTCAGTTCGATCCGTTCCTTGCCGCCTTCACCCTCAGGGGCTTCGGCGCGGGTGGCGATGATTTGGGCGGCGGCGCGGCCAATTTCGCTGCGGCAGGCATCCATGGTGGCCAGTTGGCGCGGAAGACCGTCCAGCAGTTCAACGCCGTTAAAGCCCGCAAGACCAACCTGATTGGGCACATCGATACCCTTGTCCAGGCAGTACAGCAGCCCACCTGCTCCGATCATGTCATTGGAATAATACAGGAAATCGATGTCCGGCGTGCGGGTCAGCATGGTTTCCGTCATCTCGCGGCCTTTGGCCAGCGCGGATCCGCCTTCGTAAAATTCCTGATCGGCAATCTCGACGCCCTCCTTGGCAAGGGCTTCGGTAAAGCCTTCGAACCGTTTGCGGGCGCGGTGGTCCAGCGGCATTTTCGTGCCCAGGAAGCCGATCCGACGATAGCCTGCTTTCAGGATCGCCTTGGCCATCTTGCGGCCTGCGCGACGGTGGGAAATACCGACGACCGCATCAATCGCTTCGCCATCCGTATCCATGATTTCCACCACCGGAATGCCAGCGGCCTTCAGCATCGCCTTCGAGGCATCGGAATGTTCAAGCCCGGCGATGATCACACCCGACGGGCGCCAGGACAGCATTTCGTACAGAACCTTTTCTTCGCGCCCAGGCTTGTAGTTGGTCACGCCAACCACGGGCTGCAAAGGCGTTTCGTCCAGAACTTCACTGATGCCCGTCATGACCTCGGGAAACACCATGTTGGACAGGGACGGGATGATCACGGCCACCAGATTGACCCGTTGTGACGCCAGCGCGCCCGCGATCTTGTTGGGCACATAGCCCAGCCGTTTCGCGGCCTCGAGCACCTTTTCACGCGTTGCTTCGGACACGTCGCCCCGGTTTCGCAGCACCCGGCTGACGGTCATTTCGCTGACCCCCGATGCTTCGGAAACGTCACGCAATGTCAGGGGGCGGCGGGCTGGGGCGGGTGTTTTATCGGTCACACGTTCTACCTTTTGTTCTGCTTCTTCCTTGTTAGCGTTAAATCGCCTCTTGTCCAAGGGTGAAGGTTTCTGTATGTTTGCGCTAACAGACACCGAACTTTCGAGTTCGGCAAAGGGGGGGCAGGTGGGCCAAAATCAGCCCCCCTTTTCTTTTTCAGGCCAATCTGTCGATCAGGGTGCTGTGGATATGGCACCCACTGGCCACCACACCGGGCAGTTGTGGGTGTTCATTGTTGAACCGCAGCGGTGCGCCGGTCTTGTCACTGGCGCGGCCACCCGCTTCTTCGACAATCAAGGTGCCCGCCGCGATGTCCCATTCCCAGGTCTGCCGTAGGGTCAGCATCGCATCAAACCGCCCTTGGCCGATCAACGCCATGCGATAGGCCAGCGAGCTGCGAAAATTGCGTTTCACCTGCGGGACTTGCGCATCTTTCCAGCGCCAGGGATCAAGCGTCGGCTTGGCGGCCAGAACCGTGGCGTCGACCAGATCGGTACGCGGTGAGGCCGTGATCGGATCGCCGTTCAACGTCGCGCCGCCGCCTTGACGGGCGCCGTACATCTTATCGCTCATGGGCAGGTAAATTGCGGCGGCCGTGATCACGCCCTTGGTGGCGACAGCCAATGACAATGCCCAGGTCGGGCTGCCTTCGATAAAGGCCCGAGTCCCGTCGATGGGATCAACGATGAACACCTGATCGGCCTTCAGGCGATCCAGGTCATCCTCGGTTTCTTCGGACAGCCAACCGTACCCGGTGCGCGCATCACGCAGATCACGGCGCAGCATCCGGTCGACGGCGATATCCGCCTCGGTCACCGGGCCTTGTCCATCGGGTTTTTCCCAGATCTCTGGCGCGCGTTCAAAGAAATGCTTGGCGATGGCCCCCGCTTCGCGCGCGGCACTCATCAGCAGGGTCAGGTCATCATGCGCCAGCAAGGGTCATCCCCTCGATCAACAGCGACGGTACTTGACGCGAATGGTGCGCTTTGGCGTCATTGGCGGGAATGATCCGCCCCAACATGTCGCGCAGATTTCCCGCGATGGTGCATTCATTCACCGCATAGGTGATTTCGCCATTTTCGACCCAAAAGCCCGAGGCCCCGCGCGAATAATCCCCGGTGGTGGGATTGACGGTGGACCCGATCATCGAGGTGACGATCAACCCCGTGCCCATCTGTGCAATCAGGTCATCGCGGGTTGCGTCACCCGGCGTCAGGGCCACGTTTGAAACCGACGGAGACGGTGGCGAACTGGTGCCACGCGCCGCATTTGCCGTGCTGTCCATCCCCAGGTTGCGCCCGGTGCCCAGGTCCAGCGTCCAGCCCGTCAGAACACCGTTTTCAACAATCGCGCGGCGGCGTGTGGCCAGGCCTTCGCCATCAAACGGGCGACTGCCGGAAATCCGCGCCCGGTGCGGGTCTTCGATCAACGACAGATGCGCGGGCAGAACCTGTTCCCCCAGCGCGTCACGCAACCAGGATGATCCGCGCACGATGGACGCGCCATTCGAGGCGACCAACAGGTGGCCGATCAGCGAACTGGCGATGCGTTCGTCAAACAGCACGGGAAATGCGCCGGTGGGCGGCTGTTTTGCACCCGCGCGGGCGACGGTGCGTTCACCGGCCTCGGTCCCGATGCTTTCGGGGCTGGGCATGTCGGCCTGAAAGATGCGGCCTTCACCGGCCCAGTCCCGCTCCATCGTTGCGCCTTCGCCGGTGATTGCGGCCAGGGACAGGCCATTGCTGGTGCGCGCGTAGCCGCCTGAAAACCCGTTGCTGGTGGCCAGGTGGATCCGGTTTTCACCATAGCCCGCCGAGGTGCTTTGCACCTGGCTGATGCCCTTGACCGCCAATGCGGCAGCTTCGGCGCGTCGGGCCTGATCTTCCAACGTGGCCGGGTCGGGTTCAGGCGCAGGGTCGTGCATGTCGAAGGCATCCAGATCCCAACCGCTGGCCAACTGTGCGGGATCGGCCAGACCAATATAGGGGTCCTCGGGGGCCTCTTTGGCCATGGCGACCGCGCGCTCGGCCATGGTGGCAATCGTTGTCGCGGATGTATCCGAGGCCGAGACATTCGCCTGCCGCTGACCGATCATCACGCGCAGCCCGATATCGACGCCTTCGGACCGTTCCGCGTGTTCCAGCTTGCCGTTCAGCACGTCGATCGACACGGATGTGCCGCGCACCGCCAGTGCATCGGCATTGTTCGCGCCAGCCCGGCGGGCGGCCTCCAGAAGCTGTTGGGTCAGGGTCTCAAGCGGTGTGGTCATGGGGCCATCCTTGTTGCGTGTCCTTGAGGTAACCTTCGTGACGCTTCGCTGCAAGGCATGCCATCTGGAACCCTGTGCGGGGATCGGATAGCAACAGGGGCAAAGAGAGGACCTTGCATGACCGATATGACAGGAAAAACCGTACTGATCACGGGTGCCAGCCGGGGCATCGGCGAAGCTGCCGCGCATATCTTTGCCGAGGCCGGGGCGAATGTGGTTCTGATGGCCCGTGGCGCGAAACAGATCGAAACCATCGCGGCGGCGATTGGCGACCAAGCGTTGGCCGTGCCCTGTGATGTGGCTGATTGGAACAGTATGCGCGGGGCCGTGGATGTCGCTGTGGCGCGGTTCGGGGGTGTTGATGTTCTGATCAACAACGCAGGTGTGATTGAACCGATTTCATCCCTGATGGACAGTGATCCCGGTGACTGGGGGCAGGTGATCGATATCAATCTCAAGGGTGTCTATCACGGCATGCGGGCCGTAATGCCGCTGATGGCGGACAAGGGTGGGTCGATCCTGACCATCAGCTCGGGTGCTGCGCATAATGCGCTTGAGGGATGGAGCCATTACTGCACGTCCAAGGCCGGTGTGCATATGTTGACCCAATGCGTGCACAAAGAGGCCGCGGGCAAAGGCATTCGGGCCATCGGCCTGTCGCCGGGCACTGTGGCCACCAAGATGCAGCGCGAAATCAAGGCCTCGGGGGTGAACCCGGTTGCTGCGCTGGAATGGTCCGACCACATCCCGCCGGAATGGGTGGCGCGGGCGCTGCTGTGGATGTGCACGCCGGATGCGGATGAATTCCTGGGCCAGGAAATTGCTCTGCGCGATGATGCCATTCGCGACCGCGCCGAGGTGCGGGGATGATTGATCTTACCAAGGATGACGGGTTGTGGATGGTGACGATCAACCGCCCGGACAAGGCCAATTCACTGACCAAAGCGATGTTGGAGCAGCTGGCAGAGATTGCCCAGGCAGCCGCAGGAGAGGCCCGCGTTCTGGTGATCACCGGCGCTGGCAAAGTGTTTTCCGCTGGCGCAGATCTGGATGAAGCCCGGGCCGGGTTGGCCACGGACGATGTCTGGGAACGGTTGTCGGGCGCCTTGGCCGCCGCCCCCTGCCTGACTATTGCCGCGCTGAATGGCACCCTGGCGGGCGGGGCGTTTGGCATGGCGCTGGCCTGCGATCTGCGCATCGCGGTCCCCGGCGCCAAATTCTTTTATCCGGTGATGAAGCTGGGGTTCCTGCCCCAACCCTCGGACCCCAAACGCATGGCCGCGCTGGTCGGCCCCGCGCGGGCCAAGATGATCCTGATGGCGGGTCAGAAAGTACAGGCGGACGAAGCCCTGGCCTGGGGTCTGGTGGACCGTGTGGTCGATGGTGACGCTTTGGTGGATACGGTGCTTGCCCTTGCCACAGACGCGCGTTCAGCAACACCCGCGCATGTGGCCGGGATCAAAGGGCTGGTGCCCTAACCCCGACCAGCGCGCACGATGTTCGTGGCACGAAAAACGATCAAAGGGTTTCTTGCGGCATTCGCGGCAAGGCAGAGCCCTCGCGTCGCCTGGTGTTCAGGCCGACACCTAGAATTCAGTGCGCAACTGTGACCCTGTCGTTCCCTTTTCATCATACATCGCGCGATCTGCCGCCGCGAGAAGGGCGCGTGGATCAAGGTGGCCGTCCGGCCCAGAGGTGGCGATGCCGACGCTATAGCCAACGTGATACCCCACCGTCGCATTGATGGTTTCGCAAACCCGTTGCGTGGCCATTTCGATCACGGTTTCGGCGACTTCCTTGCCAGTGGCGGGCATCAGCACACAAAATTCATCGCCGCCATACCGAAAGGCCATGTCTTCGGTCCGCAGGTGGTGCAACAGGCCGTATCCGATCACCTCGAGGATACGGTCCCCCTCGGGATGGCCATGGGCATCATTCACCTGTTTGAAGTCGTCCAGATCGATGAACGCCAGAGAAAGGGGTGTGCCAGCGGCCCCGGCCGCAGTCAATGTATCCTGCAACAGGCGACCAAAAGCGCGGCGATTCCACAGGCCGGTCAGGTGATCGGTCTGGGCTATGCGTTCAATTTCGGCCATCCGTTCGACCACGGTGAGTTCCAACCTTTCTTCCAGTGCCGGGTGGATCGGGTGGCTGTCCAGAGCTTGATGCACCACACCGTTGATGAACGTGTCCAACGCGAATTGAATGTCCAGCATGAACAGTTTGTGCAATCCATCTTGCAAGCCCTGACACGCGCCCAGGCCGCGCAGCCGTGTGCTGAGCAATGTTTCCAACTGATGCAGAGATGATATGTAGAGTTTGACGGGCACCCCGACTGCCGCATGGATTCGCCCGATCCGAAGCCGCGAGGTGACATAGACCTGGTCATAGACCCCAGCAAAAAAGCTGATCACATAGCCGCGCGTCACCCGCTTTAAATTGCCGAGCGATTCGTTGTCTTCGATGATTTTGCGGATGGCCGGGATGTTCATTTGCAGCACAAAGAACTGATCGATGATCTCGTCCACGAAGCGTTCCACATGTGGTAACCAGCGTGTCAGAAGGGTCTCGTGGTGCTCCGTCAGGCCAAGAAGGCCCTTGCGCTCTTCAATGTCCAAATTCGCAAAAATGGCGTTGTCCATAACGGCTCTCATCTATGCTTACCCTCTGCCGAAAATGACGGCAGCTTCCAGGTTCCTCTGTAATCGAATGGCGGATTATAAGAGGGGCAATAGTTAACAAAGCGTTAACGCCACCGGAATGTTATTGAATTTGCGATGTTTCCAGGGCGTAAACAACCGAAGCGAGCAAAGCCTATTCAAAAGGTTAGCGGCCTTATGGCGCCAGTTTGGCCCGATCAACTGCTTGCGCGCGAGTCAGTGTCCCGCGTCACCCCTTGTCTCATATGGACGTTCCATGCCAGAGGATGAGCCTGTAGCAGGAACAAGTTCAAGGGGTCTGGCATGGAAGGCCAACCGGAAATCGTGACCAAGATGCTGGGCCATGCCCAACAGGGATGGGACATCGCGCAGGGCTGGCTGTTGTCCCCGGCCGCATGGTCACAATTCGGATTGCTGGTTGCGGCCTATCTGGCCGCCGTGTTGGCCAACCGCAAACTTGCGCCCTTGTTGAAAAAGCTACTGACGCCAACCGGGGACCAGGGGTCTTACCTGTCGCGCGGGCGTCTGTTCGTGCTGATCTTCCTGCCGCTGCTTTTGCCGTTGTTTGCCTATGGCTTCACGGCCATTGGCGAACAGGTGACGCGGTCGATTTTTGGCTCCGGCGCAGTCATCGCCTTTGGCAAGCGGGTGTTTTTGTTCCTGGCCGCACGCATTCTGGCGCGTGAAATTATTACCGATCCGTTCCTGAAATTGCTGGGCAAATACGTTCTGATCCCGGTCGCTGCGCTCTATGCCGTTGGGCTGTTGGAGCTTATGGTGGCCAAGCTGGATGCGACGGTTGTGCCACTGGGCAACATGAGCTTTTCACTGCTGTTCGCCATCCGCTTTGCTGCTCTGGCAGGCATTATTTTCTGGCTGGGGCGGTGGTCCAACGACCAAACCGCCGCCGCGATCAAACAACAAGAAGACATGCGCCCCGCGACCCGCGAACTGGCCGCCAAAGCCGCCGAAATCACCATTTTTGGCGCGGCCTTCCTGGTGCTGATGAACATCATGGGGATCAGCCTGACCTCGCTTGCCGTTCTGGGTGGCGCGATTGGTGTCGGGTTGGGCTTTGGCTTGCAACAGATCGCGGCGAATTTCATTTCGGGTGTGATCCTGCTTTTGGAAGGCCAAGCCACCGTTGGCGACTATGTCGAACTGGACGGGGGCGAGGTCGGGACCATCGTCAAGATGACGGCCCGCGCCGCGATCCTGGAAACCTTTGATGGGCGTTGGATCGTGGTGCCGAACGAACATTTCATCACCACCCGGGTTGTGAACTATTCGGATGCCGGCAGCGCGAACCGGTACGAGGCGGCGTTTTCCGTGTCATACGATACAGATATCGAAGCCGTGCCAGGCATCATCGAAGCTGCTGTGGCAAAGCTGGATTTCGTTATGACCGATACCGCCGAACATGCCCCGGATTGCGAGCTGCGCGCCTTTGGTGACAGCGGCGTGGAATTCGCGGTGGAATTTTGGGTGAACGGCATCGACGACGGCAAGAACAAGTTTACGCCCAAGGTCCTGATGGAAGTCTGGAAGACGTTGAAGGCCGAAGGCATCGAAATTCCCTTCCCGCATCGGGTGGTTGAAATCAAAGGTGGGTTGCCCTCATGAAAACGGCATTGGTTATCGGGGCCGGACCTGCGGGTCTTATGGCGGCAGAGGAACTGGCGCAGGCTGGTTTGAACGTCACTGTTGTTGACGCCAAACCGTCACCAGCCCGCAAATTCCTGATGGCGGGGAAAAGCGGGTTGAACCTGACCAAGGATGAACCGCGGTCCCTGTTTCTGAGCGCCTATGGCGACCGGCCCCTGCTGTGCGACATCATCAAGGAATTCGATGGGCAGGCGGTTCAGGATTGGGCGCGCGAGCTGGGCCAGGACGTGTTTACCGGATCGTCAGGCCGGGTGTTTCCACAGGTGATGAAGGCCTCGCCCCTGTTGCGGGCTTGGTTGCATCGCCTGGATTGGCGTGGCGTGACCCTGCGCACGCGCTGGCGCTGGACCGGATGGGACGGGGATGCGTTGCAGTTTGAAACGCCGGATGGAGTAGTTACTGAGCGGCCGGACGTGACGGTGCTGGCGCTGGGCGGGGCCAGTTGGGCGCGGCTGGGATCCGATGGCGCTTGGGCCGACTGGCTGGCTGCGAAAGGCGTTGCCCTTGCCCCGTTCCAGCCTGCGAATGCCGGTTTGGTCGTGGAGTGGTCAGACCATATGGAAAAGCACTTCGGCGCTCCGGTGAAGGCCGTGCGTGTCATGGCGGGCGATGTTGCGCTGCGTGGTGAATTCGTGGTGTCGTCGCGCGGGCTTGAGGGGTCGGCGATCTATGCCGTATCGCGCCCGGTGCGTGAAGGCGCCCAGCTGACGCTGGACCTGTGCCCGGACCTGAGCGAGGCGGAGGTGCGGTTGCGCCTGGCCAAGCCGCGCGGCAAGGCGTCGCTGGCAAACCACCTGCGTAAATCATTGCGGCTGGACCCGGTGCGGATTGCGTTGCTGAACGAATTTGCACGCCCCCTGCCGGACGATCTGGCCGGGGTGCTCAAGGCCCTGCCGGTCCGCCATGCGGGTCTGCGCCCGATGGACGAGGCTATTTCCACCGCCGGGGGGGTGCGCTTTGACGCGCTGGATGAGGGGCTGATGTTGACCGCCCTGCCCGGCGTGTTCGTTGCGGGCGAAATGCTGGATTGGGAGGCCCCGACCGGGGGCTATCTGCTGACCGCTTGTCTGGCGACGGGGCGCCATGCCGGACGCGCCGCGGCAGCCTTTGCGTGATCCGGCGCGTTGTCCAGCGGAATGCGCGTTCCGCGCATGCTTGATTATTTGATTGGCGCCTGAGTTAGGCGTTTTTTACCCGCTGAAAGGCCTCGCGGCTGCGCAGACGTTTGCAATAGGCCGCGAAATCCGCGTTGTCCTGCGGAAATTTCGCGGTAAAGGCCCAGTTGCCGCAATGGGCCGCGATGATATCGGCCACTGTCATGGTGTCACCCATCAGGTACGGCCCGTCGCCCATGCGGCGCATCAATTCATCGACGGACAGCTGGAATTCCCATTTCAGGCTGTCTTTCACCTCGGGCACGCGTTTGTCCTTGGGCAGGATAAAGCTGTGCCGCGCGGCGGTCCACAGTGTTGCGTCCAGCTCATCCAGTACGAAATGCGTGAACCCGTCCTGTTTGGCGCGCTCAATCGTGCCAGCCGCAAAGGTCAGACCACCGTGTTTGTCCGCCAGATACTGCATGATCGCGGTCGAATCGGTCAGCGACGTGTCCCCGTCCACCAAGACCGGTACTTTGCCGTTGGGGCTGAGCGCCCGCACCGCATCAGAGCGCGGCGCGTCGTCGTTCCACGCATAGTCCAGCCCCAGTTCCTCTAACGCCCAAAGGACGCGAAAGGTGCGCGACGTCTTGGTGCCGATCACGGTATAGGTCATCGTCTGCCTCCTAACATGGCCAGGCGGATCAGGCTCCGCTCCATCAACGCCATTTGCGGTGCCTTTTGCGAGCTGCGCAAGGCCAGATCGGTGTCGATCAGAATTTCCAGCGCCTGTTCCAGACGGCGCACACCCCAAGCCTGAGCCTGTCGCACCATGCGGTCGCGGGATTTGAAATGCACGGGTGGGCGCAGGCGGGTGATACCCTGGGCCGGGCCACCGGGGTCGGCGCTGGCGGCAAACAGGCTGCGGAAATGGCGGGTGGCGCCGATGCACAAGCCAACGGGCGCAACGCCTTGAGCTTGCAGTTTACGCAGTACCGGTCCGATTTCGCCCGAACGCCCCTCGGCGACGATATGCAGGATGTCGTCCAGCTCGGCCTCGGTCGAAGTCGGGGTCATGGCGGCCACGTCGTCTGGCGTCAGGGGCGAGGGGTCCGACAGTTTATACAGCGCGATTTTCTCGAGCGTTTGACGGAAATCGCCGGGGTCCAGCGTGCGTGACAGGCCGGTCAGATCGTTCATCGCTTCGTCGCTGATCTGGGTCAGACCGGCACGCGCCAAATCGGCCTGGATTTCATCGCGTGTGGGCGGGTCGTCGTAGATGCCCGCCGCATAAGCATTCGGGTGCTTTTCGAAGAACTTCCGCATCGAGGAGGTGGGTTTCAACGCGCCCGCAGTAATCACCACCTGCGCGTCGCCCTCCTGCCAGTCGCCAAGTGTCGCAATGACGATCTTGGCAATGACCTCGGTTGCCTCTTCGATAAAGGCGACGCGGGGGCCGGGGAAAAAACCCTGTGCCTTGATCGCGTCGGTCAGCATGGCGGGATCCTTGCGCAGCTCGCCTGCGGACATCCGGGTCAGGCGCATTTCTTCTTCGCCCTCAGCGCCGATCAGGTTGGTGATCAGCTCCTGCCGTTTTAACGCGACCCGCATCGGGTCTGCCCCAAAGATCAACGCGCCGGTGCGCTGGGCTTCGGGTTTGGCAAAGTATCGCGAGGCGTCGCGTGGGGAAAGCTTCATGCCATCCAATCCGCAGCCGTGGCAAACAGGCGGGTCGAGATCAGGTCGGCCAGTGCCTGCATCAGCCGCTTTTCGGCGTCGCGCTTTGCCGCAGATGTTGCAACCGTCGACCCTTCGGAAGAATAGGCCGTGAAGCTTGAGGCGCTGCCACGGTCGACCACCTGTCCTGTGGTCGCGTCGGTCACCGTATAGAAGACCGCGCCGCGCAACTGAATGCGGCGGATGACCTGCCCGGGTGTGACGCCAACACCTTCTTCCTGCACCGTGATCTGGTACCCCAACTGGAACCTGGCATCAGGCGCGCGGCCCAGCCGATCCTCCAGCCGTTTGACCATTTCATAGCCATAGCGATCATCAGGGGCCGCAACGCCGATATTGCCGTTCAGCCCATTGGCCGAACCGCCGGGCCCATGCACCGGGGTGAACCCGCAGGCCCCCAGTGCGCCCAGTGCAAGGGTTGAGACAAGAAGATGACGTCTAGACAACAACATTGATGATACGACCCGGCACAACGATGACTTTCTTGGGCGCCTTTCCGTCCAGCGCCCTTTTCACAGCATCGGTTGCCATGGCCAGGTTTTCAACCTCGTCCTTGGACATATCCTTGGGCACGCTGATTTCCGCGCGGCGTTTGCCGTTGATCTGGATCGGCAGGGTGACGGTATCTTCGACCAGCATCTTGGGGTCGGCCGCAGGCCAATCCGCATGAATCACTAGACCTTCGCCACCCATCATCTGCCAGATATCTTCGGCCAGGTGCGGTGTCATCGGCGCCATCAGCTGGGCCAGCGTTTTCATGGCATCACGCTTGGCTGCGGCACCTGCCTTGGATTTGTGCAAACTGTTGGTGAAGGCATACAGCTTGGCAATCGCCGCGTTGAAGCCGAAACTTTCGACGCCGCCAGTGACTTCGTGAATGGCCTTGTGCATCTCGCGCAGCAACGCGTCGTCATCCTGTCCGGCGCCCTGTCTGTCACCATCCAGATCGGCGATTTCGGTTGCGATCCGGTGCACCCGGTTCAGGTGCTTGAACGCGGCATCCGCGCCTGAGGCGGTCCATTCCACGTCCCGTTCTGGGGGCGAATCAGACAGCACGAACCAACGCGCTGTGTCGGCGCCATAGGAGCTGATGATATTCAGCGGGTCGACCACGTTGTTCTTTGATTTCGACATCTTGGCCGACGGAATGACCTTCACCTTTTCGCCAGTTTCCTTGACGAATGTGCCGCCATCGCGCTCCTCGACCTCGGCCGGATAGTGATAGATTGCGCGACCGTTTTCGTCCGTACGCTCAGCGTTCTGGAAAATCGCGTGGGTCACCATGCCCTGCGTAAACAGCGCGTTGAACGGTTCGCGGCATTTGTCTGGCAGGTGGCCGGTGATGTTCATCGCGCGGGCGAAAAACCGTGAATACAGCAGGTGCAGAATCGCGTGTTCGACGCCGCCGATATACTGGTCGACGTTCATCCAGTATTCGGCCTCGGCCATATCGGTCGGTGTGGTCGCGCGCGGGGCGGTGAACCGGGCGAAATACCACGACGAATCAACAAACGTGTCCATCGTGTCGGTTTCGCGCGTTGCGGCGCCACCACAGTTGGGGCAGGTTGCCTCGCGCCAGGTTGGGTGACGGTCCAGCGGGTTGCCGGGAATGCTGAAATCAATCGGCTTGCCGCCTTCGTCATAAGGCAGCTCGATCGGCAGGTTTTCCGCCTTTTCGGCCACAACACCGCATGTGTCGCAATGCACCACGGGAATCGGGCAGCCCCAGTATCGCTGACGCGACAGGCCCCAATCCCGCAGACGGAATTTTTCGACGCCTTCGCCCCAGCCCTGTGCTTCGGCGAAATCAATGGTGGCGTCGATGGCGTCCTGTCCGGTGGCCACGTCCAGCCCGGCAAAATGGTCGACCCATTTCACCTTTTCGGTTTTCAGAGGCACGAAGGCTTCGGTTTCGACCGGTTTCGGATCGTCCAGTGCAAAGAACGTGTCGATCACTGGCAGGTCGTATTTGCGGCAGAAATCCAAGTCGCGTTGATCATGCGCCGGGCAGGCGAAAATCGCGCCGGTGCCGTAATCCATCAGGATGAAATTGGCGATCCAGACTGGCAGTTCGGCCCCGGTCAGCGGGTGTTTCACGCGAATGCCGGTGTCATAGCCCAGCTTTTCGCCGGTCTCGATGGCCTCTTCTGTGGTGCCGCCCTTGCGGCATTCGGCAACAAACGCCGCGATCTCGGGGTTTTCAGCCTCCAGCCCTTTTGCAATCGGGTGATCGGGGGAAATCCCCACGAACGACGCGCCGTTCAGCGTGTCGGGCCGCGTCGTGTAAACGTCGATCTTGTCGCCGCCATCGGTGCGCTCGAACCCAAATTGCAGCCCGCGCGAGCGGCCAATCCAGTTCGCCTGCATCAGTTTCACCTTGGCGGGCCAGTCATCCAGCCCGTCCAGCGCGTCCAGCAATTCGCCGGACATGTCCGAAATCTTAAAGAACCACTGCACCAGCTCGCGCCGCTCAACCTCAACCCCAGACCGCCAGCCCTTGCCGTCAATCACCTGTTCGTTGGCCAGAACGGTCATGTCGACCGGGTCCCAGTTCACCACGGCGTTCTTGCGATACACCAGGCCGGATTGCCACATGTCCAGGAACAGCGCCTGCTGTTGGCCGTAATATTCCGGGTCACAGGTGGCGAACATGCGCGACCAGTCCAGCGACAGGCCCAGCGGTTTCATCTGTTCAACCATCGTGTCGATGTTGGAATAGGTCCAGTCCTTGGGATGCCCACCGGACGCCATCGCGGCATTTTCCGCAGGCATACCGAACGCGTCAAACCCCATCGGGTGCAGCACATTATGCCCGGTCGACATCTTATAGCGCGCGATCACATCGCCCATCGTATAGTTGCGCACGTGACCCATGTGCAGCTTGCCGGACGGATAGGGGAACATCTCCAGCACGTAATACTTGGGCTTGCCGTCTTCGCGCGTGGCTTTGAAGACATCGGCCTTGTCCCAGGCCTCCTGCCATTTCGGTTCAATCGTGGCTGCGTCGTAACGGGACATGCGTCATGGTCCTTCAAGATATGAAAACGCCGGGCGAAAGGCCCGGCGTTGGTGTATTCCGATGCGAAAGCGGGGTCTAGAGCTTCCCGTCCGCGAGGCGCATCTGACGGGCGCGGGTCAGGATTGCATCTTCGATGGCGTGGGTGGCGTCCGAACTGGCCGGCCCTGCGCGGGTATACAGGGACACGTTCAGCGACCGTGCGTCCAGCGCCGGATCATTGACATGTACGGTGGCCTTATATGCGCCGCGCCCACCCGGCGGGGTGCCATAGCCAAACACGATGATACCTGAGAAGGGGTCGGCGGCTTCGACCGGCATGAAGGACAGCACATCCATGGTGGCGTTCCAGATATACCGGTTTACTTCGACGGTGATGTTCGGATCGTCGTTGTTCTGAAACAGATCCCAAACGGTCGACCCATCGTCATTGCGATCGTCATCGGTTTGGTCCTGGCGCTGCGTCTGCGCGGTTTGGGTCCCGCCGCCGCCTCCAAACACCTTGCCTGAGCTCAGAGAGCCGCCGCCACAGGCTGTAAGCCCAACAAGAGCCACAATCGAAAGCCCAACAGTGATGAGTCGCTTCATGCCCATGGAAATGGCCCCACAATCGAAAATCCCCTCTGTAACTACCCAAGCCCCCTTGGACGGGCAAGCCCTTATGCCTTGGCTGGGGAATATCTGCACTTATAAGGTGTTTAGGCGGGGTTTCGCCGGTGACCCCGTCGGACTGTGGCAAAGCTGCACCATTGGCGGGGGCATTCACCCGGGCCAGTTTCGGCACACTTGCAATGATCGGGCGGGTAAGAGAGACAACATCATACTCAATTCGGATCCCCCGTATTGAGGTGCACTTACAAATCTCGAGGGAAAACGAAATGAAAAAGATTCTCCTTACTACGACCGCTCTGGTCATGACCGCTGGCGCAGCTGCCGCAGAAGTTTCTGTGTCGGGTCACGCCGAAATGGGTATCGCTGGTGGTACCGGCGTCGAAACTCAGTTCCTGACCAGCGTTGACGTACGTTTCACCATGACCGGTGAAACTGATGGCGGCCTGACCTTTGGTGCCACCATTGACCTGGACGACGCAGTTGATCACGCTATCGCTGGCTACGACCCCATTGATAACGTTCAAGGCCAAGGCGCTGACTATACCGTATTCGTTTCCGGCGCTTTCGGCACCGTGACCATTGGTGACACCGATGGTGCCATGGACTGGGCGATGTCCGACGTTGGCCTGGGTGGCACGCTCGGCGACGACCACACCATTCACGCTGGCTACAACGGCAACAACATGGCCGATTGGGGCGTTGCTGGCTTCGACGGTCAGATCCTGCGTTACGATCACTCGATTGGCGACTTCGGCTTTGCCCTGTCGGCTCAAATGGATGACACTGGTGTCAACGACGCCATCCTGGGTCTTGGTGCCACATACAGCGCCGACCTGGGCGGCGCTGAGCTGGGCCTCGGCTTCGGTTACCAGTCGGGCGTCTTCGGCACCGAGGACATCTGGGGCGTAAGCGCCGATGTGACCCTGTCCAACGGCATCCGTGCCATTGTGAACTACTCGGACCTGGACGCTGTCGGCACCCACGTTGGTGTGGGCGTTGCTTACAGCATGGACGCTCTGACCATCACTGCGAACTACGGTGTGTTTGACCGTGACACCGCAGGCGTGGCTGACGACGAAGGCTACGCCCTGGTTGCCAACTATGACCTGGGCGGCGGCGCTGCTGTTCAGTTCGGCTACGGCTCGAGCAAGATCGACGACGGGTCCGGTCTTGCCACGCAGGCTCCAAGCACGGACACCTGGTCGCTGGGTGTTGCAATGTCGTTCTAATCCATCTGGATTATTACACAGAGAGAGCGGGCCTTGTGCCCGCTCTTTTTCTTTTGTGCGGATGACGATAGACACCTCTTATGGCGACTCTTGAAGACATTCGAAAACTGCTGGCGCGTGGCGAAGCGGCCAAGGCGTTGCCTTTGGCGCAGGCAGTGGCGCGACGACGTGCGCGCGACCCCCATGCAATCAACCTGTTGGCGCGGTGTTTCACCGACGCGGGTCAGCACCGAAAGGCGCTGGTCGCCTATGATCGGCTGATCAAACTGGTGCCCCGGTCGGCACAGCCGCTGGCCGACAAGGCGCATCTGCTGCAATTGATTGGCGACATGGAACCGGCCGAAGCGGCATTGCGCAAGGCGCTTGCGCTTGAGCCGCTGAACGGCAGCCTGTTGCGAATGCTGTCGATGGGCACCAAGATTTCAGCCGACGACCCAGCCGTTGCGCGTGTCGCGTCCGCTTGGGAACAGGGCACGCTCCCCGCCACGGAAAAAACCCACGCGGGATATGCGTTGTTCAAGGCTTTCGGGCATGATGGTTTTACCTATCTTGAGCAGGCAAACCGCCTGCAACAGCAAAAGAACCCATGGTCAATTTCAGATCGGCGCAAGGAAAATGCCGCGTTGCAGGCGGCTCTGCGCGATACCCCCTGGCCCGAGGCCGGTGCGGGTGCGCCGGGGAGATTGCCGATCTTCGTCACCGGCATGCCGCGCTCTGGCACGACCTTGGTCGAACAGATCCTGTCATCGCACCCTCGGATCAACGCAACGGGAGAGACCGGCCTGCCGATGCGCGCGGCCTATTCGGTTCTGGCCAAGGGGGGGCAGTTTCAATCGCTGTCGACCCTTACGGGCGCTGACCTGTCCCTGATCGGCCAGCGCTATATCGACGGGATCGACCATTTTCACGCGCCCGGTCCCGGCTTTACGGACAAATCGATCCAGACCTTTATGGTGATGGGGCTGTTCCACTTCATCCTGCCCCAGGCCCGCACCATTGTCGTGCGCCGCGATCCGCGGGATGTTGGTTGGTCAATCTACCGCAACCATTTCGCTGACGGCACCCATGCGTATTCAACCAGTCTGACGGGCATTGCCGAGATGCACGCGATTATGGATGATATGGTCGCGTTCTGGCGCCAACAGCGGCCCGAGGCGTTTCTTGAAGTGCGCTATGAGGACTTGGTGCGTGACCCGGAACCGGAGATCCGGCGCATGTTGGATTACTGCGGGTTGGATTGGGACCCGGCGTGCCTTGCGCCAGAAAAGAACACCAACATGGTCAAAACGCTGTCGGCAGAGCAGGTGCGCGCGCCGATCAGTTCGAAAGCTGTCGGCGGCTGGCGCGCCTATGCCAAGGAATTGGCACCTTTGATCGACGCATTGGGAGACCGGGTAAAACCATGGGATTGAGCGAAGTAGAAGCGTCAGTGGCGCAAGCGATAGAGGCACATGACCGGGCTCCGGGGTCGGTGCAGCTGATTGCAGTCAGCAAGGTGCAGCCCCTTGACCGGGTCGTTGCGGTGCTGGAACAGGGCCACCGCGTTTTTGGCGAAAACAAGGTTCAGGAAGCCGCCGGAAAATGGCCCGCGCTGCGTGTGGATTTCGACGGGGTCGAGCTTCACCTGATTGGCCCGCTGCAAACCAACAAGGCCCGCCAGGCCATGGCCCTGTTTGACGTGATACAGACCGTCGATCGCCCGAAGCTGGCCCGCACCATCGCCCGCATTGCAAAAGAAGACGGCCACTGCCCCCGCCTGTTCATTCAGGTGAACACCGGGCAAGAGGACCAGAAGGCCGGCGTGTCCCCAGCCGAGGCTGACGCGTTCATTTCTGACTGCCGCGA
>DFBF01000294.1:0-7763 GCA_002367285.1 Rhodobacteraceae bacterium UBA3087 | reverse complement strand
ACGCAATGGCATTGACGGGTTGTCGATGGGAATGAGCAGCGATTTTGAACGCGCCATTGCCCAGGGGGCCACACATGTGCGCGTTGGGTCGGCGATTTTCGGTGAACGCGACTACGGCTGAACGAAAATTCGCGACTGTCTTTGCCACCGCATCACGATCCATTGTAGATCGCGCGGTGAAAAGGCGATACAACCTGCCGTCGGATATCGTGGCCGCCGCCAATAATGCACGAATATCGCCGATCCTTTGCCTGGCACGGCATCGGGCCAGTTCCAATCGCTCATCAGCACGATGTCATACAGGGGGTCGCGCAGACGCAGTTTTTCGTGCCCGAATGGGTGATTGATCGCCCGCACCGCGTGATTATAGGCCGGGTCCGCTGGATCATCCGACCAGATGTCATGTGGCCCGATGGCCCGCATGTGAAAGCCGGGCGGTGATTGGCGACGCGGTTTGGCAATGCGATCAGCACGAAACCCCGCGCCGGCGATGCGCCAGATGCCGGACGGGGTAACCCCGTCGCCTTCGGTCTTGGAGGCAGAAATACCGCCCCGCCCAATAGAGCAGGGCATCCTGCGGCCACAAAATCGAGCGCCCCATTTGGTGACCACCATGTCGTGCCGTGTTGGGATCACAGCAAATGCCCCGATTTCTTGGCTTTGGTCGCCAGATAGGCCGCGTTATGCGCGCTTTCACCCACCTTAAGGGGCACACGCTCCGCGACATGCACGCCCTTGGCCTCCATCATCGCGACCTTTTTCGGGTTGTTCGTCATCAACCGCACGGCGTGAAAGCCCAGGCGTTTCAGAATATCCGCACCGACCTGGAAATCACGTTCGTCGTCTTCGAACCCCAGCCGATGGTTTGCCTCGACCGTATCAAAGCCCTGATCCTGCAAGCTATAGGCGCGCATTTTGTTGGCCAGGCCAATGCCGCGCCCCTCTTGGTTCAGGTACAGCAATACGCCTGCGCCTTCTTCGCCCATTGCTGCCAAGGCGGCGCGCAACTGGGGGCCACAGTCGCATTTCAACGACCCGATTACGTCCCCCGTAAAACAGGCCGAATGCAGCCGCGCCAAAACCGGCGCTTCGCGGTTGGGGCGGCCGATTTCAATTGCGTAATGCTCTTCGCCACCATCTTCGGGCCGAAAAATATGCAGCCGCCCGGCTTCGCTGACCTCGACCGGCAGACGGGCAGAGACAACCGGCGACAGGGGGCTGGTCGTGTGCATCACGTCATGCGCGGCACCTGCATCCAGATAGGTCAGGCCATGTTTTGCGGCAAAATCCGGCCCCTCGGTCAGGTCAACCAGAACGGCGGCGGGCAACAATCGGGCGGCTTTGCAAAAGGTGATTGCAGCCCGGGCCAAGCGTTCGTCCCCGTCGCGCCGGGTCGCCAATGGGCCCTTCATCGGCATCGCCAGATCATTGGCCGGGTCTGCGATGTTGTGGACCCATTCGCATCTGGCGTCTGCCGGGATCACAACCCGCGCCACATGGTCGCTATAGGCACGGGCCTTTAGCGTTTCGGCCCGGCGCGTCGTGATCGCCAAAACAGGGTCGCCCACGCCGCGCAGGTCTGCCAGGCGGTCGGGGGTCAGCGTTTCGGCCGCGCCAATAACGGCCGCCTGATCGTCCAAACCAAACACCACCGGCACCCCCATACGCATGTCAGCGCGGGCGCGGGCCTGAAGTTCAACGATATCCGGGCGCAAAGTCATGGGCATTTTCCTTCCACTTCTGTCATGAACTGAAACATTTGCGACTGCAAGGACACGAGGGCGTGAGCCGCTTGCAGCAAATCTTGTCAGCGACGTGATGACATCGCATGTCGTAACCAAGGAAGCGAAGGAGCCCGCCATGAGCAACGTCAAAAAAATCCTATTGGTCGATGATGATGAAGATCTGCGCGACGCGCTGGCCGAGCAGTTGGTCATGACCGAAGATTTCGATGTGTTCGAGGCCGGGAACGGTGCCGATGCCATGGTGAAGGCAAAAGAGGCCCTGTATGATCTGGTGATCCTGGACGTCGGTCTGCCCGACACAGATGGCCGCGAGCTGTGCCGCTTGATGCGCAAGCAGGGGGTGAAATGCCCGGTGCTGATGCTGACGGGCCATGACAGTGACGCCGATACCATCCTGGGTCTGGATGCGGGTGCCAATGACTATGTGACAAAGCCGTTCAAGTTCCCCGTCCTTCTGGCCCGCATTCGCGCCCAGTTGCGCCAGCATGAACAGTCCGAAGATGCCGTGTTCCAACTGGGGCCGTATACGTTCAAACCGGCGATGAAGATGCTGATCACGGAAGACGACCGCAAGGTGCGTTTGACCGAAAAGGAAACAAATATCCTCAAATTCCTATACCGCGCGACCGAAGGTGTGGTGGCCCGCGATGTGCTGTTGCACGAGGTTTGGGGTTACAACGCCGGGGTCACGACCCACACATTGGAAACGCATATCTATCGTCTGCGCCAGAAGATCGAACCTGATCCGTCAAATGCGCGGCTTTTGGTGACAGAATCGGGCGGATATCGCTTGGTGGCGTAAGGTTATCCTTGCCTCCGTCAACTTTGCCTTAATTTTGGCAGCATTGTGGACTATGGTTGGGTTTAAGGCGGATTGTTCGCCCTTCAAGAACTATCCCTCCCGTGTCGGGGTCATGGCACGGAAACCTCCCTGTTGGACTGGCCCGGCCTTGTGCCGGGTCTTTTTTTGCCGTGACGGAATCCCGAACCGGGGCTTCACAAGCCTCGTCACGATGTCCAATTTCCGGGGAACCCATGAAAAGGATTCCTGATGAAACGCGCCACCTATGCCCAGTTCGGCAACCCCGCAGATGTTGTCACGCTGGAACAGGCCGACAGCCCCATTCCCAGGTCTGGTCAGGTGCGGTTGGCGATCCAGCGGGCGCCGATGAACCCATCGGATCTGTTGCAGGTCCAGGGCGTCTATGGCATCCGCCCGCCACTGCCCGCCGTGCCGGGTAACGAAGGCATCGCCCGCGTTGTTGCTTTGGGCGAAGGCGTTGACGGTGTGGCCGAGGGCCAGTTGGTCATCGCCCCTGCGGGGTCCGGCACTTGGCAACAGGAGGTCTTGGCCCCCGCTACCGTTTTGGTGCCGCTGCCTGAGGCCGATCTGGACCAGTTGGCGATGATCACCGTAAATCCGCCCACCGCCTGGTTGTTGCTGGACGATTTCGTCGATCTTGCGCCGGGTGATTGGGTAATCCAGAACGCCGCGAATTCCGCCGTGGGTGGCTATGTCGTGCAACTGGCCGCCGAACGTGGTGTGAAAACCATCAATATCGTGCGTCGCAACAGCGCTGTCGCGATGCTTCGGGCGATGGGGGGCGATCTGGTTCTGGTCGATGGTCCCGACCTGGCCGACCGCGTGCGTGCCGTGGTGGGCGACGGGAAAATCCGTTTGGGACTGGATGCGGTTGGCGGTGACAGCTTTGCGCGCATGGCTGATACCCTCAGCACCGGCGGCGTGATGGTGTCTTATGGTGCGCTGTCGGGCGCGCCCGCAACCCTATCCGCACAGGCCACCATTTTCCGCGACGTGACCGTCAGGGGTTTCTGGCTGGCCCGCTGGTTTGAACAGGCGGACCAGCCGCGCAAAGCCGAAGTGTTCGGCAACCTGATCCAGCGCATTGCCACTGGCAAGCTGTCCACGGCAATCGAGGCCATGTACCCGCTGGACCAGATCCACGAGGCCATGGCCCACGCTGCTCAAGGCGAACGCGCGGGCAAGGTGTTGCTGGCGCCGAACGGTTAATCCCTCAACAGCGGGTTCATGAAATTGGCCAATGGCCCCCCGATGTCTTCGGGGGACTTTATCGTGAACCCGTGTGGATAATAAGCGCGGGTGTCGTGATCCAACCCGATACCCGCAAGGGTGATGCCTTGGGCCTGAACCTGCTGGACGACTCGTTTCAAATGATTGTGCAGAACATCAGGCCCGTTGGCCTGTAAGGTGCTGTCATCAACCGGTGCACCGTCGGACACCACCAGAATGAACCGCCGTTGCGCAGGGGTGGCCTGATTGCGATCCGCCGCCCATAGCAGGGCCTCGCCATCGATGTTTTCTTTCAACAATTCTGGATGGAACATGTATCGAGCGTTGCGTCCTAAGCCTGGCGCAGGGGTAGAAAATTCGCGATAAACCACATGAAGAAGGTCACACAGTTGCCCCGGGTTGATTGGCTTGTTATCGTTCAGCCACATCAGGCGGGATGATCCGCCCTTCCAGCTTGCGGTGGTGAAGCCCAGAACTTCGACCTGTGCGCCTAGCCGTCCCAACCCGTCGACCAGGACCGCGGAAATTGCACGTGCCAACACCATACGTTGGCCGCGCATGGACCCGGAGTGGTCCAGCAAGATAGTGACGGCCATGCCGCTTAGATCCTGCCCCTGCATATGCGTGACCCATTCGGTATTGGCCAGCATCAACCAACCTGCCGAAGACGCCTTGAATGCCTGCTCTGCCGCGTCAATCTCGGACGTTGCTGGGCCAAGAAGCTGAGGAAGGTCTTGCGCCGCCAGCACATGATCAAATTCGGTCGTATAGGCGCGATAGTCGTCTTCGAGTGCAACCGTTGATGGGGGGGTAAGCAAACGGGTAAAAAAGGTGCCAATGCGAGACATGAAAAAATTCCGTTGTGGATTGTCTTGACCCTAGCTCTGCCAGTCTTGCCCATCAACCGCTTGTGCCACGCGCGCGTGACGCATAGTTTCGGCCCACACCAACAGGAGACGCGCCAATGTCCTTTACCCTTGCCACCTGGAACATCAACTCGGTCCGCCTGCGTGAACCGATTGTGTTAAAGCTGTTGGAGGAGGAAGCGCCGGACGTTCTGTGCTTGCAGGAATGCAAATCCCCCGTCGATAAGATCCCGTTGGAGGGATTTCAGGCGCTTGGGTACACCCACATGGTGGCGCGTGGTCAGAAGGGGTATAACGGTGTCGCGATCCTGTCGCGCATTCCAATGGTCGAGGTCGAAAGCTTTGATTTCGCCGATCTGGGCCACGCCCGCCACATCGCGGGACGGCTGGAAAACGGCGTGACGGTGCACAATTTTTATGTGCCCGCAGGGGGTGACAAACCCGACCGCGAGGTGAACGAGAAATTTGGCCAAAAGCTGGATTACCTGACCGATATGCGGGATCAGTTCCATGCCAACGCGCCCGAAAAGGCGATCTTGGTTGGTGATCTGAACATTGCCCCACGTGAAGATGACGTCTGGAACCACAAACAGCTGTTGAAAATCGTGTCACACACACCGGTCGAGGTCGACCATCTGGCCCAGGTTCAGGACGCGGGAAAATGGGTCGATATCACGCGTCAGGATATCCCCGAAGGGCTGTTGTATTCCTGGTGGTCGTATCGTGCTAAGGATTGGGCAGCGGCAGACAAGGGGCGCAGGTTGGATCACATCTGGGCGACGCCGGATATTTCGAACTCTGGCCACGGCTCGCGCGTGCTGCGTGACGCGCGCGGCTGGGAGAAACCCAGCGACCACGCGCCGGTCTTTGCCAGTTTCGACCTTTAAAACGAGGTCACGAGCGGTCATATAGATCGCAACAGATATAGGGAGCCAAACATGCTCGAAATGATGAATGCCCAAAACGGTGACGATGCGCCGCTGGTGAAAGACAGCACTGAAGCAACCTTCATGCAGGACGTGGTCGAGGCCTCGAAAGAGGTGCCAGTGATCGTCGATTTCTGGGCACCTTGGTGCGGCCCATGCAAAACACTGGGTCCGGCGCTGGAACAGGCGGTCGAGGCCGCTGGCGGCAAGGTTCGCATGGTCAAGATCAACATTGACGAAAATCAGCAGATCGCGGCGCAGCTGCGGGTGCAGTCGATCCCGACCGTCTATGCCTTTGTCGATGGTCAGCCGATTGATGGCTTTCAGGGCGCCGTGCCGCCGTCCGAAATCGCTGCTTTCGTGGACCGTGTGTCCAAGGAAGGGGGCGACGGAGGGCTGGCCGATGCCATCGCCGCCGCCGAAGAAATGCTGGAGGCCGGTGAAGCAGCCGATGCCGCGCAGACCTTTGCCGCGATCATCGAAGCCGACACGACCCTGGCCGCCGCCTATGCCGGTCTGGCCCGTGCACAACTGGCGCTGGAAGATATCGACCAGGCCGAGGCCGTTCTGAACGGCGTCCCTGCCGAAGTTTCAAACGCCCCTGAGTTGGAAGCGGTGCACGCCCAGATCGAGCTGGCCAAACAGGCCGCCGATGCGGGTCCCGTGGCCGAGCTGCGGGCCGCAGTTGAAGCAGACGCCGATGATCACCAAGCCCGGTTCGACCTGGCCGTGGCGTTGAATGCCGCCGAGGACACGCAGGGCGCAGTGGACGAGCTGTTGGAACTGTTCCGCCGGGATCGGGAATGGAATGATGGCGCGGCCAAGGCCCAGCTGCTGACCATTTTTGAGGCGCTTCAGCCGCAAGATCCTGTTGCGCTGAACGGGCGTCGCAAGCTTGGCTCGATGATCTTGGTATAATCGCAGCGGCGGGGTAAGCTTGATCCATGTTCTCAGCCGCTGACCTTCCCGATACGCTTCCGGTGTTCCCCTTATCGGGGGCGCTGGTCCTGCCGCGCGGGCGTCTGCCCCTGCATGTGTTCGAACCCCGTTACTTGGCGATGTTCGACGATGCGCTAAAGACCACCGGGCGGTTGATCGGCATGGTGCAACCGTTTGACGGGCCAAAAGGCGAGACCTTGCATGACATCGGTTGCGCCGGTCGGATCACCTCGTTTACCGAAACCGAAGACAACCGATACATGGTCACCCTGACGGGCATCACCCGGTTCCGTCTGGGTGCGCAGATCGACGGGTTCACGCCCTATATCAAGGCGCAGGTCGACTGGTCAGACTTTGGCGGTGATCTGGGCAAGGCAGAACGCGATCCAGAGTTGGACCGCGAGGGGTTTCTGGGCCTGCTGTCGCGCTATTTCGAAATTGCTGAACTGCAAACGGATTGGGACAGTTTAAAGGGCGCGGAAGACGAGCTGTTGATCAACTCGCTATCCATGTTGTGCCCGTTTGACCCCGAAGACAAACAGGCGTTGCTTGAGGCCCCGTCGCTGAAAATCCGGCGCGAAACCTTGGTGACATTGATGGAATTCGCCCTTCGGGGCGGCACAAGCGAGGAGCGGGTGCAATGAGCAATGAACAGGCATTTGACCGTAAGATGATCGAGGCGCTGGTGTGCCCGTTGACCCAGGGTCCGCTGACCTATGACGCCGAGGCGCAGGAACTGGTGTCGAAATCCGCCAAACTGGCGTTCCCGATCCGGGGTGGCATTCCCGTCATGCTGATCGACGAGGCGCGCAAACTGGATAGTTAGGCGTTTCATGACGGAGTGGCTTCGCCACGCTCTATTGCTTGAATGGGGGTTTCACCCCCACGACAGATCCTGGCGGATATGTCGTTCCCCCAGGATATTTTTGGCAAGAGGAAATGGTTAGATTTGCCGTCCCTGGAGGAGTTTCGGCAAATCCCCAGTTAATCCAGCGGCTTCACGGATAAAGCCCCGCCGCAGCCCCGGTATCGCGTTCACCACGCCCAACCCGATATCGCGCATGCCGCGCAGGATCGGGTTGTCGTTGGAGAACAGGCGATTGGTAACTTCGGTCACAGACACCATCGCGGCCACGTCGAACCGACGCCATTCCTGATAGCGTTCCAGCACGTCAATACGGCCAAAATCTTCGCCGCGTCGTTTCGCGAATGTCAGCACTTCGGCCAAGGCGCC
>DFBF01000047.1 GCA_002367285.1 Rhodobacteraceae bacterium UBA3087 | reverse complement strand
CTATAACGACAAGATCATCGGCACGAATGAGCGAAACATCCCGTCCGGAGGCGGCGGCCATGACACCGTCGAAGGACGCGGCGGCAACGACCATATCTATGGCGGTTGGGGCCACGATGTGCTGGACGGTGGCGACGGAAACGACTTCCTGAACGGCGGCCACTTTAACGACACCTATACCGGTGGCGCCGGGGCTGACACGTTCATGTTTCGCGAGGGCGCCGACGTGGTCACCGACTTTGACACCGCCGAAGGGGACCGCGTTTGGTTTGACGATTATCGCTGGGGTGGCGGTGCAAAAACCGACGCCGAGCTGCTGGCATATGCCTCTGTGGTCGGAGGCGACATCGTGTTCGACTTCGGCAACGGCCACACGCTGACACTGGAAGGCACTACAGACCTGAACGCCCTGAATGGCCACATGGGCATCTATTGAACGCAACCGCAGCCTGTGCCCCGCACAGGCTGCCACGCCCAACCGACAGACGGGCCGAAAGGCCCCGATGACGGGCGGGAGGGCGTCGGTTGTTGAGGGATCAAAGCCCGCCCAGGCGGGTCCAAGCGTCTGTGAAGCCCGGCCAGGGGCACAGTGACCTGCACATCTTCGGCGGCAGCGCGCGCTTCATTCGACAGGTCGGTGAACGCATTTCGGGCCAAGCAACCAGCGCCGGGATTACAGGTCAGGTATGCCGTTTCGACCACGTTCGCGCCGTTGATCGCCGCCCGCACAGGTTCGCGCAGCGCGACGCCAAGGGGGGTCAAGAAGGCCACGACACCTTCGCCCCGACCTCGTTTCGCCGCAGAAAGGTCGACAAAAGCGGCTCGGCCTGCCCGGTTCCGCCTTGTCGGGTCAGCTGTTGACCCATGCAACAGAACGATTGATCCGCCCCGTCGATGCGCGTGCAGTTCAGCACCCAGTTCTGATAGGCCTCGGTCAACGCATCAGGCGTGCCGGTGTCTTGCGCCACGGCGGGCGCCGCCGCACAGGCCATTGCCACAAGGCGGTCTGCCCCCATCGTTCTACCATGTGAAATTCACCCCAATCGTTGCTCTCAGGTCCAAGCCGTCGTCGCCTCCGCCCACGGCCAGCGAGGCGCCAAGTGTCCCAAATGCCGTGCCCTGACCAAAGTAAAAGCGACCGCCAAGGCCCAGTTCAACCCGTGTTGCTTCGGCTGTGCGGCCCATAGCGATCATGTTCGGCGCGGCCACAGCCACGCCCGTTCTGCCATCGAAATCATGTAGAATATTAACCGACGCCCAGAGGGCATTCTTGCCCCCGCCCGCCCCATCCCATTCGCGTTCGACCGACAGGCCAAGGATACGTCCATCACCATGATACCGTCGCCGGTGCCCCCCCGACGCCACGAACGTGTCGCTGGCATAACCATCGGCAAAGTCGATCGTGCCGGTATTGGTGAAACTTTCGAGCCCATCAAAGCGCGTCATCTGACCCGCCGTGCCGTTGCCGACCACCAGGGTCAAGTCCGAGGCGTTGAAGAACTGATCGTCCCCCAGGCCAAAATCGCTGGTGCCTCCCGAAGCGTCCCAGTGGCCATCGTTGGTGAACACATCATCCGCGTCGGTCAGATCGACCGTGCCGATGACAATGCCTGTCGCGCCGATATTCAGCGTGACCCCGGCACCTGTGTTGTCTGCGTTGATCGTCAGATCGGACGACAGGAACGACCGGTTCGCCACCACACCGCCATTGTCGATATTGATGTTGAAGCCAAGAAAGACGTTGCCGATCTGAGAGGCGGTGATGCCCGACAGACCACCCGTGACATAGGTCGCGCTGGTGACGTTGATATTCGTCTCAAAGTCGGCTTGCGAGAGAACCTGAATACCGTGGCCGGAATTTCCCGACACAAAGGTTGTTTCCCCGTTGTCACCATAGGCCAGAACATCAGCGGTCCTGACGGCAACCCCGCTGGATCCACAAGAGCAACCCGAACACCTTGCGCCAACCGATTGTTCAATCACAATGCCGCTGCCTGCCGAGGCGGTGACCGTGCCCAACCGCGTGTCGACAAGGTTGTATGCTCTAGTGTTGAAAACACTGCCGCTGTTCACAGCATGGATGCCAAAACTGGTGCCAATCACGTCAGCCATGGTGATCTTAACACCAACAACACTGCCGCCAGACGCAACGCTTTGAATGGCCTGAATGCCACCGCCCGCCGTACAAACAACGCCTCCGCCGGTTGTGTCAATTGTCAGACGTAAAGACCTTGTTGGGGTCCGTAGGTAGGACCCGTAATACTGAATGCCAGAACCGTTATTCGTCGCCCCGCTCAAGGCATAAATCCCGGTGCTGCCGGTCACATCTGCCGTGGTCACGGTGACGTTCACGCCCTCGCGATACGTCAAGCCTGCATAACTATTCAGCCGAAACGCTTCTTTCATCCCGCCATAGGCGTACCCTTGGTTGCGAGCCACAACGCCGTTGCCCACCCGTCGCAACAAAGCTGGTTCCGTCTTGGCCCAAGACGGTCGGCCCTGCGATTACTCCATAACAATTAAAGCTGCTGGGCCCCGTTCCCACACAGGCCGCATACGCCCCGCGACTGTAAGGGAATAGTGCCATGCCGCTGATTGCAATGGTCCAGGCCAGGCGGGACATCGTTGCGCGGCGCGCGGGGGGGGAGTGTGCTGTATTGCTCATCTTCCAAATTCCCTGCCTGGGGCGTCGCTGTTGGTGTTGGCCCGTTGTTGGGTCAAGGGCAATGTGTCAAAATCACTGTCGCCCGCTCCACCTCACTCTCGAAACCATGTCGCTGCGTCAAAAATATTTCCCTCATAAATGGTATCAGACTTTATCGTCACTTCCATACTT
Organism: Rhodobacteraceae bacterium UBA3087; assembly: GCA_002367285.1. Lineage (GTDB taxonomy): Bacteria > Pseudomonadota > Alphaproteobacteria > Rhodobacterales > Rhodobacteraceae > Aliiroseovarius_A. The sequence continues at coordinate 65 of DFBF01000047.1, read as the reverse complement.
TTCGCCATCTGGCTTAAGAGACCAAGCCTGAAAACGCCGTGTTTCCGGCCAAACGCACGTTTTGG
>DFBF01000002.1 GCA_002367285.1 Rhodobacteraceae bacterium UBA3087 | reverse complement strand
TGTTTGCCGTCGGTTTCCGCAGGAATATCCCCCGGTGCCATCGACATATCGGTCAGTGCGACACAGTTCTGGCCCTGATTGGGCCCCTCGCCCAGGTTTGCAGGCGCGTAATACGTCACCTGGAAATAGACCGAGCCCCCCGCAGGAACAGACACATTGCCTGTGCAGCCCGCCGTGCTGGTCAGGTCGGCAACATCACACAACGCGGGGCTGATCGAGGTGAACGTCCCCCCCGGCGTGGTGCCGTTGACCAATACACTGTCATGCAAGGTCGCGGGACCTTCATAGTCATCGGCCCCCAGGTTCGCGATTTCAAAGGTAAAGGTGCAAGGTTCGCCAGGGCGGCAGACACCGCCATGTTCCGCCAGCAATTGTTTGTCGATCTCCAACAGGTGATCGCCGGTGGCAAAACAGCTTTCGCTTTCAACCGCCGGGCCGGTGTCGCTGTGGAACACGGCCCCACTGGCGCTGGCCAGAATCTCGGTCGTGTGGATCAACCCCTTGGCGCAATTGCGATAGGCCCCGCCGGTGGTCATCTGGACCGAAAAGCTGGTGGAATAGCTGTCCCAGTATCCCGGCGTCTGATCCGTATCGATGCCATTGTGCATCTTGCAGGTCACGGGCGTCGGCCCCGGCACGCCGGTGCAATCCCAGCCCAAAGGCGGCGCGGGCGGCCAGTGCGAATTCACAGTCGCGGTGCCCGTGGCGATGGTATCCGTCACCACAATCGGGTTGTCCGGAGTTGGCGCGGGCCCGGAATAGTTCACGGTAATCGTGCACTCCGTATCCGACCCGAACGCATCCTGATAGGTCATCGGGGCACAGGTCTTGGACACTTCCAACGATCGGTCCGGTGCCTTTTCACAGGTCAGACCTTCGGGAATGACAATGTCCATCGCGCCGGTACAGCACAGATCCAACCCGTTGTCCGCCCCTGCGGCCTCAACCGCATGGGTCGAAATCTGAACCGTATCGCCCGCCAGCGCTCCGGCCAGCGAAAACGACAACGGATTCATCGGCCCGGCGGGTGTCAGGGTGACACCAGGGGTCAGCGCCTCGACATTCAACGACGCAGGATCAAAGCTGCCGGACAAAGCGTTGGTCAGCGTGACCTGGAAGTCTCCAGTCGCGGTGTTACAGGTGACCTCAGGCGTGAAGGGCGTGCACAAAACGGGGTCCGGGGTCGGATCGGGGATCGGATCGGTCGGCACATCAATGTTGACACAAGATGCCTGGTCTTCCGTCGCAGAAAGGGCGGGAATGGCATAGAATTCCGACCGCGCACAGTTCATCACCGTGTCGCCATCGCCCGTCAAATAGTCACCAAAATCAACGGTCACATCCAGGGTCGAGCTGTGGACCCCTGCGGGCGGCGGTGGGTTGCCCGACATCAGCCAAACACAATTGGCGGGCGGGCTGTTTGCCGGGATCGGAAGCGCGGGACAACTCCAGTCATCTGTGCTGCTAATCGACGTGATTGTCCCAACCACGGGCGTGTTGTTGATGACCATCTGGTCGGTCAGGCTGATGCGCGTGGGCTGTTGCCCGTCGCTGTCATAGGTGACGGTAATCTGACACTGCGCGGTCATGCGCCCGTCATCACCAACCACGGCAGGCTCACAGGTTTTCACCGTCTCGATTGAGGCCTCAAGCGGGGGTGTCACGTCCTCCACACCGGTGGTGAAATCCGGCCCTTGGTGAAGCGAGCACTCCGGACCGAAAACGACAAACGCGTTGTCGATATTCATCTCGTTGTCCATGTCCACGTAAAACCGATACAGCGTGTTCGCCGTCAGCGTCGCGCTATAGGCGACGCGCGTCCACGGGTCAGTCTTGGGGATGCCCGTGGGCAAATTGGTTTCCTGGCGCGGCGCAACCGAACTGTTGTCGGAAACCTTGAAGATTTCGATCCCGGCAGTGCCGGTGTCGCCACCCGGACGACGCGAGAAATAGGCGCCGTAATCGACTTCACCGTCACACAGCGGCGTAAAGTCCTGATAGAAGTCATTCGCCCCATCGGCGATGTCCAGATAATGCGTATACACGCCCGCCCCCAGGGCGCTGGCATCCTGTTCGGGGCCGTTGCTGCCATAGTTGCTGCCGCCGGGGCCATCGACCCGCACAACATTGGACCGGCTGCCCGACCCTAACACCCAAGGCGCAATGCCATGGCCAATGTTGTTGCCGAAACTGGACGGAGGGTTCTGTTCAAACCCCCCATTGGTCAGCACGGGCGCAGCTGTTGCGGTGCTGCCGACAAGGGCCAGGATCAGGGAAAACGTCTTGAGAGCGCGCATCAGTTCGCCTCCTTCTCGCAGGTCGCGTCAGGCGCGGTGATGGTCACACTGGCATTGCAGCACGCATAGGGTTGGCCGGTCGCCTTGTCAGCGGCGTTATAGCCACACAGGGTCAGCTGGGCCGGTTGCCCAGGCGCCAATCCGGCCAAGGAGGTCGAAAATGCCTGAGTTAGAGACTGATCAGCGCTGATATTTCCCAGCATGCCCGCGGCATCTGTGATCTTGATCTGATCCAGACCATTTCCGTTCACATCGCTGAATTGTCCATTCCAGGTGTAGGTGCCGGTCACAGGATCACAGGTCGCAACCTCTTGCACCGCCAGACAGGGTTCAGGGGCGGGATCACCACCACCGCCACCACACAGCCAGGGGTACAACAGACAGGTCGGCACACAGCTTGCCCCAATACAGCCCCCCCCGGTGTTGTTGTAATCAGCATCAGTGTCCCACCCCGTATCAGGCCCGTCGCCCGTCGGCAGCCCGGTGTCAGCCCAGGTCACATAGTCCTCTGAATGCCCGCCCCGCCCGCGACAGCCCAGCACCTCGACATCGCCCACCTGACCGGTGAACTCGGCACTGTCATACCGTCCGTCAAAATCGCTGAAGTAACTGCGCCACGGCGGCATATTGCCGGTCAGGTCCAGCACGACCGGCTGGGCCTGAAGCCCGTCGATCTCCAGTTCGCCGCCCAGCTCAAGGGCTGCACGCAGATCGCGATGCGTGCGCAGCGATTCACCGGTGGTCCACAGCGTGCCACCACAGGTGCGCATGTCCCAGGACCCGGTGTCATCATAGCGCGGGCCAACCGCCACACCGCCCAGCGCGTTGGTCATATTGGCAGCAAATCCGACCGGGTACAGCGTGGGCTCCTCAACCCAGGCCGAGGGCGTTTCGGGGTCCTCGGGGTTTTCATACACATACCGCAGAACTTCAGCCTTGCGCGCCCGTGTCAGGGCTTTGTGTTCAAAATCCCCCAACCGTGCGCCGCGCTGTGCCAGCACCATCGCGCCATCCCCGGTAAAGGCGATATCGGACACTTCAAGCACGGGGTGTTTGTCCGAAACAGACAGCTCCCAACGCGCATCATCCAGGAACTCGCCGGTCTCGCGGTCAATGCCAACGGACCAGATCTCGGGCCCTTCAGCTACGGCGTAAAATAGCCGCCCGCCATGCACTGCCATGCCCCAAACACGACGCGCCGGGGCGGCAAAGCCCCAACTGTCCGGATCTTCGCCGTCGAAACGGGGCGATGTAATATCCATCACGCCCGCGGGGTCAAATTCAACGGGAGTTTGCAGACCTGCACCATGATCAAACAGACCCTGTTCCTGCCCAAACAGATCAAAACGGTGGATCAAGCCGGTTTGCAGATCACTGACAAACAGCTGATCGTGATCGCCGTCAAAGGCTATATTTCCCAGACCCGGCCCGGTGTTTTCCTGCCCGTCCAGATGGACATTGGCAAACAGGGAGACCTGCCCGGTTTCGCCGCTGACCCGCCAGATGCTGCCAGGCCCTGCGGTCACGTCGTTGCCCCATTGCGCGCCCATCCAAGTTGCGCCAGGATCGCCAGTCAACAGGCGATCGGGGACGTTATCTTCGTCCACATCCGCGCCGACGATGTTCAGCCCATAGGCCGAACTGGCCCCCAGATACAGGTTGCGAAAATCCTCGTTATCAATGGCGATGCCGAACACCTGCCCGACGTCACGCGCCAGGATCTTGTCATACGGCGCACGGGTCAGTTCGGCACCATTGTGGGCAAATCCGATACCATCCGCCCCCAACAAGGTCGCCACCGCGCCATTCGGGTTCAGGAACCGATATCGCGGCGCATCCAGATCGGGTTCGACCTGTCCCGGACGGGTCAACGGGCGTTTCAGAACCGTGCCGGAAAACCCTGTCGTCACCACCGTACCCAGATCGAACAAGGGCACCGGAGGGCGATCTGCGGGCGCGATCTGGGCCCGTCCGGCCGCATCGCGCACAAAAGGCGGACGGGACGGCGTGCGCCAATTTCTGCGTTGCACAGGCCTCGCCACCTCGGCCGCACTTTGAACGGCGGTTGGAAGTTGCCAGGTCACATCGGCCTGCGCCATCACGGGCAACACGGCCATGCAAAGCGCTGTGACTAAGGCCCCTTCTTTGACAGCTTCACGCGCCGGTCGACGATCACCATGCGCCCCGACAAAGGGAACGCACGAGGGAAGAAAGGTGATGGAACGCATGAGGGTACTCCGCCAAAGAAGGGTTGCAGGCAATTTGGCCTGACAGAAGGGGCTGAATACATCACCCGAATGGGGGAAAATCGTGTCAAAGGGCGCAAACCCCGATGTTTTCGGCCCGGTGTGCCGCCGAAGGGCTGGTGCCGGACAAACGCGGCGCGACAGTTTGAAGCGACAACCATCGCCCGGACAACGCATGCAGGGCAGGGCCGTTGTGAAGGCCCAGCTGTGCCTCGACCCACTGAACGATCTGGGCATAACCCGCTTGCATCTGGGCAACTCCCTGCCAATAGGTCGGGCTGTTCACCGCCGCGAATTGCGCACGCTTTGCACCATCGTAAAAGGCTGCATAAGGGGCCGCAACTGTTTTGGGCAGACCTGACAGATCAGCCTCCCCTGGCGTGCCCACAGAATGGATCGCAGGGGCCATATGCACCATCAGATCCGTCAGGTCCTTTAGGATGTCATTGGCCAAGAGGGCGCGTTTAAGCGGTAAAACAGTCTCTATTCCCGCCAAATTCGCCACCAAATCACGCAAGTTCGCCTGAGCTGACAAATCATGTTGGTCATGCCGCCCGCCGATCCCCCGGCGCCCCACATTGTTGCCCAGATCCATGCAGTAATCCGTCTCAAGCCGCAGATCGGCATCCAGGCGGACAAACAAGGCCCGTCGGTCCAACAGCGCCGCCTGATAGGCTTGGCGATAGGTGTCGGACTGTTCCGGGGACAAGACATCGCCCCGAGCGACACAGGCGAACAGAGGGTCGTCTTGCACGGTGCCATGTACAAAGCTGACCGCGCCGAATTCGAACAGGCGGTCGGTCAGTACCACGACCTCATCCCCAGTATGGGGCGTGCGATTGGCCATAAACGACAGCCCATAGGCCAGCGTCATCACGACGAACAAAAAGATTGCAAAACGTCGGATCACGAGCACCCTCTCCCAGCAATCAGCGACAGGCCCGACGAGCAGACACAGCGCGACGGAGATACATGGGTCATGTCTTTGTATCGACAGGCACAGGTATCTCCGCGTTTGACGGTCGAGCTGGGATCACAGGTTGCTGCGGGGGTTGGGTGCGCATTCACGGGGCCGCCTGTCAGACCACCCAGACCGGGGATTGGAATGGGGAAAGGAATAACGCGAGGCGCGGGCGTGGGTGTGGGCGCCTTGATCTGCACACATCCCGCCCCGGCAACGAATTCGCTCCCGGCCTTGCATGAACAGGCCAGCCCGCTTGCATTGCGTTGCATCCCATCGAACCGACACCGACAGGCCCCTTGGGAAAATCGCGTTGTGTGCGGGTCACAGTCAGGCGTGGGCGCGGGAACCAAAGTGGTTGAGGCACAGCTGCGGTTGTTGCCCGGCACGACGTCGCCAAATGCGCCCAATCCCAGGACCGCCAAAAGCGCGGGGTCCAGCGGGTCCGAGGCTGTTATGCCCTGCGCTTGGGAAAACGCCGCCACTGCGGCCTGCGTTTTCGGACCGGCCTGCCCATCCGGCGGGCCCGCATCAAACCCCAGTGAGGACAGCGCGGATTGCACCAGCCGGACCAGAGCCGGACCCTCAGGCGGGGTAAATTCGGCGCAGACCGTTACCTGGCGGGGCTGATACCCGACCGCCATGTGCAACGTGATGGGCAGGGCCAGACCGGCAGACATCACCGCAGCGGGCACCTGACAAAAGCTCGCGGCACCTCCCAGATCATAACAGGGCAAAGGGCCGGTCAGCGTGACCTCGCCCTGATCCGCATACAGCACCAAGGGCAGATGCCCGGCCGAGACATCTCCAAGGGGCTGTGTCAGTGTCAAAACACCGCCGCACTCATTTCCAGCCGCCCCCCCAACCGCCCCCAAGGGGCAATCCGACGGCAGGTCGACCGACACTGCGAAGTCCGCGGGATTAGTGCCTGCATCAGCCCCTGTATCCGGCGTTGGTCCGATGTCTTCCACGGGCTCAGCCACAGAGGTCGGAGCGCATTCAAGGTCTGACTGGGGCACGGTCAGGGTGGAAAAACAGCACTGTGCCGGATCAGCCCCCATGCCGGCCATGGCCAAAGTTATCGACCCCACACGGGACATGGGAACGATGGCTTCACCCTGCCCCGGAGCCATTCGGATCAGGCGATCTCCCAACGGTCCCCCAGGCTGGGTTGCCACCAATGTCAGGTCCAAATCATCGCTATCACGCATGACGCGCAAGGCGGGCACATTGCCGTCGCACACCGTTTGGATGACCGGCGCAGGACAAGGCTGCAATGGGTCAGCCGCCGCCCCTAAGGGCAGCATCAGAAATGCTAAAATCAAAATCAGATTTCTGGACAAGGCCCACCTGAACTGTCACGCTTTCTTTTGAATGGTTAACAGGTGATCCTGACAAGGCGAGGAAAAAATGCGTTTTCTTTCAATTCTCTTCGCAGGGGTTACGCTGGGCAGCCCGGTTTTGGCCTGTGATGCGCCCTATGCGCCCCAGGCCTCTCTGAATCAGGCCTGGCCCGCACAGGATCGGGCCACGTGGTACGGGCTGAGCCAAGGATCAAGGCTGGTGCCAATTGCCTGGTACAACAGCCTGACCCTGGCCGATGGCACTGCGGATTTTGCCGCGCGCACGACCCAGGAACGCTATGCCACCCGGTTCTGCGCCAACAGTGATCTGCCCGTAGGATTTGTCATCGACAGCGACCCCGAAAGGGGCGACGCGCTGGGGTTGACGTGCGCGGCCTGCCACACCGGCACCTTGACCGATGGGCAGCACGAATTCGTCGTCGAAGGCGGCGCATCCGAGCTGAACCTGCAATCCTATATGTCCGACTTGTTCCAAGGCCTGGATACGGTGTTTCGCGATGGCGGCACCACGCCCGGCCCGCGCTGGACCGCCTTTGCCAACGGCGTGTTGGGGGCCGGTCACAGCGGCGAAGATGCCGCGAGCCTGCACGCCGACCTGCGTCACTGGTTACAGCAACGCCATCTGGTGCAGAAAAGCATCGACGCGGGCGGGGATTGGGGCCACGGGCGCACCGATGCGGTGCAGGTGATCCTGAACACCGCTGCCGTTCTGTCCGGCCCGCGCGCCGGTGTCGATCTGCCCCCCGCCACCGCACCTGTGTCTTTTCCGCATGTCTGGAATGCACCGCAGATGCAGCGTGTGCAATGGAACGGATCGGCCACGAAATTGGTTGATGTCGGCATTGTGGAAACGATGGAACTGGGTGCCATCGTGCGGAATGTCGCCGAGGTCATCGGCGTCTTTGCCGAAATTGAGCTAACCACAGATCGGCTGGGTAACACCGCGCGGTATCCCAGCCTGGAAAGCTCGGTCAGACTGGCCAATTTGGTGAGGTTGGAACGGTCGCTTGAGACATTGAAATCCCCCGCCTGGCCTGATGAATTCGGCACGCCAGACCCGACAATGCTTGGGCATGGCGCGCTGGTTTACCTGTCGGAATGCGCCGAATGCCACAGTCTTTTGGATCGTGACGACCTACAGGTTACCATCCATGACGCAGCCCCCGGAGGCGACGTCAGCACGCCCGTCACACGCCACATTGCGGCGTTTGACATGGCCAACCCCGGCGCACCTGCGTTGAACACCGACCCGTCGATGGCCTGCCATGTGCTGACCCATACCTCGTGGAGCGGCAAGTTCACGCGCCTGCACAACAGCTTTGCCGCCTTCCAGAAATTGTGGGGCGACAAGACCCTATCCGGGCTGAAACCGCAACAATTCGACCGCGATACGATCACGCTGCGTTTGATCGAGGAACTGGCGATGCGACTGATTTACGAGAAATCCGGCGAACTGGTTGCGCTTCAGGGTGAAGACATGGAACGCGCCGCCGCTGCGTTTTTCCGGGGCTTGATTGCCGGTGATTTTGGCACGGACCCGCGCCCCGGCATAGACCCGGCGGGCGACCCGGATGTCCCGCGCCCAGGCACGCACACCCTGACCTCGGTCAAAGAGATCCGCGCCCGGTGCGCCGAGTTCCTGGCTGACACGGACACGATACCCGAATACAAGGCGCGTCCCCTGAACGGCATCTTTGCTTCACCGCCTTACCTGCACAATGGCTCGGTCCCGACGCTGTATGATCTGTTGTTGCCCACCGATCAGCGCCCGCGCAGTTTTGCGGTTGGGGCGACGTATTATGACACGGAAAAACTGGGGCTTGGTGCCGCCCGGCCTGGCCCATCCGGCCAGTTTGACGTGACCCAACCGGGGAATTTCAACGGCGGGCATCTGTATGGCATCAGCCTGAGGGATGCCGACCGCGCCGCCCTGTTGGAATACCTGAAAACCCTATGAGTTGGACGGCGACACGGCTGACAGCCCAACGGCAACCTTGACCAATTCGGTGCGGTTGCGGGCGCTTGTCTTGCGCAAAAGCGATTTCAGCTGGCTGTTCACGGTTTCAACCGAACGCCCCCGAATTTCGGCAATTTCTGCATTGGAATGGCCTTCGGTGACCAAACGCAACACCGCCTGTTCGGACTTGGACAGGGGAAAGAACCGCGCCAGGATGGACGGGTCAACCTGCCGGTTGCGGGTGCTGTCCAGAATGCTGACCAACCGGGCCCCTGCGCCGAAATTGTCCAGGTCAGGGTGCCGAGCAATCGGGCAAATCTCTATGAATAGGCCCTGATCCTGGTCACCCATCGGCACGAACACGGCCTCGCGACGCGGTCGGGCCCCATGGCGACCATGGGCGCGCTGGTCCTCCATCAAGGCACGCAATTCGGGTTGCGCCGCCGCGCCCTGGAACCCCAGTCGACCGGCAGCCAGAGTGACTTCGGCATGGTCCTGGGCAATCCGGTGAAATTCACTGTTGCCATAGGCCAGATGCCCGGCCCCGGTAACGATACCAACCCCGATCGGCAGCCCATCCAGATACTGACCCACCCCGTCACGCACCGCTACCTGGGCAGAGAAAGCACGGCCAATGGACAGCGCCTTGGCCAAATGCGCCAGGACGACTTCCGCCTCGCGCAACATCTCGGCCCCTGGCAAGGGGCGGCCTTCAAGGAACTGAAAGGCGAACCGATCCATGTCCCAGCTTTCTTTCGACAACAAACAGCCGAACCGGTCCGACACCCCGCGCCGCGCCATGGCCTGAACATTCGGCCGCGGCAGAGCGTTCTCACCGGGTCGGGTCAGGGCCTTGTCGTGGATCAGGTTGATTTCATTGCCGCTGGATGACAGATCGGCCAAACGGTCTTGGTCGGCCACTTCGAAATCATTAAAGCGCGCGGCATAGTCCGTGATCGCCTCCCGATCATAGACCAACGACAGGTGCTGCAAACCGACCTCGCGCCGCCCATTGATCTGCTGACAATCAAAAATCATCGCGCCATGGGCACCAATACGATCGCTCAGCTCCTGCAACAGGTCGGGCAATGTCTGCGGCGACAGGGCCGAGTCATAAATTGATTGAATGAACCTGTGATCAGCTGACATTTGTTTTACCCACTCGTTTGGATAGCATAAACAACACTGACGGCATGTCATGCAATAACAGAGTAGGTTCCTTCATGTTTCCAAAGATTTGCGCGATTATCGTGTTCGTGGGCGTGATGGCGACACCGCTGCATGCCACTGACGCGTCGGCCACCGCACAGGCGCGGATTGCCGAGCTAGAACGCCAACTGGCGGCGACGCAAAGCTGCGCCCTGGCACCCGATGATCTGCCCGTGCAATTGCTGCGCAAGCTGGCGCGACAGGCGGACAACAACGCGCGGGTGCAACTGGGGCTGGCCTCGGGACCGCTGATGATCCCCGACGATCTGCTGTCGGCCCATGTGCCGGGTGAATATATCGTGACCCTGACACCTGAGGCATTGCCCCTGTCCGGTCCCGCCGATGTGACCGCACGATTTGGCATTCCCGCCGCGCAGGTCCTGCACAGCTATGGCGCCGCATTGTCGGGTTTTGCCGTGCGCATGGACCTGACCACGCGGGACCGGTTGCTGGTCGACCCGCAAGTCGCCGGAGTGGCGCAGAACGGATATGTCTTTGCCTCGTCCATCACTCCGCCCCTGCCTGCGCCCAGTCCTGTGGTGAACCCGATGGTCCACCCTGCACAGGCAACCCCAGGCCTGATTAACGTCTATGTTTTTGATACCGGCATTCGCAGCAGTCACATCGACCTGCGCGGGCGGGTGAATGCCTCTGGGTTTTCCTTTTTCGAAAACGGCATTGATACCGAAGATTGCGCCGGTCACGGTACCCATGTGGCCGCCCGGATCGCTGGGCAACAGCTGGGCCTGACCGACAAGGCACGGCTGACGTCCGTCAAGGTGATCGACCGGTTCGGCACGGGGGACGAAGCCACGGTGATCGCCGGCATCGACTGGGTTCTGGCCCAACCCGGCGCGGTGAAACTGGTAAACATGAGCCTGACCCGGCGACCTGTCGCGGACACTGGCCCGCTGGACATGGCCGTACAAGCCTTGATCGACGCGGGCGCGTTGGTTGTGGTGGCTGCTGGGAACGCGGCGGCGGATGCTGGTGACTTTTCCCCGGCCCGTGTTCCGGGCGCCATTACGGTGGGATCGGTCACCGACAGCCGCCTGTCAGATTTCTCAAACGCAGGCACCACGGTGGACCTCTATGCGCCGGGCGAAGACATCCCTTCGGCCTCGATCCGCGATGTGTGCGCGGTGCGGGCGCAGTCGGGCACCTCGATGGCCGCGCCCCATGTGACCGGGCTTTTGGCAGAAATCCTGGCGCAAGGTGTTTCACCAGAATTGGCGCTGTCGACCCTGATCTCTCAGGCCGAACGTATCGCCACCGGGGCCTATGAGGGCGAAGTTGAACGCCTGATCCTGAAATCTGTCGACACGCCCGTGACCCTGTGCCCAGATCGCCCCAAAACCGGCATTTCTGGTGAATTAGAGCCCTAATTCAAACAAAAACGCCCGGGTGTGGACCCGGGCGTTTCAGTGTTCAACCTGCTGATGTTCAGCCGATGATCGCGTTCAGTGTGGCCGACGGGCGCATGACGGCCGTTTTCTTTTCCACACTGGGGGCATAATACCCACCGATGTCGGCAGCCGGGCCTTGCACGGCCGCGAATTCGGCCAGGATGGCCTGTTCGCCTTCGGCCAATGCCTTGGCAAGCGGCGCAAAATGCGCGGCCAATTCCGCGTCATCATCTTGAGCAGCCAGAGCGTCGGCCCAGTAACGCGCAAACCAATAGTGGCTGTCGCGGTTATCGGGCTGACCGACTTTGCGCGACGGCGACCGGTTGTCATCCAGGATGCCCTGCGTCGCGGCCTCGGCAGCCACGCCCAGCACACCGGCTTTGGCGTTGCCTTGTGTGTCGGCCAGGAAGTTCAGGCTTTCACCCAAGGCACAGAATTCGCCCATCGAGTCCCAGCGCAGGTGGTTTTCTTCGACCAGTTGCTGCACGTGCTTGGGGGCGGACCCGCCAGCACCGGTTTCAAACAAGCC
>DFBF01000123.1 GCA_002367285.1 Rhodobacteraceae bacterium UBA3087 | reverse complement strand
GAACCTGATCACCTTCTATGCCCAGGAAGTCCGCGAAATCCTGGCCCGAATCGGGGCGCGCAGTCTGGATGACGTGATCGGTCGCGCCGATCTGCTCAGCCAGGTCAGCCGGGGGTCCGCCCATCTGGATGATCTGGACCTGAACCCGCTTTTGTTGCTGGTCGATGGTGCCGAAAAGATCACCTATGACCGGTACAAGCCGCGCAATGTGGTGCCCGACACGCTGGACGCGGAAATCGTGCGCGATGCGCATCGCTTCCTGGAAGACGGCGAAAAAATGCAGCTGTCCTATGCCGTGCAGAACACGCACCGCACCGTGGGCACGCGGGTGTCCAGCCATATCGTCAAGAACTTTGGCATGCGCAACACGCTGCAACGCGATCACCTGACGGTGAAGCTGAGCGGCAGCGCGGGTCAGTCGCTGGGCGCCTTTGCCGCGCCGGGCCTGAAGATCGAAGTCAGCGGCGACGCGAACGACTATGTCGGCAAGGGCCTGTCGGGCGGCACCGTTGTGGTACGCCCGCCAATGGCATCGCCCCTGGTTGCCAGCGAAAACACGATCATCGGCAACACGGTGTTGTATGGCGCCACCGATGGTTTCCTGTTCGCTGCGGGCCGGGCCGGTGAACGGTTCGCCGTGCGCAATTCGGGCGCATCTGTGGTGGTCGAAGGCTGCGGCACCAACGGGTGTGAATACATGACCGGCGGTGTGGCCGTGATCCTGGGATCAATCGGTGCAAACTTTGGCGCGGGCATGACCGGCGGCATGGCGTATCTGTACGACCCTGATGGCGTCGCCGAGGATTTCATGAACCTCGAAACACTTGTCACCTGTGCGGTCAGCGTCGACCACTGGGAGGCCGAGCTGAAGGGGCTGGTCGAACAACATCTCGCGGAAACCGGGTCGGCCAAGGCCGCCGAAATCTTGCAGCATTGGGACATCGAAAAGGCCAATTTCCTTCAAGTCTGCCCGACGGAAATGCTGGTTCACCTCAAGGCCCCCTTGAGCATCGAAGAAGACGCGATCCCGGCCGAATAAGCCCGGATCACAACAGATCGGACGGGGCGGTGCAGTGATGCGCCGCCCCGTTTCCATTCAATAGGACAGGCCCGGCGTTTTGCCGAAACAGGCGCGATCCGTCAGGATTGTCATCATGAAATGCGCAATGTCAGCGCGTGAAATTTTAAGCGCCAAATCGCGGGCCGTAGATGGGAATCCAACCCGATAATCGCCAGTTCTGGGCCCATCGGTGAAAGCCCCCGGGCGCACAATGGTCCAGTCCAGACCGCTGTTGCGCACGTGCGCCTCCTGTTCTTGATGGTCCGCATAGGCCGGGCGCAGCAACATGCCGAACATGATGTATTTCCACAGAAAATTCAGGTTGGCACGGCTGTCCCCGGCGCCCAGCGTAGACTGACAGATCAGGCGTTGTACGCCGCTCTGTTGCATTGCGGCGATGATGTTGGCGGTGCCGCGCGCACGCACGCCGCCCTTTCGCCCCGCCCCCAGCACGCAAATCACCGCGTCATGGCCGCGCATCGCATAGCGCACATCGCCCAGGTTCAACACGTCGCCGCGCAGGGATTTCGCGGCCTCCGCCACCTGCGCGCCAGAACGCGAGAAGGTCGTGACCTCGTGCCCGGCCTCGATGGCTTCGCGTGTGACATGGCGCCCGACCGTCCCGGTGGCGCCGAAAATGATGAGTTTCATGGTCGTCTCCTATTTGCTTTACACTGTGTCAAGTTGACACCGCGTCAATAATGGATAGCTTGTCACCATGTCAAGTGATTCCCAAACCACCCGCAACCGCATCCTGATTGCCACCTGTGATTTGCTGACGGCAGGCCGCCCCGCGCGCATGTCCGATATTGCCAAGGCCGCAGGCGTGTCGCGCCAGGCGGTGTATTTGCATTTCGACAATCGCGCCGATCTGTTGGTTGCCGCCATGCGCCACAACGACGATGCCTCGGGCGTCGAGGCCGCATTGGAGCCCAGCCGCAACGCGGCCACGGGCGTGGCGCGGATCGACGCGTTCATCGTCTTTTGGGGCGACCACGCACCGCGCATTCACGCCTTGGCCAATGTGCTGTGGGACGCGCGTAAAGACCCCGCCGCGCGTGCTGCTTGGGACGAACGCATGGGCGCGGTGCGCGACGGATGCGCCGCGGCCATTCAGCACCTGGCGCAGGACGGCCAACTGGCCGATCCCTGGGACGAGGACACGGCGACCGATCTGTTCTGGGCTATGCTGTCGGTGCGTAATTGGGAAATGCTGACACAAGAACGCAGCTGGTCCCAGGCCGATTATGTTGCGCATTTGCAGACACAGGCGCACAGGACTTTTGTCGCCGCCGCTTGACCGCGCCCCTGCGGGCATGGTCAGTAACCCCGTGGCAAAAGCAGCAAAAAAGAAACCCGCCAAGACGCGCAAGACCAGATCCGAGGACCGCAAGGTTCGCCCGGCCCGTTGGCTGTTGCGCCAGCTGCGCCGCGCGACCCTGTTGGCGATCGGTATCTTTGCCCTGGCCATCAGCGCCTATGTTTTCGTCAATCCCTGGACCACGCCGTACATGGCGCAGGAACGCAACCGGTTGGGTGGCGTCGATTTCCACTGGGTGCCGCTGGACGACATCGCGCCGGTCATGGCCCGATCTGCCGTTGCCGCCGAGGACGCGAATTTCTGCGACCATTGGGGCTTTGACATGGGCGCCATCCGCGACGCGATCGAAAGCGGCGCAGGGCGCGGGGCATCCACCATCAGCCAGCAGGTGGTGAAAAACACCTATTTGTGGCATGGCCGCAGCTGGCTGCGCAAAGCGCTTGAGGCAATGATCACCCCGGCCATGGAATTGGTTTGGACCAAACGGCGCATCATCGAGGTGTATCTGAATGTCGCCGAGTTCGACGAAGGCGTGTTTGGGGTAGAGGCCGCCGCACGGCATTATTTCGGCGTGGGCCCCGAAAACCTGAGCGCCCTCCAGGCCGCACGCCTTGCCGCGATCCTGCCTGATCCCAAGGGCAGATCGGCCTCGCGCCCGTCAAAATTCGTGCAACGGCGCGCCGCCAGCATCCGCGACGGGGCTGCAACGATCCGCCGTGATGGACGGTCGCGCTGTTTCGAGGATTGATCCCGCGGCCCTTGTGCGGCAATACGGTTGCGAACCGCACTATTTCCGATTGAGCCATGAACCGTCTGTTTCACGTCCCCCTGTCCCCCTTTTGCCGCAAGGTCCGCCTGTCGCTGGCCGAAAAGAAGCTGGAGGTCGAGCTGGTCGAGGAACGATACTGGGAAAAAGGTGCGGAGTTTCTGCGCCGCAACCCGGCGGGCAAGGTGCCGATCCTGAAGATGGACGGCAAAACCCTGACCGAAAGTGCGGCGATCTGCGAATACATCGAAGAACGCCACCCGACGCCGTCGCTGATGCCATCTGACGCCGAAGGGCGGTTCGAAGTCCGCCGTCTGGTCACCTGGTTTGACGACAAGTTTCATCACGAGGTGACCTCGAAATTGTTGTATGAGCGGGTCAACAAAAAGGTCATGGGTGCCGGATATCCGGATTCGAAATCCGTCAAAGCCGGGGCCAAGGCGATCAAGTACCACCTGGATTACATGGGCTGGTTGTTGGATCTGCGCCGCTGGTTGGCGGGCGATCAGATGACCCTGGCCGATTTCGCCGCCGCCGCGCATCTGTCATCGCTGGATTACATCTCTGACGTCGATTGGAACCGGAACGAAAACGTGCGCGAATGGTATTCCAAGATTAAATCACGCCCGGCCTTTCGGTCGATCCTGGCCGATCAGGTGCCCGGATTTCCGCCCCCCGCCCACTACGCGGACCTGGATTTTTGAGCACGGACGCCAAAGCGCGTATCGTCGAAAAAGCCCTGGAGGAAGGTTTTGCGCAGGCCGGTGTCTGCCGCCCTGACAGCGTGCCCGACATCGCCGCACGGCTGGAGCAATTCGTGGCCGAAGGCAAACACGGCGATATGGGCTGGATGGGCGAACGCATGCAGTGGCGCGGCAATCCCGCCGCCCTGTGGCCCGAGGCAAAGTCGGTCATCATGCTGGCCGAACCCTATACGCCCGACCACGATCCCATGGCCGTGATGGCGATGAAAGACCGCGGCGCGATCAGTGTTTATGCCCAAAATCGCGACTATCATGA
>DFBF01000313.1:4094-11412 GCA_002367285.1 Rhodobacteraceae bacterium UBA3087 | reverse complement strand
TTCTTCGACCACGCTGATGTGCACAGGTTGGCCGTGTTCATCATGGCCGCTGACACGACGGGTCAGGCGGGGGGCACCGGGGTCCGGGGCGATCAGATAGTCGTCGATCAGAGTGTTGCTGGTCAATTGCATCTCCGCCTATTTGCCCCTAAAGCGTTTCGGGATCAACTTGCAGCACATGTTTATATTGAAACGCCCGCGACATTGATATCCTCCACCGCGTTTCGAATTTCCCCTGTCGCAGGTGAACCCCGAAACGCTTTCGGGGGAATGGCAGCAATCTAGGACCGACGCATGACAACGTCCAACCCGAAATCCGTCTATTGGAAGGGCGTCACCGACGGTGCGCCCTTTATGCTGGTCGTCACGCCCTTTGCGCTGCTGTTTGGCGTGGTGGCAACCGAAGCCGGGTTGAATGTCGCCCAGGTCATGGGGTTTTCCGTTCTGGTCATCGCGGGGGCCGCCCAATTTGCGGCGTTGCAGCTGATGGTCGAACAGGCGCCGACGTTGATCATCCTGGCCACCGCTTTGGCGGTGAACCTGCGCATGGCGATGTATTCGGCGTCGCTGACACCCTATCTGGGCAAGGCCAAGCTCTGGCAGCGGGCGTTGATTGCCTATCTGCTGGTTGATCAGTCCTATGCGCTAAGCCAGATGAAATTCGAGAACGAACCGGACCTGAGCCTGTCCGCGCGGCTGCGGTATTTTGCCGGGGTGATCACGCCTGTGGCCCCCGCCTGGTATGCGGCCAGTCTTGTGGGGGCTGTGGCGGGTGCGGCGATCCCGCCGGAGTTTGCGCTGGATTTCGCGGTGCCGATCACCTTCCTGGCGATGATTGCGCCCGCGCTGCGCACGCTGGCGCATATGGCGGCGGCGGCGGTCTCTGTCGTGCTGACACTGGCGCTGTTCTGGTTGCCCTATGGCACCGGATTGTTGGTCGCGGCTGTGGCGGCGATGGTCGTGGGGGCGCAGGTCGAACTGTGGATGGGTCGACGTCAGGGGGCACGGATATGAGCATGAGCACCGGCATGATCTGGTTCATCATTGCGATGATGGGCGTGGGCACCTTTCTGATCCGGTTCAGTTTCCTGGGGTTGATCGGTGACCGGCCCCTGCCTGAATGGGTGCTGCGCCACCTGCGCTATACGCCTGTCGCGGTGTTGCCGGGCCTGGTTGCGCCCTTGGTGCTGTGGCCTGCGACAACCGGTGGGGCCCCCGAACCGGCCCGCCTGTCGGCAGCGGTGGTCACGCTGGCGGTTGGCTATTTCTTCAAGAATGTTCTGGCGGCGATTATCAGCGGCGCGGCGACTTTGTTCGGCCTGCTGTGGCTGTTGGGGTGACCAGGCTGGCATGACTGGGCTGGCATGACTGGGCGGCTCTGCGCCACCAGGTCAATCGCCGGGTCGTTCAGTCCGTCGCAGCCGCCGTGCCGGGAATATCCAGTGGGTGGATGCCGCGGGCGATGATATAGCCGTTTTCATCGGCATCGTCATCCGTCGTGGTGGTTTCGACCACACCGGGCAGCTGGGCAAAGGCTTTCATCGCCTTCTTGGGGAAGGGGCTTTGCGGAATGCTTTCAAATCCGGGCAATTGACGCAGGATCGTTGTGACGGAAGTGGTGCACATCGCCTTGGACACCGCGCCGTTTTCCTGCATCCGACGCAGTGCCATTTCGGCAACCGCCGGGCTGACGACAACGTCCTGTTGCACCACGTTATACGTGATGCGCGCATGGTAATCGATATAGAAGTCCACCGCCGCATCGGTCATGCCGTAATGCACGTCATGGCGTTCGGGCAGGTGCGGGTGGTGCCAGGTGCCGGCGGGATCAAAGATCAGGCGCTGCGACCCGTTGACCATGATCGCCGAATGCGCACCAGACCCGGACTTGGCGCCCAGCACGGTGAACAGCGTGATCGTCGGCGGGCCATCATGCACATATCGCGCCGCCTGAACCTGTTCATCAGGGGCCCAATGGTTGTCCGCACCGCAGGCGGCAAGCGACGCAACAGCCGCCATGGAAATCAGAAAACGCCGCATGATACACCCACCCAGGACATCAGCCGGTTACAGGTCTCGCTTATGCGCCGACCAGGGCCAGAAAGACTAGGAACAGGATGATGGCAATCACCGAACGCGTGGTGGCCTTGATGAAACCCTCATAGGTTTTTTCCTGCACCTGTGTGTCCATCGTGCCAATTTCATGTTCAGCCATGTCGTATATCCCTTTTGGTCTGTGTCTTGCCCTTGCTCTAGACGATTTGACGCCGCCTGTCACGCCCAGATGCGCCCGTATGTCGCACCTTGGGCGCGCGCAGCTCAGCCCTTGGCCAGATCCTTTGCCAGACGAAAGCCGATCCGCGTGGGTTCGGGCGCCTCGGTCTGTTTGGGCAGGGCGCGCAGCATGACCGACAGCTGGCTGACGTGCTGGATCAGCTGGGTCTTGGCCCCCTCGTCGTCCGTGCCATAAAATGTCACGATATCGGGGTCAAAGAACCCGATGCCTTCGATGCGCAACACGCCCGCGTCGCCACCGGTGAACCCCATGGCGACCTCGTGTTCATTGTCCAGTTGTTCTTCGAAGTTCTGGATATAGAGGATCAGCCGCTCATAGGCCCATTCCGCCGGGCTTTTTTCCTCAACCGGCGTGTCGGCGACCACGTCGGGCAGGGGCTTTTGTTCAGCCGTTAGCGGTGCGGCCTCGTCGCAATGGGCGGCACGGGCGCGCGGCGGGCGCGGCGCTGGTTTTACCTCGGCAGCCTTGGTTTTCTTAGGCTTTTTCTTCGGTTTCGGTTTTGTCTTTGCCGTCACGGTCTTACCCCTTCTTCTGCCATACCCAGGCGCCGTCTTCGCGGCGTGTGCGCGTCACGCGGCCAGCATGGAAAAGGTGGTTCACATGGCCCACCGCTTCGACCAGGGCCAGCCCGTATTCGCCCTCGCCAATCGTGCGCTTGAACAGCGGTGGAAAGCAATCCCCGGCGGTGTGGGGGGCGGCCAGAAAGGTCTCAAGCCGGTCCAGCGCTTTGTGGTGGTTGCCGATCAATTGCGTCATGCGCGTCGGCAGTCCGGTAAAGGGCAGTTTGTGGCCAGGCAGCACCAGCTGGCTGTCACGGGCATAAGGCGCAAGGCGTTCGCAGCTTTCCAGCCAGTCACCGACCGGGTCGGCCTCGGGTTCGGTGGCATAGACGCCCAGGTTCGGGCTGATCGTCGCCAGCAACTGGTCGCCGCCAATGACCAGGTCACAATCGCGCGACCACAGGGTGGCGTGTTCGGGCGCATGGCCATTGCCGATGCGCACGTCCCAATCGCGGTTGCCAAAACGAATCACGCTGCCTTCCTTGATGCGGTTGAACCCCAGCGGCATGTCGGCGACCACATCGGCGTAATTGAAGGGCCGTTCGGTGCGCCGTTTCTCGTACACCTCAGCATCCATGCCCGCCGCCCGCCAATAGGCCAGCGTTTCGTCCACAGGTACCATCTGTTCGTCCAGCAGCAACATGCGCGCAAACAGCCAGGCGGTGCGGGTGGTAACCAGGTCGGCGCCATGGTCGCGCTGAAACCAGCCGGCCAGACCGACGTGATCGGGGTGGTGGTGCGTCACCACCACGCGCACGATGGGCTTGCCACCCAGCGGCCCTGCCAACAATTTCGCCCAGATCGCGCGGGTCTTGCGGCTGTCAAAGCCCGTGTCGATGATGGTCCAGCCATCCGTGTCCTCGAACGCGAACACGTTCACATGGTCCAGCTTCATGGGCAGCGGCAGGCGCATCCACAAGACACCCGGCGCGACCTCGACCGCTTCGCCTTCGTCCGGGATGTCGGGAAAGGGGAAGGTCAGTGGCGCGTTCATACTGCCAGATCCTCAAGCGATAGGGCATACAACCCGGCGGCACCGGCGCGGGCCTGGGCCAACAGGGCGACATGTTCGGGCAACAGCCGGTTGATGTGGAACCGGGCCAATTCGCTGCGCGGGCCTGTGCCGCCCTCGGCAATCGCCGCCTTCAGGTGCAGGTGGGCGCCCAGCACACGGGCAAAGGCGCGCAGGAACGGCACGGCGCCTGCGAACCGATTCTGCATGTCGTCCTGCGCGATCATCCATTCCGTCGTTTCGCGCAGCGTTTCGGCGGCCGACCAGACGGCCTCGGACATGTTCGGGAATTGCGCGCGGGCCGCTTCGGCCTGGCTTTCGATTTCCTCCAGGATGCGGAAGGCGGCGTCGCCCCCGTCCATCAGCTTGCGGCCCACAAGGTCCATCGCCTGGATGCCATTGGTGCCTTCGTAGATCGCTGTGACGCGCACGTCGCGGGCAAATTGCGCAGCCCCGGTTTCTTCGATAAAGCCCATGCCGCCGTGCACCTGAATGCCCATTTGGGCGACCTCAATGCCGGTATCGGTGCCATAGGCCTTGCAGATCGGCGTCAGAAATGCGGCGCGGGATTTCCAGTCGGCGTCCCCCGTGGCGTTGCTCATGTCAATGGATACGGCCAGCGACATGGCAATGGCACGCGCGGCGAACAGTTCGGATTTCATCGTGGTCAACATGCGGCGCACGTCGGCGAAATCGACGATTGTGCCGTTGCCCCCTTCGATTGGCGACCGACCCTGCTTGCGCTCCATCGCGTATTCCAGCGCCTTTTGATAGGCGCGTTCGCCGGTGCCATAGCCCTGAACGCCAACGCCCAGTCGGGCGTTGTTCATCATGGTGAACATGGCGGCCATGCCCTTGTGCGGCTCACCGATCATCCAACCTTTGGCGCCTTCGAACGCCATGACGGCGGTGGGCGACCCGTGCAGGCCCAGCTTGTGTTCCAGGCTGACCACGCGCAAATCGTTGCGCTTGCCGGGATTGCCATCGGCATCCGGGATCAGCTTGGGCACCAGGAACAGTGAAATGCCCTTGGTCCCGGCCACCCCATCGGGCAGACGCGCCAACACCAGGTGGCAGACGTTTTCTGTGATGTCATTGTCGCCCCAGCTGATGAAGATCTTCTGGCCGGTGACCGCATAGGTGCCATCGCCATTGTCCGTCGCCTTGGACGACAAAGCGCCAACGTCGGACCCGGCCTGCGGTTCGGTCAGGTTCATCGTGCCCGCCCATTCGCCGCTGATCAGCTTGGGCAGGTACAGCGCCTTCAATTCGTCAGAGGCGTGATGCTCCAACGCCTCGATCTGCCCCTGGGTCATCAAGGGGTTCAGTTGCAGCGACAGACAGGCGGCCGACATCATGTCATTCACCGCCGTTTGCAGCGTCAGGGGCAGGCCCATGCCGCCATATTCGGGATCTGCGGCCATGCCGATCCAGCCGCCCTCGGCGATCGCATTATAGCCTTTGTCAAAACCGGGGCTTGTGCGGACCACGCCGTTTTCCAGCACGGCGCCTTGCAAATCACCATCGCGGTTCAGGGGGGCCAGAACCTCTTCGCACATCTTGCCCGCCTCGGTCAGGATCGCGCTGACCATGTCCGGCGTCGCCTCGGCAAAGCGGTCGGTGGCGGCCAGTTGGTCGAACCCGACCACGTTGTCGAACAGAAAGCGGAAATCGTCGATATTTGCGCGATAGGGCATGGTGGATCCTTGGTCTGGGTCGGTTCTTGGCAATTGTGGCAGGTGCCGTTAGGTGTGCCATATCGAAGGAAGGCCAAGGCTCAAAGGGAAACGCGGCGTCATGACCTCTGGGATGATCGAAACACAGCTATTGACGGCGGATAAGGCCGGGATCGCGCAGGCCGCCAAGCTGTTGCGCACCGGGGCGCTGGTGTCGTTCCCGACTGAAACGGTGTATGGGTTGGGCGCAAACGCGCGCAACGACACGGCAGTCGCGCGGATTTTCGACGCAAAGGGCCGGCCCCATTTCAACCCGTTGATCGTGCATCTGCCCAGTGTTGCTGCGGCGCACGACATCGCGCTGTTTGATGATCTGGCGGACCGCCTGGCGACGGCGTTCTGGCCCGGCCCGCTGACGTTGGTGCTGCCATTAAAGCCGAACACAGGCCTGTCGCCGCTGGTGTCCGCGGGGCTTGATACCATCGCCCTGCGCGTGCCCGAACATGCGTTGGCCCAACAAGTTCTGGTTGCGGCGGGTGTGCCGGTCGCCGCGCCCTCGGCCAATCCTTCGGGTCGGATCAGCCCGACCAAGGCAGGCCATGTGATGGACGGACTATCCGGCCGAATCGAGGCGGTTCTGGATGGCGGCCCCTGCGGCGTTGGGGTCGAAAGCACGATTGTCGGTTTCGCAAACGGCCAGGCCGTTCTGCTGCGCCCCGGTGGATTGCCGGTCGAGGCGCTGGAGGCCTGCCTGGGCACGCCCCTGACGGTCCACGCCAGCGAAGACATCGTCGCGCCGGGCCAGTTGGCGTCGCATTACGCCCCCGACGCGCCGGTGCGGCTGAACGCCGAAACGCTGCGCGATGGTGAACGATTGCTGGGCTTTGGCCCGGTGCAGGCGGATCTGAATCTGTCACCATCGGGCGATCTGGTCGAAGCAGCGGCGAACCTGTTTCACCACCTGCACGCGCTGGACGCGGGCGGCGATGCGCCCATTGCCGTGTCACCGATCCCGAACCATGGGTTGGGTCGCGCCATCAATGACCGCCTGAGGCGCGCCGCCGCACCGCGCGGGTAGCGGGCAAAGGCCTTGTGGGCAGACTGGTTGGCTTTGTGCTTTTCCTCTTGCCAAAAATATCCTCGCCGAAGGCAAGAAATCTTTGGTCGCCGCCCTGCGTCAGGATCCGGCGTCGCAGCCCTGGATGTCCACGGCCCGCCCCGCCGCCAGCACGGTCAGGCGCAAGTCGGACCGGTTCAGTAGAAACGGCGCGCCGGGGGGTGGCACGATGTCCAAAGTGGCGATCAATGTGGCACCGGACCGTTGCGTCATCGCCTCAGAAACCCAGACGGCAGGATTCGGGGTTTCCATCACCACCATTTCATCCGGCCCAACGCGGGGCAGGGTCAGGCGGGCGGTGACGCGCAGCCCGTCGGGCAGCGGATCAACCGTGCAGGTGGCGCGGCGCAGGCCGGCTTCGACCGCCGTGTCGGGGCGTTGGTCCATGGCGCGCGCAATGGTGGCATCCTGTGCGCCCGGCAGGGGCAGGTCGGCCCGCACGCGGGCCTGCATCGGCATACAGACGTCACGACAGACCCCCAGAGCCAGCCGCGCCTTCAGGCGGATCGGCTTGTCGGCCATCGCGGGGGTCATCACCATTGGCAGGATAAGCTCGTGGCTATAGCCCACCGTGCGCATGCCGTTTTGTTCAAACACCTGCGGCGTTGGCCAGATGAACTGCACGTCCTGCAAGTTGCGCGATCCGGCCCAGGTGAA
>DFBF01000313.1:0-4041 GCA_002367285.1 Rhodobacteraceae bacterium UBA3087 | reverse complement strand
GTCCGCCAGCCGGGCAGCACATCAATCTGGGCGATGTCATCGGGGGAATAGCTTCCGTCGGCCCCGTCACCTCCGGCCCAGACGGGCGTGGTGGCAGCGGCAAGTCCCAGCGCAAGCGCGCCAAGTCGGGTGGTGAGAAATGAAATCCTGCTCATGCCCTGATACATAGGCCTCCCGACACATATGGGAAATCACTTTTCGCTCACGGGGCCGCGAGGTGGGCGGGCCCCTTGCCATTCGGCGCGCAGGTGCCCATCCTTGAAGGATGAGCATTACACCTGAAACATCCGACCTGATTGGCAAGTTGCTGATCGCCATGCCCGGCATGGGGGACCCCCGGTTCGACAAATCCGTCGTCTTTATCTGCGCCCATTCGGACGAGGGCGCGATGGGGCTGATCGTCAACAAGCAGACGCCGGATCTGGCGCTGGATGATCTGTTGAAACAGCTCGATATCGACAAGACCGCGGACGGCACTGGCGCCAAAGTGTTCTTTGGCGGGCCGGTCGAAACCGGACGCGGCTTTGTGCTGCACAGCGACGAATATCAGGGATCACCATCGACCCTGGTGGTCGACGATGCCTTCGCCATGACCGCCACACGCGACATCCTGGAAGACATCGCCCAAGGTAAAGGCCCCCGCGAATGCCTTGCCGCGCTGGGCTATGCGGGCTGGGGGCCGGGGCAGGTCGAAAGCGAGCTGCAACAAAACGCCTGGCTGATCGTGGACGCCGACCAAGCCATCGTGTTTTCCCCGGATGCGGGTGGCAAATGGGCTGCGGCGCTGGCGAAACTGGGGATTGATCCCTTAATGCTGTCGGCCGAGGGCGGGCGGGCGTAGGGTTGGAAGGGTCGGTAGTGCGGACAAAGTGACTAAGCGTTTCCATTGGAAACGAGCCTCATGTATCGCACCACCCTCATCAGGCTCCCATGTCGTTACGAATGAAAACACGTCTTCAAAAGTGTCGTCTGGATGCGAAGTCGTACAAATGAAGCGGCTACAGTCCTTTCCGTCTCCGGCGACAACTTCGTCAATCCTATCTTCGAGTTCGGCACTGCCCCACCCAAAAATTGCGATCAAAGATACGCTTTTTGTAAGACACTGTTCGACGAATGCCTCTAAGCGGGTTTCGTCTGACAGTGGGCTGTGAAGAATATACTTTGGGGATGCGGCATGGTGCTGATATTACACGGGTTCTCTTATCAATCAACTTTCGAGAAGGGCCCGAAACTGCCGTTCGCCTCAATTTGGCCGTAAGTCCGATTAGGGCCAAATTCGAACCTTCACCCAGTGCTTCACCCTCAGTCAAACGTCCCGGTCACACGCCCCAGTAACATGAAGGCGCGCGCGGTGCGGGTGTCGCTCATGGCGGCGATGTCCTGGTCTGACGCGCTTTTTTCAAACGCTGAAAAGACCTGGTCGAATTTGCGCAGGAAATGGTGGGCGGCATCGCGAAAGATCGGGTCTTTGCGCATGCGGCCCGAGGTCAGCGCCAGCGATGACCGGTCCCGTACGCCACCCAGCGGGGCAATCGCACGGCCGCGTTCGCCGGTGGCGAAGTGGCGCCAGATTTCGGGGCGGGCGCGGTCGGGGCGCAGGTCGTCCATGTAAATGCCGTCCTGGCTCATCAGAGTCAGCACGTCTTGGGCTGCCTGGACCAGGCCTGCGACCTGGCGGTCCTGCAACGCGCGGCGCAGGGCGCGAAAGCCTTCGGCGTCGTCGGCGTTTTCCGGGAAATGCATGGCGCGGATGAAATCGGGGACCGACAGGGGTTGGGACAGCGCCTCGGCGGGGGTGCCCAGCGCCAGGCTGCCTTGATCCACCGCGTCCTGTACGTTCACGTCGCTGGCAATGGCCGTGCCGGTCGAAACCGCGCCCGTGTCCGAGGGCCGGATCGAGGTGAACGTGGCCAGCGCCGTTTCGGTCTGTTTCTGAACCTGCGCGATCTCGTCCAGCTTCTTTTCGACCTGCGAAGGTTTCACGCCACCGGTCTGTTGCTGTTGCAGATAGGTGTGGCGCATGGCTTCGATCGTGGCATGCAGGCGGGCACTTTCTTCGCGCATGATGCGGGCCGACCGGGTGGCGGCGGCGGCGACCCAGATGATGGCGACCGGCATGAACACCGCCAGCGCGGTCATGACCAGACGCAGCGGGTCTGCGACCACGCCCGTGCCCGCCCCGTCACCGTCGCCCAGCACCAGAAAAAACACCGCACAGCCGACCAGCCACACGGCGGACAGCGCCAGCGCGACAATTTCGCCTGGACCCAGACCGGACGGGCCTGCGCCGCCCTGGCCAAAGACGCCCAGGTCGACCGGTTGATCTTGTTTTGCGTCGCTCATTTTGTCCGGCCCCATGCCGTATATGTGTCGCGAAACGCGGGTGCGTTGCCCGCCCCGCTCAGACCCATTCGATCTTCAGGATCTCATAGCCCTTTTCGCCGCCCGGCGTGCGGACTTCGACGCTGTCGCCGTCTTCCTTGCCAATCAACGCACGCGCCAGGGGTGATTTGATGTTCAGCTTGCCGTTTTCGATATCCGCTTCGGGTTCGCCAACGATCTGATAGGTCTTTTCTTCGTCCGTATCTTCGTCGACCAATGTCACCGTGGCGCCGAACTTGATTGTGCCCGACAGCGTGGTCGGATCAATCACCGAGGCCAGCGACAGGATGCTTTCCAACTCCTTCACACGGCCTTCGATAAAGCTCTGTTTTTCACGCGCGGCGTGGTATTCCGCGTTTTCAGACAGGTCGCCATGTTCGCGCGCCTCGGCAATCGCCTTGATCACGGCGGGACGTTCCACCGATTTCAGCGTCTTCAACTCGTCATTCAGCGCGTTATTGCCCGCGCGGGTCATCGGTATCTTGTCCATGAGGACCTTCGTATCAGGGGGGCGTGTGCCCCGAATTGGCATTCGTGTTGCTTGGCCCGCCCTAATGACGCCCAGTTGCGCCAAAAGAAAAGCAAAATCGCGCTGTTTGCAATGCAAATGTCCGGGCGTAGGGAATCGCTTGGCGCAGTGTTGCCGCTCTGTCAGCGCAAACATCCGGCAAAAACTGCCATCCGGCGTCGCGAACCGCCTTGTAACGTCGTGTCGCGATTGACCCCGCGCGACCCAAAAGCTAACGATCTTGCGAAACTGACGGATCAGAGGGCAGATGATGAGCGAGATTGAACGCGAGAGCATGGAATACGATGTGGTCATCGTGGGCGCGGGCCCGGCTGGCCTGTCTGCGGCGATCCGTCTGAAGCAGCTGGACGAAGACCTGTCGGTCGTCGTGCTGGAGAAGGGCTCGGAAGTTGGCGCCCATATCCTGTCGGGCGCGGTGCTGGACACCTGCGGGTTGGATCAACTGATGCCAGACTGGAAAGACCGGGGCGCGCCAATCAAGACCGAGGTGAAGAAGGACAACTTCTATCTGCTTGGCCCGGCGGGTCACATCCGTATTCCGAACTGGCCGATGCCGCCTTTGATGTCGAACCACCACAAATACATTGTGTCGATGGCCAACGTCACCCGCTGGATGGCTGAACAGGCCGAAGAGCTGGGCGTCGAAATCTTCCCAGGCATGGCGTGCAGCGAATTGGTCTATGGCGACAAGGGCGAAGTCAAAGGCGTGGTTGCGGGCGTGTTCGGTCTGGAAGCAGACGGCAGCATCGGTGAGAACACTGAACCGGGCATGGAGTTGCACGGCAAATACGTGTTCATTTCCGAAGGTGTGCGCGGGTCGCTGGCGAAAGAGATCATTGCCAAATACGACCTGCAAGCGGGCCGGGATGTGCAGAAATTCGGTCTGGGCATGAAAGAGATCTGGGAAATCGACCCCGATAAGCATTCCGAAGGCACCGTGACCCACACGATGGGCTGGCCCTTGGGCAAAAACGCCGGTGGTGGCAGCTTTATCTATCACCTGGAGAACAATCAGGTGTTCGTCGGTTTCGTGGTGCACCTGAACTATAAGAACCCGCATCTGTATCCTTACATGGAATTTCAGCGGTTCAAGCATCACCCCGAGATTGCCAAGCTGCTGGAAGGCGGCA
>DFBF01000316.1:1019-3996 GCA_002367285.1 Rhodobacteraceae bacterium UBA3087 | reverse complement strand
GCCCAACCGGAGAACTGAACCGACGGACCACCCATGCCCGCGCGCCGTTTCTGTGCATGGGGCCGGGTGACACAGCAGCCGCCCGTCAAAAAGAACAGGTCGAAGCGGCCGGAGGCCAAGCCGTTTTGGCCGACCGCCTTCCAGCGCATCACCTTGAAACCCTTCACACAATTGGCGGCGTGATCTGGTGGGGCGATGACGAAACAGCCCGTGACATTACGCAGGCCCTGGCCGCCCGTCCCGCAGCCATCCTGCCACTGTTGACCGGCCCCGCCACCGACGCCCATGTGCGTCAGGAACGCCATCTGTGCGTGGACACAACCGCCTCGGGCGGCAACGCGGAACTGCTGGCTGCCAGCGCTTGACCAAATCGGGCGGATCGGGTCATGTCACACCATGTTTCCGATCCGCGACCATAACCCGTCAGAACGCACACCCTATGTGACCTATACGCTGATTGCGGTGAATATCGCGATCTTTGCGGTCATGGCCGTCACCCTGCAAAGCGACCGGGATCTGGCCTATGCCTATTGGGATTGGGGCCTAGTGCCGTACCAGGTGACGCGCGGCGAAGGGTTGGTTGGGTTTATCACCTCGATGTTCCTGCACGGTGGTTTTATGCACCTGGCAGGCAACATGTTGTTTCTGTTCATCTTTGGCGATAATCTAGAGGATGAGCTGGGGCATGTCGGGTTTATCCTGTTTTATTTGGCCAGCGGCATCGGCGCGGCGCTGTTGCAGATCGCGCCGGACCCCACCAGCCAGGTCCCGATGATCGGCGCATCCGGCGCGATTGCGGGCGTGATGGGCGGCTATTTGCTGTTGTTCCCGCGTGCGCGCGTGGATGTGCTGTTCATTTTCATCATCTTTTTCAAGATCTTCCCCGTACCCGCCTGGGTCATGCTGGCCATTTGGTTCGGTTTTCAGGTGTTCAATGGGGCCGCCAGCACCGGGGCCGAGGGCGGCGTGGCCTATTGGGCCCATGCGGGTGGGTTTATCGTGGGCTTTTTGTGGGTTCTTCCCAAATGGCTGCGCGAAGGCGGGCCGGCGTTCTGGCGCCGCACACGTGGCCACCCCGACCACCCCGAAACCCGGTACCGTCTGTCCCAAAGCCAGGTGCCCAAGGTCAGGCGGAGACGATGATGCATCAATCCACATGCCATTGCGGCGCAGTTGAACTGAGCTTCGGGTTGAGCGACGGGTTAAACACGGCCAAGCGGTGCAATTGTTCGTATTGTGCTCGGCGGGGGACGATTGCGGTCACCGCTGCAACCACAAGTGTTCGAATTGTGAAAGGGGCGGACAAGCTGTCACTGTACCAATGGAACACGGGCACCGCGAAACACTGGTTTTGTTCGATTTGTGGTATTTCAACCCACCATCAAAGGCGGTCTAACCCTGAAGAATGTGGGATAAATGCAGCTTGCGTCGACGGCGTCAATGTCACCCAGCTGCGGGATGTGCCCTGGACGGATGGGCGGAACCATTCGAAAGACCGCGATTAGGCGGTCAATCGTAGGGATTCACATCCGTATTGGCCATGTGATCGCCGACCTTGTTGGCCAAGACCGGAACATTCGTCCCAACCAGGAACGCGGCGGCCATGCCCATCATGACCAGTGCTGCGGTCAAGACGATCCAATCGACGGTGATCGCACCGCCCTCATCGCGAACGAAACCCGTCCGGGGGGTATAGAAATACTGTTTCATGACGCCGGTATGACGCCTGAATAGGGCGGAAATTAGGCCGGACCGGGCCTATTTCACGCTCATACGTTGCGAATGACGCCCGAGAACTTTTCGAAGATCGCTTCGTTTGCGCCGATGACTTCGCCATCCTCAAGGATGTTGCCCCCAGGGGTCAGCGGCTCCACCAAACCGCCCGCTTCGCGCAAAATGACCACACCCGCGGCCAGATCCCATGCGTTCAAGCGACGTTCCCAATACCCTTCGTACCGTCCGGCGGCGACATAGGCCAAGTCCAGCGCAGCAGAACCCCAGCGGCGAACGCCAGCGCAGGCTGGCATGATCCGCGCCAGGTCCTGCAATGTTGCGGGCAGGTCTGAGCGACCGCCAAACGGCAGGCCCGTGGCGAAAACCGATTCAATCATCCGGTGACGGCCAGAAACGCGCAAACGCGTCTGGTTCAACCAGGCCCCTTCGCCCTTTTCGGCAAAGAACATCTCATCTTTGGCCGCATCAAAGATCACGCCGGCGATGACTTCGCCCTTGTGTTCCAAGGCAATCGAAATCGCCCAATGCGGCAGGCCGTGCAAAAAGTTCGTCGTGCCGTCCAGCGGATCAACGATCCAGCGGCGGGTCGGATCCTTGCCTGCGGTTTCGCCACCCTCTTCGGCCAGCCAGCCATAGTTCGGGCGCGCTTCCATCAGTTGTTCGCGAATGATTTCCTCGGCGGCGATATCGGCACGCGACACGAAGTCCCCCGCGCCTTTCATCGAGACCTGAAGGTTCTCGACTTCTTGGAAATCCTTGACCAAGCTGCGGCCCGCGGCCCGGGCGGCTTTGATCATCACGTTCAGGTTTGCACTGCCTTGCATGCGCTGGCTCCTTCGACTCAAGCCGCGCGTATACGCGCGTGGGCGCGGCTTGCCAAGCCTTCACGCACTGTCAGGCGCGTTGAAGTTTAACGGGCTCGGTTCGCGCCAGACGGATCATATGCGCGATATAGGGTTTCAGCCCGTCTTCTTCGCGCGTCGCGGCATACATACGCTTGGACAGCCCGTCTTCGGTGATCGGGCGCGTGACATAATCGGGGTTGTATTTCACATCGCGCAACACCCAGTCAGGCAGCACTGTCACCCCACGCCCCGAGGCCACCAGCATCAAGATCACCTCGGTCAGTTCAACCTGGCGCATGGCGCGGGGCTCGACCCTGGCCGGGGTCAGCAAAGCAGTAAAGATATCCAACTTTGATCGTTCAACCGGATAGGTGATCAACAGCTCATCTTCGAAGTCC
>DFBF01000316.1:0-916 GCA_002367285.1 Rhodobacteraceae bacterium UBA3087 | reverse complement strand
CGCAGTGCCTCGAGTGCATCAAAAGCCAGACGCATCCGGATATCCACGTCGATGTCGGGCCAGGCGTGGCGAAACCCATCCAGAACCGGGAACAACCAATCAAAACAGGCGTGGCATTCAATGGCAATATGCATGCGCCCCGAACGGCCGGATTTCAACGCGCGGAACTCTTCTTCGACGGCCGAGATTTCCGGCAGGATGCGTTCGGCCAGGCGCAACAGACGCATGCCGGCGGGGCTGAGCTTCATGGGCTTGGAACGGCGGTGAAACAGCTCCATTCCCACCTGCTCCTCCAGCCCCTTGACCTGGTGGGACAGGGCCGATTGCGTGATGTGCAGCATGTCCGCCGCCCGCGCCAGCCCGCCGGCCTCGTGGATCGCGCGAATGGTGCGCAGGTGACGAAACTCCAAATACATGCATGAACCTCATGATCTTTGTGAGAATTATGAATTTGCCTCACAATGCGTTTTTTGCCACAAAGGATGCAACCCAAAACACGGATCCGCCCCATGAAAACGCCCAATATCTCGTTCGAATTCTTCCCGCCGCAATCGCTGGATGCCTCGTTTCGCCTGTGGGACACCGTGCGTACGCTGGCGCCGCTGGATCCGTCTTTCGTGTCGGTGACCTATGGCGCGGGCGGTACAACGCGCGACTTGACCCATGAGGCCGTAGGCACCATCCACAAGCAATTTGGCCTGAATGTTGCCGCCCACCTGACTTGCGTCGAGGCAACCCGCGAAGAGACGCTGGAAATCGCCCGCAACTATGCCAAGGTCGGTGTGCGCGAGATCGTGGCGCTGCGTGGCGATGCACCCAAGGGGGCGGATACTTTCCGGGCAAAAGATGACGGGTTTGCCAATTCGGTCGAACTGATCGAAGCCCTGGCCAACAGTGGTGATTTTCACATTCGCGT
>DFBF01000278.1:5194-8927 GCA_002367285.1 Rhodobacteraceae bacterium UBA3087 | reverse complement strand
CTGGCGCCGCTGGATCCGTCTTTCGTGTCGGTGACCTATGGCGCGGGCGGTACAACGCGCGACTTGACCCATGAGGCCGTAGGCACCATCCACAAGCAATTTGGCCTGAATGTTGCCGCCCACCTGACCTGCGTCGAGGCAACCCGCGAAGAGACGCTGGAAATCGCCCGCAACTATGCCAAGGTCGGTGTGCGCGAGATCGTGGCGCTGCGTGGCGATGCGCCCAAGGGGGCGGATACTTTCCGGGCAAAAGATGACGGGTTTGCCAATTCGGTCGAACTGATCGAAGCCCTGGCCAACAGTGGTGATTTTCACATTCGCGTCGGTGCCTATCCCGATCCTCACCCTGAGGCCGGGCATGATGGCGCCGATGTGGACTGGTTGAAACGCAAGGTGGATGCTGGCGCGGGCTCGGCCATCACGCAGTTCTTTTTCGAGGCCGACACCTTCTTTCGCTTCCGCGACGCCTGCGACAAGGCAGGCATCGACGTACCGATCATTCCGGGCATCCTGCCGATCGAAAACTGGAACGGCGTCAAGAAATTCGCGGCCCGTTGTGGCACGACCGTGCCCGGCTGGCTGGACGATGCTTTTGCCAAGGCTGCGCGGGATGGCCGCGAAGAACTGCTGTCCACCGCGCTGTGCACCGAATTGTGTTCCGACCTGATTGAGGGCGGGGTCGAGGA
The DNA here is from genome assembly GCA_002367285.1 of Rhodobacteraceae bacterium UBA3087. Classification (GTDB taxonomy): domain Bacteria; phylum Pseudomonadota; class Alphaproteobacteria; order Rhodobacterales; family Rhodobacteraceae; genus Aliiroseovarius_A. The sequence continues at coordinate 8,241 of DFBF01000278.1, read as the reverse complement.
TCTGCATTTCTATACGCTGAACAAACCCGCGCTGTCGCGCGACGTGGCCCATGCCTTGGGTGTCACCCCGAACGTGACCCTGCGCGACGTCGCGTGAGGTCATATGTTCGAAAACTGCAAGTAAACCGCCCAGGGTCAGTAGAAAACCCCGGATAATATTGGATTTGGCCAACACCTCCCGCAGGTGGTCAGGCGGCCACCCGGGGCCGGAACCCAACGTCACACTTGCCAGCCCCCTCGCGCGCCCTACCCTCACGCCAGACAAAAGGAGCGCGCTGATGTATTTTGCCAATTCCCCCGAAGACCTGCTGGACCCGCAACAATTGCTGTCCATGTCCGGCCTGGAGTTCATGCAAGGCATTCTGAACGGAACCCTGCCCGCCCCGCCGATCAGCAAGGTTCTGACTTACCATCTGCACACAGTGGGCACAGGTGCGGTGACGTTTCGCGGAGCGCCGGAATTCAATCACACCAACCCCATGGGCACGGTGCATGGTGGCTGGTACGGAACGCTTCTGGACAGCTGCATGGCCTGTGCTGTGATGACCCTTGTGCCGCAGGGGTCGATCTATACCACGCTGGAATTCAAGACGAATATCATTCGCCCCATCCCCTTGGGCACCCAGGTCGACGCGATCGGCACAACCCAGCACAGTGGTCGTTCGACAGGTGTCGCGATTGGGGAAATTCGGGGCGTTGAGGATGGCAGGCTTTATGCCACCGGATCGACCACTTGCATCATCATGAAAATGACCTGAGCCGCAAGGTCTTGAACAGCCGCTCGGACGGGTCCATCCCGACCCGGCGCTTGTGGCGACAGACGAACATCTTGCCCCAGCCCCGTGTCGTGCCGACAGATGGCGCGCCGGGATCACAGGGAAACTGCGCCCGCCAGCCCATTGGCAGGGGCACGCCGCATCCCTCCATCTTGCCCAACATCCAGACCAGCGGAATGTTGGACAGGGGACGCGCGGGGGAATACCCGCCCAACTGCCCGCCCACATCGCCGTGAGAGCCCCGAAACCAGACCTGTTCGACGCGCCCGGTGAATTCCGGTCCACTGTCCCACAGAACAGGTTCAAATGCGTCGCGGGTTTCATCCAGCGCAAGGGCATGAAATCCATGGCGAATGGTGTTGCCCAGATGGGTCGAATGGAACCGATGCTTCGGATCGGACCACCGCCAGACAAGCGGCCACCGCAGACCCAGCGCCTTGACCGTATCCCAGACGCCAACCATCTCTATCGGCGCATCCTTGTGGCAATAGAGTTGTGAAAACTGCACGGCGGCAAAGCTGTCCGGTGTGTTCTGATAGTGGCGATAGACCTCGCGAATATTGCGTTCGGTTGCGTGTTCGGCCTTGAGCAGCCCGACCATGTCGATCACTCCGGCCAGAGAGCGCACCGCGAATGCGCCGCGCGAGTATCCGATCAGGAAAATCCTATCTCCGGGGCGATATCGTGACGCCAAAAAGCCATAGGCGCGGCGGATCTGGCGGTTGATGCCCACCCCCGTCGCCACATGCCAGGACTGTTTCCAAGTGTCCCACTGAATCCCGGCCTCGTACATGATGGACAGGCGGGCGGAAGGGGCGCAATCACACAACAGGCGATAGGTCAGCCCGGCGTTCGTTTCATCACCTGCGTCAAGCGTCGACATGGTGCCATCCAGGATGATCACATGATCAACCCGCCCACGCGTCGGGCGCGGCGGGGTGCGGGTGCTGACCTTGCCGGCCAACCATGTTTTCAGGCGGTGAAACACCTGTAACTGCTCCTGGATCATGCCTCATCATGGCGCAAGCGGGGTAAACCTGCGGTAAACCCCGCGCACACCCAATCTGCCCGCGCAAACAGGCCCCTGTCCAGAGGCTCACGCCACGGTTGACTGAACCGTGATCACCCGGATCGCGCCATAGCCATTGAATCGCGTGACCGTGGCCGTCGAATAGGCGCCCATGCCTTCGAACACGACATAGTCACCTTCGCCCAGCGTTTCGGGCAACATCAGGGGCTCGGGCAGCCGGTCGACACTGTCGCATGTGGGGCCATAAACCACGCGGGGCACCAAGGGGGCTTGGTGCGTCGACCCGTCGGGTTTGAGCGTGCTGATCCGATCAACAACACCGATCAGCGGGGCCTCGGCAAAGCCGCCATAGATGCCGTCATTGAGGAAAATTGACCCGCATTCCCGCAAGGATTTCACTTGTGTCGCAAGGGTATAGGCCTCGGCGACCATGGCGCGGCCCGGTTCGCACACCAGGCTGGGGGCATCCGGGCCAAAGGTCGAACCGACCGCCTGGTGGATCGCCTCAAAGATCGCGGTCAGGTTCGGGGCGACACCCCGGTTCGCAGCAAATCCGCCGCCCACGTTCAGCCGGGAAAGACGAATACCGGCCTGTCGCGCCACCTGTCCACAGATGCCGATATAGCTGGCCCAGGCCGCAGGATCGGCGCATTGCGTGCCGGGATGAAAGGTCATCGCAGGTGTGAACCCCGCCGCCTGTACGGCCGTTAACAGGCGCGCACAGCCAGCCGGGTCTTCGCCGAACTTTTCGCCAAAATCATAGGCCGCGCCTTCGACCGGAAGACGCAGGCGCACCGAAACCTCGACCCCCTGCGGGTCGAGGATTTCCGCCAGCTTGGCCAGTTCGCTCAGCCCATCGACGGAATAAGAGGTGACGCCCAGCGCCTGAGCCTCGCGGATTTCGGAACGCGACCGGACAGGGTTGTTGTAATGCATCACCGCCGTGTTGCTGATGGACCGCAATTTGCGCATCTCGGCGGGGCTGGCGACGTCGAACGCGGTCAGCCCGGCGGCCATCAGGTTTTCCAACACCACGCGGGCGTCATTGGCCTTGACCGCATAGGTGACCAGACCGTCAAAGCCGTCCAGAAACCGACGTGCGGTTGCTTGCAACACCTGCGGGGCGAAATACAGAACCGGGTGGTCGGGCTGTTCGCTTTTCAGATGGGTGGTGGCACTGGGCCAGATTGAGGGGTGTCTGCTCATGTCATTGATCCTTCGCGCTGTATCCTTTCATTTTT
>DFBF01000278.1:0-5114 GCA_002367285.1 Rhodobacteraceae bacterium UBA3087 | reverse complement strand
CATAACGACGAAAGAACGATACATATGGACGATACCGACCGCCAATTGCTGATCCAGCTTGAAAGCAATGCCCGCTTGCCCGTGGCCACCCTGGCCCGCCGTCTGGGCCTGGCCCGGTCCACCGTTCAGGCACGGATCGAACGCCTGGAGGAGCGCGGGATCATCGCCGGCTACGCATTGAAGCTGGGCGATGGCGCGCGGCGCGACCAGATCCGTGCAACGGTCCTGATCTCGCTTGAGCCGCGTTCGACGCCCGCCGTTTTGGCCCGTCTGAAAACGCTCAGCCCGGTTGAAACCGCCCACACGGCCTCAGGGCGCTTTGACATGGTGTTGCAACTGGCGGCGGGTTCAACGGCCGAACTGGACCATGCGCTGGATGTCATCGGCGAAATCGATGGGGTAAAATCGTCGGAAAGCCTGATCCACCTGTCGACGCGGATCGACCGGTTGCGTTAAGCAGGACATACAGTAATCAGGGGCATATCCATGCGCGTTCAAACCATTTCAACGCGACCCATTGCGGGTCAGAAACCCGGCACCTCGGGGTTGCGCAAGAAGGTGGCCGACTTCAGCGCACCGGGGTTTCTGGAAAACTATACCCAGGCGATTTTCACCGCCTGGGGCGCGGCTGGCAAAACGCTGGTCATTGGCGGCGACGGGCGGTTCTTCAACGCCCAGGCCATTGCCACGGTCCTGCGCATGGCGGCGGCCAACGGGGTGGCGCGGGTGATCGTCGGCCAGGGTGGGCTGTTGTCCACGCCTGCGGTGTCACATCTGATCCGGCTGCGCGACGCTGATGGCGGGCTGATCCTGTCCGCCAGCCACAATCCCGGCGGCCCCAACGGCGACTTCGGCCTGAAACTGAACATTGGCAACGGAGGCCCTGCGCCCGAGGCGGTAACAGATGCGATCTTTGCCGAAACCGGACAGATAACGGAGTACCACATCGCTACGGGCACGCCACCAGACCTTGACCAGTTGGGGGAATACCAACTGGGCGACATGGTGGTCGAAATTGTCGACCCCGTGACAGACTATGCCGCGCTGATGGAAACACTGTTTGATTTCAAGGCCATCCGGGAGATGTTCGCGCGTGGGTTCACCATGCGGTTCGACGCAATGCACGCGGTGACCGGCCCCTATGCACATCGCATTCTGGAAACGGAACTGGGCGCGCCCACAGGCACTGTGGTGAACGGCACGCCGCGCCCGGATTTCGGCGGAGGCCACCCCGACCCCAACCCGGTCTGGGCCCATGTGCTGTATGAAGAAATGCTAGGCCCGAATGCCCCGGATTTCGGCGCCGCATCTGATGGCGATGGCGATCGCAACATGGTGATGGGGCGCGGCATCTATGTTGGCCCCTCTGACAGCCTGGCGGTTCTGGCCGCCAATGCACACCTGGCCCCGGCCTATGCGGGCGGGATCGCGGGGGTTGCGCGCTCCATGCCGACCTCGGGCGCGGTGGATCTGGTGGCACAGGCCCTTGGCGTCGAAGCCTTTCAAACCCCGACGGGTTGGAAGTTCTTCGGCAATCTTTTGGACGCAGGGCGCATCACCCTGTGTGGCGAGGAAAGCGCAGGCACCAGTTCGCACCATCTGCGTGAAAAAGACGGGCTGTGGGCCGTGCTGTTGTGGCTGAACATCCTGGCAGTGCGCGGCCAGTCGGTTGCCGACATCCTGACGGCCCACTGGGCCCGCTTTGGCCGCCATTACTATTCGCGCCACGACTACGAAGCCCTACCGATTGACCAGGCCAACGCGGTGATTGACGCGGTGAAATCCGCCCTTCCCGACCTGCCCGGACAGGTTTTCGAAGGGCTAACCGTCAAAACAGCACAGGATTTCACCTATATTGACCCCGTCGATGGGGCGATCAGCGCCAATCAAGGGCTGATCGTGACGTTCAACGGTGGCGCACGGGTGGTTCTGCGCCTGTCGGGCACCGGCACCGAGGGGGCCACCTTGCGGCTTTACCTTGAGCAATACACGGGCATCGACGGCGATCACGGGATTGAAACCCAAACCGCCCTGGCACAAGTGGTCCGCGCCACGGACGCCATCGCCGGGGTCACCGCCCGCACCGGGCGCAGCACGCCGGACGTGATGACCTGAACCCAGCCCCCCCGCCCGTTTGCGACCACAGCTCGTTTCCAGATCAGATCCGGCACGCCGTGCCCCTCACCCTGCCTGCAACGACCGAAGACCAAATGGACAAAATCAAATTCACTCAGATGAAGGATGGCACCTGTGCGGACTGTGAAACCCTGGCCGCCCATAAAATCGGCCATACCAAACATACCGCCGACGCCTGTGACAAGCCTTGATCGCCCTGGACGAAAGCCTGTCGGGCTATCAGATCACGCGCCTTGCCATTGCGTGAACACCGCGCTTGGCTGGTGCAAACCCACGGTGATTTCCAGAAGCTGTACTATGGCCACCATCTGGACGGGCTTAACCAAAACAAGTGTGATCGCCACCGCAGCCACGCCAATTTCGACAGTACCGCAGAATTCTGCGAGCGTTGGGATCAGGCGTCGTTTGACCCCGACTATGACACCCTGCCGCTCGACTTCTTTGCGCCCATGGTGCGTGCGGTCTTCGCCCGCAAACCTTATGACCCAGACGTCATCCGCGCAGGCGTGCGCGAGCCTCTGACCAACGCAACGATTGCCCAAGATCGCAAGACCGCCTGAAGCGCCAATCCCGAGCGTGTCCCGGTGAAACCGGGGCGCGCGCGACATCCAGCGTGCCGTAGGCACTCCATTTGGAAACGCCTGCCCCCTTCCCCTTGGCGCGCCCATTCGATACATGTCCCCAGACCACAAAATTGACCGCAGAATTGACGCTTGGGACACACGCACCATGGCCATGGAAAAAACATTCGACGCAGCCGCCCGCGAAGGCGAAATTTATGCCGCTTGGGAGGCCGCCGGAGCCTTCCGCGCAGGTGCCAATGCCTCGCGCAAGGAAAGCTTTTGCGTGATGATCCCACCGCCCAACGTGACCGGCGCGCTGCATGTCGGCCATGCCTTCAACAACACGCTTCAGGATATCCTGGTGCGCTGGCACCGGATGCGCGGCTTTGACACGCTGTGGCAGCCTGGCCAGGACCACGCGGGCATTGCAACCCAGTTGCAGGTCGAAAAGATGCTGGCAGCCACACAGCAACCCTCGCGGCGCGAATTGGGGCGCGAGGCGTTTCTGGCCAAGGTCTGGGAATGGAAAGGTGAATCCGGCGGCACGATTGTGAACCAGCTCAAACGCCTCGGCTCCTCGTGTGACTGGGACCGCAACGCCTTCACCATGGCCGGTGCTGCGGGCGATCCGCGCACAGGCCACGAAAATTCCCCTAACTTCCACGACGCCGTCATCAAGGTCTTTGTGGAGATGTACAACAAAGGCCTGATCTACAAAGGTAAGCGCCTGGTGAACTGGGACCCGCATTTCGAAACCGCGATCTCCGACCTCGAAGTCGAACAGATCGAAGTGAACGGCAAAATGTGGCGCCTGCGTTACAAGCTGAATGATGGCGAGACCTATACCCACATCACCAAGGACGACGACGGCATTGAAATCGCCCGCGAGATCCGCGACTATCTGGTCGTCGCCACCACGCGGCCCGAAACCATGCTGGGCGACACCGGCGTTGCCGTACACCCGGATGATGAGCGCTACAAACATCTGATCGGCAAGACCGTGACCCTGCCGCTGGTGGGCCGCACGATCCCGATTGTCGCCGATGATTACGCCGATCCCGAAAAGGGCACCGGGGCCGTGAAAATCACCCCCGCACATGATTTCAATGACCGCGATGTGGGCAAACGCACGGGCCTGCGCATCATCAACGTGATGGGCACCCGCGCGCAGATGGTCCTGCGCGACAACGCCGAATTTGCCGAGGGCTGCGACGACGAGATGCTGGCCGACACCGTGGTGCGGTTCCACGACATGGACCGATACGAGGCCCGCGACGCCATCGTGACCGAGGCCCATGACAATGGCTGGCTGGACGGCATCGACGAAGACCGCCACATGGTGCCGCACGGCGACCGGTCCAAGGTCGCGATTGAGCCCTATCTGACCGACCAATGGTATGTCGACACGGCGCAAATCGTCGGCCCGGCGCTGGACGCGGTGCGCGAAGGCCGCACCAAGATCATCCCGGAAAGCGGTGAGAAGACCTATTACCACTGGCTGGAAAACATTGAGCCCTGGTGTATTTCCCGTCAGCTCTGGTGGGGGCATCAGGTGCCGGTTTGGTATGATATGCATGGAAATGGGTTCTGCGCCTCGAACACTACTGAAGCCTACGAGAAGGCCGCGGCACACCACGGTACTGATGATTGGCAGCAAGCGTATATCCTTGTGAAAATGGGGGACGGTGACGACAGCGGTATTGGCGAAAATGACGAGTGCAAATTGCGTCGCGACCCCGACGTGCTCGACACCTGGTTCTCCTCCGGTCTCTGGCCGATTGGCACGCTGGGCTGGCCTGCTGACACGCCGGAAATGCAGAAATATTTCTCGACCGACGTGCTGATCACCGGGGCGGACATCCTGTTTTTCTGGGTCGCGCGCATGATGATGATGCAGCTGGCCGTGGTCGACGAAGTCCCCTTCCACACCGTGTACCTGCACCAGCTTGTCCGCGATGAGAAGGGCAAGAAGATGTCGAAAACCACCGGCAATGTCATCGACCCGCTGGCGATCATCGACGAATACGGCGCTGATGCGCTGCGGTTCACCAATGCCTCGATGGCCGCCATCGGTGGTGTTCTGAAGCTGTCCGAGGAACGCATCAAAGGCTATCGCAACTTCGGCACCAAGCTGTGGAATGCTGCGCGTTTTGCCGAGATGAACGACTGTAAACCGTCGCCCGATTTCGACCCGACCAGCGTCACCCAGACCGTGAACAAATGGATCGTGGGCGAAACAGCCAAGGCGCGGATCATGGTGGACGAGGCGTTGGAGGCTTACCGTTTCAACGACGCCGCCAACGGGCTGTACGCCTATGTCTGGGGCAAGGTCTGTGACTGGTATGTCGAGTTTTCGAAACCGCTGTTGAACAGCGAAGACCCTGCGATCATTGCAGAAACCCGCGCCACCATGGC
>DFBF01000154.1:2942-4552 GCA_002367285.1 Rhodobacteraceae bacterium UBA3087 | reverse complement strand
GGTGGTCTTGCCCAGGGCGTCGTCAAGGAACAGGCCAAGGATCAGAACTGTGAAACCGGCCAGCAAACCGCGCCAGAACGCGGGCGCAGGGGCGCGACCTGAAAAGCTGGCGTATTTACGCAGGGCGTTTTTGATGGCGAGAAAAGAATTCATGAAAACCCGGTGGAAAATTACTTCTTCCCGATGCGGGGCTCTTCGCCGGCCAAAATTCGGCTGATGTTGGCTTTGTGGCGGTAAAGGATCAGGGCGGCCAGCGCGACGGCCAGCACCAGCAAAGATGGTGCGCCCAGCATATAGGCCCAAAGCGGCGACAGCACGGCGGCCAAAAGTGCCGCCAGCGAGGATATGCGCATAAGCGCTGCGGCGGCCAGCCAAGTGGCACAGGCAGCCAGGCCCAGCGGCCAGAACAGCGCCAAAAGCGTGCCCAGCCAGGTGGCCACGCCCTTGCCGCCCTTGAACCCCAGAAAGATCGGGAAACAATGGCCCAGAAAGGCGGTGAACCCGGCCAGTTGTGCGGCGTCTTCACCCACCAGCGCGCGCGCGGCCAGCACCGCGATGCCGCCTTTGCCCGCGTCCAGGATCAGGGTCAGAAAGGCCGCCAGCTTGTTGCCGGTGCGCAGGACGTTGGTCGCGCCGATATTGCCCGACCCGATGGCACGCAGATCGCCCAGACCGAACAGTTTTGCCATGACAATGCCAAATGGGATCGACCCCAGCAGATAGGCGGCAAGGGCAACAAGGGCCAGCATCAGCGGGGCAGAGGTAAGCTCGGGCATAGGGCGTCCTTTCGTCGTAGTCAGGTAAGTGGATCAGCCAAACACACGGGCGCCAGCAACCCAGGTGCCGATCACGCGGCCCTGCATGCGGGCACCATCAAACGGCGTGTTCTTGGATTTGGATTTCAGGGCAAAGCGGTCCAGCACAAAGGGCGCGTCGGGGTCAAACAGCACCAGGTCGGCGGGGGCCCCTTCGCTCAGCCGTCCTCCGGGCAGGCCCAGGCGCTGGGCCGGGTTCAGCGACATGGCGCGCCATAACGTGGGCAGGTCGATCAGGTCCGCATGGACCAGACGCAGCGCGGCGGGCAACAGCGTTTCCAACGCGACGGCGCCGGAGGCCGCCTCTTCGAACGGCAGGCGTTTGCTTTCTTCGTCCTGCGGCGTGTGCATCGAACTGATGATGTCGATCAACCCGGTGGCGACGGCGTCAACCATGGCCAGGCGGTCGTCTTCGCTGCGCAGGGGCGGTTTTTGTTTGAAGAAGGTGCGGTAATCGCCCACGTCGAATTCGTTCAGCGTCAGGTGGTGGATGTTCACACCCGCCGTCACGTTCAGACCGGCGGCTTTGGCGCGTTCCAGCACGGGCAGGGCGGTGGCGGTCGACAGGCTGTCGGCGTGATAGGCCACACCAGACATTTCAACCAGCGCCATGTCGCGTTCCAGCCCCATGCGTTCCGCCATCGGCGACACGGCGGGCAGGCCCCGCAGGGATGCGAATTTGCCCGAGGTCACAGCCGCGCCTTTGGACAGGATCGGGTCTTGCGGATGGGCAATGACCAGCGCGCCCAGCGAACGGGCATAGGTCATGGCGCGTTGGAAGGTTTTCGGGTTCTC
>DFBF01000154.1:0-2926 GCA_002367285.1 Rhodobacteraceae bacterium UBA3087 | reverse complement strand
GCGGCCATGGAATGCACATTCACCGGCGCAATCTGGCCCGCGCGGCGGGTGACGAATTCCAGCGTTTCGGGCGTGTCGACTGCGGGGGTCGTGTCGGGGCGGATCACCATGGTGGTGACGCCCCCGGCCGCCGCCGCGTCGCCCGCGGTGCGAAAGCTTTCCTTGTGGCGTTCGCCCGGTTCACCGATTTTCACGCCAATGTCGACGATCCCCGGCGCCAGGCATTTTCCGTTGCAGTCGATGATGTCGCCAGTTTCAGGCCCATTCAGTGCAGTGATGACCCCGTTTTCAACTGTCACACTGCCCAGCGTATCGATGCCAGTTTCGGGGTTGATCAGGCGGGCGTTGGTAAAGGTGATCATTGGTGCGTCCTTAGGGGTCAGCCATCGCAGGGTATTTGCCACGGATCGCGGTTTACTCCAAGGGGTTTCAGGTCTGCGCGCTGCCCCCCTCCTGTTGCGTGCGGATCAGGTGCAGCACATGGACCGCGTCCGTCAGGCGTTCGAACCTGAGAGGTGCGACAGGAGGGGGGCAGCGCGGGGTATCGCGCCACAGGGTGATGGTGTTGCCCGACAAATGCACTTGCACGTCCAAGGCCAAAGGCATGTCGAATTGCCTGCGCGGCGTGGCAACAATCGCGCGTTTGTCGGTCACGCCATAGGTCGTGCGCCGGCCCCGGATTTCACTGGCGAAATGGATCGTTGCCGGCTTGCCGGGGGTATAGAGCAGGCGCGTGTCCGGCGTGATTTCATAGCTACGCAATCGATGCCCCCTCAGCGGCAGGTTCGTCGCAATAAGAGCGCGCTGGTTGGTCACCGTGTACCAGACGCGCCGCGTTTTCATCTGTTCCCAGATCAGGGTGCCCAAGCTGAAATACAGCCCGATCGCCAAATGGATCAGCCCATAGCGCCAAAAATTGCCACCGTCCTGCGCGACCATGATCGCCCACCACAGGGCATAGCCGGTGATGCCAAGACCGGCGAAAAACAGCACGGCCTTTCGACCTGGCAGGTGCAGCCCGCTGCGGGGGTGGCATGGCTGCTCATGGGGTGCCCCTCTGGATTTGGCGGATCATCACGATGACCTCGTCCCCATCGGCGATCCAATCAAACCCGATATCGACCGGACGTGAGCCGTTGTTGCTGCGTCGGACCTCTTGTGCGAAATGGATCGACGGCAGGGGGCCAGGCTGGAATTTCAACATCATGTCCTTGGTGATCGGATAGCTTTTCAGCTGCCGCCCCTTGTGGACCATATCCGTCGCAATAAAGGCGCGCCGGTCGGTCAGCGTGTACCAGGTGTGGCGGCGGCGATAGACGTCGTAAAACAGCGATCCAAAGGACACGCCGATCCCGACCGAAAAATGGATCAGCCCGAACATCCAGAAAAACCCACCTGCTTGGCTGGCCATCACCATCCAGAACAGGGCAAAGCCCGCAAAGAACAGTCCAAAGATGAACGTGCCGACGTTCTTCAGCCGAAAGTGCAGCGCGCCGTCCGGGCGGCCCTGCCACAGGATGGTTTCATCCTTGTCCAGGATATGATCCCAGGCGGTGTTCATGTCGCGCCCTGTCTTAGGATCCTTCCGCCTTTGGGCAGGGGAAATGGATTGTCGTTCATGGGTAAGGTCCTTGAAAAATACGCCCTATTGGTCCCTTGTGTCTTGGGCCCTGTCAAGGGTTTGGACTTTGCGAAAGGTGGCCATGACGGTAGCAGGATCGTCAAGATGTTCAAAGCCAGTGGGCACGACCCTTTCCTCTTCGCCATCTTGGGTAACACGTTGTCCGAAAAGGATGCTGTTGCGGTCCATGTGAAGAGCCGTTTCGGGGGTGGTTTTCCAGATGTTTCCCGGTCCGAACAATATCTCTGGTTCAATCCCCATTTGGTCTTGAAACAGAAACAGCGCCAGGATGAAGCCGATGCTGACTATGCTACCTTTGGCTTCGGGCCGCCAAACGATGCGCCGGGCTGGACGGCCTTGCCAGATAATCCGTTCCGGCGGTGCCAGCAGGGGCTGCCGCGCGGTCGCGTCGCCCAGATCGGTCAGGCGTTTATTGCCCGGTTGGGTCACCTACTTTGCGCCGCCTCAATCGCCGCGCGGATGGCGCGGGGGGCGGGCACATAGCTCATGCGCAGTTTTGTGCCGTCGGTCAGACGCAGGGTCAGGCCCATCCAGGCGGTGCCGGCAAAGCCCTTGATCTGATCCAGCGGCAGGGCGGCAGGGTCATCATCGCCGCGGTCGTTGCAGAACAACAGTTGGCGATCGGTCAGCACCCAGTGATCGGCGCGACGCGCCCGCCAGACGAAAATGTCGTCAAAGATAAAGCCGTAAATAGCGACGCCCAGGATCAACGTCGCCAGAAACACCAGCGGCCCCTGGGTCAGGGTCAAGGGGCCCAGCAACAGGCTGGTCAGCCCGCCCGCCATGACAAAGCCCTTCAGGAACTGACCCAGCGCCGGGCGCCAGTGGCCCAGAACCGGTTCACCGGGGGCGACCATGTCCTGCAAGGCCAGCGGCAGGGTCATGCACCGCGTGCCTTGTCAATCTCGGCCTGCGTGACCTTGGCGTCTGCCTGGTATTTCAACATGTATTTGTCTCCGGTGCCGGTCACCACCTGGGCGGCGGAAAAGATCGTGTTCACCTTGCTGATGTTGTCCAGCAGGATCGCCCGTTCGCCGGGCCCGATCAGGCGGCGGTTGGTCAGATACCAGGTGAACCCCAGCTGTTCCTTGGCGACGTAAAGCCCGCGCACAAGGATGGCCAAAACCGCGCCGACGATGCCGGTCCAGGGATAGGGGTTGCCCACATACATCAACACGCCCGACATCAGCAGCGATCCAAGCGCCGCCAACAGAATGTGTTCCTTTACATAGGTGGTCATGTTGCCGCTGAACGAGGTGATCAGGTGCTCGTTGGGGTCTAGGG
>DFBF01000243.1 GCA_002367285.1 Rhodobacteraceae bacterium UBA3087 | reverse complement strand
AGCAATTCGTCTCGCATCCGCCCATTGAAGCTTTCGCAGTAGCCGTTTTCCCAGGGTGACCCAGGCTCGATAGACGCAGTCTTTGCTCCGACCGCCTTGATCCAATCTCGGACAGCCTCAGCGATGAACTCTGGGCCGTTATCTGACCTGATGTAAGCTGGCACGCCGCGCAAGATGAACAGGTCCGTGAGAGCATCGATGACCTCAGTCGAGTTCAGCTTCCGTTTCACACGGATCGCAAGGCATTCCCGGCTGTGCTCGTCCAGAATGTTCAGTGTTCTAAACGCTCTGCCGTCGTCCGTGCGATGGTGCACAAAGTCATACGACCAGACATGGTTGCGATACTCGGGACGTAACCGGACACACGATCCATCATTAAGCCAGAGCCGTCCTCTCTTTGGTTGTTTCATTGGCACTTTAAGCCCCTCACGTCGCCATAGCCTCTCGACACGTTTATCATTCACTTGCCAGCCCGCGTCTCTCAGCAGGGCTGCAATCCGACGGTAGCCATAGCGGCCATACTGGCGTGTCAATTCGATCATGCCTGCGATCAAGCGTTCCTCGTCAGCCCGCCCTTGTGGCAAGCGACGCTGTGTGGATCGATGTTGGCCCAGAACACGGCAAACTCGTCGCTCAGATACCGTGAACCGGCTACGCACATGATCGACGCAAGCGCGTCGACGTGAGGGGCTTAGAAGTTTCCCCGCGCAGCTTCCGAAAGGATCAACTTGTCCAGCGTCAGATCTGACACCTCACGACGCAACCGCTCGTTCTCTTTCTGCAGCCGCTTCAGTTCCTTGAGTTGTTCTGTGCCCCTCTCGGGATCATGCTGCGCTTAACCCTGCCGGGCAGTGCATTCCGCCGTACTTTTTCTTCCAGCGGTAATAGGTTTGTTCGGTCCCGCCGATCTGTCTGATCGCATCAATCCGGGCATACCTTGCCCCATCAGAACTTCAGCCTGCCGTAACTTCACGACAATCTCTTCGGGCTTGGATCTCTTAATGGCCATCGTTTGTCCTCCGCTTTCCTAACTATAGGGGCGGACCACTTCAAAGGGGGGGCTCAGGCCCTTTGGACGATGTGGGTCGCAACGCGCGGATATTCGTCTGTTCCGGGGTGCAGCCCGAGCAGTCCAGCAGCCAGATATCCGCCGATTGGCTGCGCAAACACTGGCGCCAGGGCTGTACGGTCGGAGGGCTGTGCACAGGGACCTATACCTTGGCACGGTCGGGAATTCTGAAAGGCAAATCCTTCACGCTGCACTGGGAAAACATCACCCCGTTTCGCGAAATCTATCCAGAGCTTGACCCAAAGGAACAGCTCTATGTCATTGATGATCGTATCCTGACCTCCTCGGGTGGCTCGGCGGCCACCGACCTGTTCCTGCGCCTGATCCATGATCGGTTCGGCTCGCATCTCAGCCAGGCGGTGTTGAACATGTGTGTCTATACGCTGCACCGCTCCGGGGCCGAAGCGCAGCAAAGTTCGCGTTCGGCCACCTTGGGCATTGGCAACAAAAACCTGGTGACGATCATCAAGTATTTCGAAGACAATATCGACGAACAGTTCAACCTGGATGACATCGCCGCCCAGGCGGGTATCTCGCGCCGGCAAATCGAACGGCTGTTCACCAAACATCTGGGCGTGTCGCCCAAGAAATATTTCCAGCAGTTACGCCTTGGCCGGGCCCGTGCATTGCTTGCGGAAACCGACCTGCCCATGGCCGAAGTCGCCGCCGCCTGCGGCTTTGACAGCGCCACCTATTTCGCCAAACGCTTTCGCGACATGTTCGGCGTCACGCCGCACCGCTTTTCCGCCGGGCGAAGCTATACGCCCCAGTGACGCCCCCACCCGCCTGAGCGCCCTTCAGGGCGCGAGGCAAACAAGCATGCGCGGCACGCGCATTCCTTTTGACTGCAAACTTGATTGTGGTTCAGCCCCGAAACCCGGTCGCGACGACGAATTTCTCGGAACTGTCGGACCGCGACGACGGCGGCTTCATATAAGCCACCTTGTCAAACTTTGCCTTCAACAGCCGCTGCAATTCAGCCTCGGCGCCGCCAGCCAAAACCTTGGCCACGAAGGTTCCGCCCTCTTCCAGCACGTCAAAGGCGAAATAGGCCGCCGCCTCGCACAGCGCCATGATACGCAGGTGGTCGGTCTGTTTGTGGCCCGAGCTTGACGCGGCCATGTCGCTCATCACCACATCGGCCTTGCCGCCCAGCCATTCTTTGACTTGCAGATCGGCGTCATCTTCCATGAAGTCCAGCACATAGAATTCGGCCCCCGGCAGCGGCTCCATCTCCTGCAAATCAACGCCCAGAAATGTGCCGACGGCTTTGCCGGGCTTTTCGCCCAGCGAATTGATGCGCGGCACGGCGACCTGCGCCCAGCCGCCGGGCGCACAGCCCAGATCAACAACGCGCGCGCCGTTCAGAAGGAATCTGAATTTGTCGTCCAGCTCCATGATCTTATAGGCCGCGCGTCCGCGCATACCCTCGACCTTGGCGCGCGAGACATAGGGGTCATTCAACTGGCGTTGCAGCCATTTGGTTGACGATGCCCGCCGCCCCCGTGCGGATTTCACCTTTACGGTCAGATCCCGCAGCCCGCGGCCCGAATTGTTCTTCTTGCCGCCCTTGCCTTTGCCATACACGCCAGCCATCTCAGATATTCCCGTCTTCCAACACGCCGTCACTCGACATTTGTGAATATAACAGACCTTCGCGCAGGCCCCTGTCCGCAACAGACAACCGGTCCGTTGGCCAGATCCGCAGCAGCGCCTGCAAGATCGCCGCGCCCGACATGATCAGCGCCTGGCGGTCCTTGCCAATACGCGGATCGGCGCGCCGCCCCTGCGG